>JAZQQA010000189.1:0-5317 GCA_045628825.1 Agathobacter sp.
TTGTAGAAGGCTACTTCCATACATCCAATATCAAGAAATATTTGCTTCGTCTTTTGATTTGTGCCGTGGTATCGGAGGTACCGTTTGACCTTATGTATGGTGGCATGCCATTTTATCCATTCCACCAGAATGTCATTTGGACCTTTATCATAGCCCTTCTTATTATCATTGCAATCGAGAAGGTAAAGGCAAAGGGCAAGCTTTGGCTTACCATTTTGGTTAGCGTACTTTTATCTATTCTGGGACTGGCTGTGGGATACCTTACTATGGTGGACTACTACGGAGTCGGCGTACTTACTGTTTTGGTATTCTACTTCCTCCGCCATAAGAAGTGGTGGTGTTATGTGGGACAAGCCCTCATTTTGTTCTACCTCTATTACGAGGTGATTGGCGGCTACTACTACAACGTGGAATTGTTTGGACATAACTTTGAAATTGTGCAGGATGGACTTGCGGTATTTGCCTTGATTCCAATCTGGCTGTATTCCGGCAAGCAGGGCTACCACAAGAAGTGGTTCCAGTATTTCTGCTATGCATTTTACCCAGGACATATCATTGTGCTCTACATCGTATGGCAGATTCTGCTACGTATGTAGGGAAAACTGATAGAAAAATAATAAGAAGAGGAAGGTATAACAAATGAGTGTATTAGGGGAGAAGGGCTTACAAGCCCAGGTCTGTTATGAAGACCTACTACAGAAGTTGGGGGAAAATCCCTCTACTCCTGTTATTTTCAATGTGTACGAGGGCAGACAGGCGCAGATGAAGCGTGCCTGCTTTACCCACAATCCATTTCCGGGAGTGCTTAAGGCGGTGTTGCTGAAGCTTCGCATGAAGGCGGTGAATCGTCTCTTTGAGGAGGAGAAGGTTTTACAGACAGGACCAGCAGCATCTATTTTGGCTTTAGACGCTGTGCTTGCAAGAGAGTTTGGTGACCTTCGCAATGGAACCAAGAGTGAGGCGCCGGTGGTTTGTGATGTGGGCTTTGCGGGATTGCAGGTTATTCGACTTTACATGAGTGCCTACGAGGGGAATAAGGCATTTGTGAAATCTCGTTACGATTCTGCCATTCGTGTGGACAATGCCTTGAATGGTTCTTTTTACAAGTATGAGACCAAGGATGGACGTAAGTTCTCTGCACATGTCTATTATGAGTCCCAGAAGCGTCGCATGATGGAGACTCTTCCAATCAAGAAGGATCCAGACAAGTTTGTGTTTGGCTCTATGCATGGGGACAAGAAGCTCACGGCGGCAGCAGTAAAGCAGTGGGAGGCTCTGGAGCTTGAGGAAGCTACCTTTGCCAATGGGGCATGTGGATGTATGCTTCGTGACCGTAAGGAATGGGAAGCTATGGAGGTTGGTAAGGCGGTTTGTGAGATGCCACTTTATCGCGTAGAAAAAACCGGCGATGCAGAGGTGAAGCGCTTCGGACAGGCGGATGCCAAGAAGGGACCACTTTCTGGAATTAAGGTTTTGGATTTGACCCATATCATTGCAGGACCGGCTTGTACCAGATTGCTGGCAGAGCAGGGAGCAGATGTGCTTATGATTCGTCGTGGCAATTATACCCATCAGGAGCAGGCCATGCTGGAACTGGATGGCTGGGCTGGAAAAAACAGCATTCAGCTTGATTTCAATCAGGTAAATGACCTTGCCAGAGCCAAGGAATTGATCAAAGAAGCAGATGTAGTGATTTGCTCATATCAGAATGGTGCGCTTGACAAATTTGGACTTTCGGAAGCAGACATTCATGCCATGAATCCTGGCGTAATTTTTGGTTCTCTTGTGTGCTTTTCAGATACAGTATGGCAGCAACGTCCAGGCTGGGCGCCATGTGCAGAAGACATTACAGGCTTGTCGGTACGTAATGGTTCTTTGGAGAACCCTGTGAACTTAAATGGCGTGCCACTGGATTATATCCCTGGCATGATTTTGTGTGCTGGTATTTTGAAGGCGTTAAAGCTGCAGGCAACCGAGGGTGGAAGCTATAGTGTGCATGGATCGCTTACCCGTGGTGGCTATTGGCTTCACGAATGTACGGATGTTTGGGAAGCAGGAAAAACCAATCAGTTTGCCCATTCAACCTTAAGCACCACAGAGGATCGTCCGATTTGGAATCAGGTATTCCACAAGGTGGAGGGGACCTCTGTGGGAGATGTGTATTTCCCGGCACCAGCAACGGATGCAGGACATGACATTTTTGCGAATATGTATTTTAGAGATGGTAACAAGGATTACCAGACCAATTTATAGAGAGTATAGGTATTAAGAGGAGAGACATCATGGATCAGAGACTAGAACCATTATTTACCCCATGGAAAATTGGAAATTGCGAAATTAAGAACCGTATTGTTCTTACTTCTATGGGTGGCACAGACTTGTTTGGATGGATGGAAAAGCATCATTTCGACAAGGCTGGTGCAGAATTTATTATGGAGGTTGCGAAGAATAATGCAGGACTGGTACTGCCTGGTTGCCAGCCAATCCGTAATCCGATGTACGGACAGTGGCTCCATAAGAATGATAAGATGTATAAGGATTTGGCAAAATGGATGCCAGAATTCCATAAGACAGGGGCAAAGCTGTTTATTCAGTTGACAGCTGGATTTGGTAGATCCTTTACCGTCAGCCCAATGATGGAGACGCTTTACAAGAATCCAGTGCTTCGCGTGCTTTCCAAGCCAGTGCTGAATTTTGATAAGATTTGCGCATCTGCTTCCGAATCACCTAACCGTTGGTCAGACGTGATTCCATCCCGCCCACTTACCGTGGAAGAGATTCAGGAGTATGTGGAAGCATTTGCAATCACTGCAAAGAAGCTTAAGGATGCAGGTGTGGATGGTGTAGAAATTCATGCCGTTCATGAAGGATATTTGTTGGATCAGTTTACCCTTAAGTATGTCAACAAGCGTACAGATGAATATGGTGGCTCTTTTGAGAATCGCTATCGATTTGCCGTAGAAATCGTGCAGGCGATTAAGAAGGCTTGTGGAGAGGACTTCCCAGTGTCCCTTCGTTATTCTGTTCAGTCTAAGACCAAGGGCTTCCGTGAAGGAGCACTTCCGGGAGAGGATTATGTGGAGGTTGGCCGTGATTTGGAAGAATCTGAGAAGGCAGCCAAGTATTTGCAGGATGCAGGTTACGATATGCTTAACTGCGACAACGGAACCTACGATGCATGGTATTGGGCACATCCACCAATTTATATGCCAGAGAACTGTAACCTGGAGGATGTAGAGCACATTCGTAAGTTTGTGGATATCCCTGTGGTATGCGCAGGTCGCTTGGATCCACGTGTGGCAGCAGATTCTATTGCAGCAGGCAAAATCGATGGTGCAGGATTTGCCCGTCCATTCCTTGCAGACAGGGAGTGGGTAACCAAGCTGATGGAGGGAAGAGAGGAGGATATTCGTCCTTGTATTCTTTGCCATAGCGGTTGCTTTAATATGTGTCATTATAAGGGTGTTCCAAATGATCAGGAGCTTCATGATAGCTTGCATTTGGCACGCTGTGCTGTCAATGCAGAGACCATGCAGACAGACAAGCATTACATCGAGAAGACCACCAGTCCAAAGAAGGTCGTGATCATCGGTGGTGGTATCGGTGGTATGGAGACTGCGAGAGTCTTAAAACTTCGTGGACATGAGCCTGTTATTTATGAAAAGAATGACCATTTAGGTGGAACCTTTGTGGCTGCATCCGCAGAATCCTATAAGGGAAAATTGCGTGACCTTTTGGCTTGGTATAAGCGCCAGATGGAGCAGATGGGAATTGAGATTCATCTGAATACCATGGTGGAGGATTTATCGCAGTTTGGCGATGCTCCAATCATTGTGGCAACTGGTTCTACTGCAAGAGTGCTTCGTATGATTCCTGGATTTGAGAAGATGGTGGAGGCATGCGAATTCTTAAATGGAGAGAAGGAAGTCGGACATAGGGTGGCTGTCATTGGTGGCGGACTGACTGGTTCCGAAATCGCATATGAGCTTGCCCTCAAGGGACATGAGCCAATTATCGTAGAAATGAAGGATGATTTGGTATCGCAGAAGGGTGTTTGCCTTGCGAATTCGTCTTACCTCCGTGAATGGTTTGCGTTGCATGAAGTTCCAGTATATCTGGAAACCAGCTTAGCAGAGGTTAAGGATGGCGCGATTGTCTGCAAGACCAAGACTGGAGAAACGATTGAGATTGCTTGCGATTCTGTAATTGCATCAGCCGGTTATATTCCAACACCATTGGTAAAGCCGGAAGAGAATAAGCAGGTAACCTTAGTTGGTGATTGCAACGTAATTGGAAATCTTCGTACCGTTATTTGGCGCGCATACGAAGTGGCTATGAATATTTAAATGTAGAAAGAGAGAAATAGGAATGGAAAATATTTTTGGTGAGAAGAAATTAGGCTTTGGCCTTATGAGACTTCCAATGCTTGGAAATGGGGACGTGGATATTGAGACCTTAAAGACTATGGTTGACTATTTCATGGAGCAGGGCTTTACCTATTTCGATACCGCCTGGATGTATTGCGGCTTCAAGAGTGAGGACGCAGTAAAGCCAGCTATTGTGGATCGTTATCCAAGAGACAGCTTCACCATTACTACAAAGCTTCACTGTGGCTTCTTCAATACCGAAGAGGGTATGGATGAAATCTTCAACAAGCAGCTGGAGAAAACAGGAGTCGAATATTTTGACTACTACCTCTTGCATGATCTGGGGGAAGATCATTACAAGAAGTTCGAACAATTTCATAGCTTTGCGTGGATTGCAAAGAAAAAGGAAGCTGGTCTCATTAAGCATATGGGATTTTCTTATCATGACAATGCAGAACTTTTGGACCGAATTTTGACAGAGCATCCAGAGATGGAGTTCGTGCAGTTGCAGATCAACTATCTGGATTGGGACAGCATTGCAATCCAGTCTCGTGCCTGCTATGAGGTCTGCGTAAAGCATAATAAGCCAGTGATTGTTATGGAGCCAGTGAAGGGCGGAACTCTTGCAAAGGTGCCAGCAGAGGCAGAAAAGATGTTTAAGGATCAGGATGCATCTATGTCAATCCCATCTTGGGCAATCCGTTTTGCAGCAAGTCAGCCAAATGTTAAGATGGTTCTCTCAGGTATGGGCACCATGGAGATGATGGAAGACAACACAAGCTACATGAAGGAGTTTACTCCACTTACGGAAGAGGAGATGCAGCTTTGTCACAAGGCAGCAGATATCATTAACGCCAGCATTGCCATTCCATGTACCGGATGCTCTTACTGTACTGATGGATGTCCAGTACGCATTCCAATTCCAAAGAAGTCGGATCGTAGCCATGTCG
>JAZQQA010000190.1:0-4643 GCA_045628825.1 Agathobacter sp.
GAAGGTGAGATCGTTGGAGAATTAGATCCAAAGGCAACCGATGCACAGGAACTTGGTCTATACATGGCTGGAGCTAAGAGACAGAAGGGTGGTGAGACCGATGAAAAGTAAAATGAGTGCTTGGCTTAAGAAGGATGGCACAAAGAGCGCTATGGCATCTTTGATTTCTATCTTGATTGGACTTTTAATCGGTGCTATCGCCGTATTGATTACAGGCTTTTCAAATGGAGCCATTTCTACAAAAGGAACCTGGGAAGGTTTCCGTTTGATTTTCTTTGGTTTGTTCAGTACCGGAAGAAATGCTACTGGTGGACTTAGCTTTGGTATTAACCTTGCAAACCTTGGTAACATGTTATTCCGTGCAACACCACTTATTATGACAGGTCTTTCAGTTGCCGTTGCATTTAAGACAGGTCTGTTTAACATTGGTGCTCCAGGACAGTACCTAATGGGAGCTATGGCTTCCTTAATGGTAGCATTATCAATTCCAACAACTGCATGCCCTGCATGGATTGTATGGATTTTAGCATTCCTTGCTGCTGTAGTAGCAGGTGCTCTTTGGGGAGCAATTCCTGGCCTTGTAAAAGCATACTTTAATATCAATGAAGTTATTGCTTGCATTATGACCAACTGGATTGCTGCTAACATTGTTACCTGGGTATTTGATGGATCTGTATTCTGTAATATTGAAGAATATGGAAAAACTGGATACGTATACAAAACAGCTCACAATGGTGTAGCAACTGCAAAGCTTGGTCTGGATAAGCTTTTTGCAGGCTCTCAGGTAAATGGCGGTATTATTGTTGCTATATTAATTGCAATTGCAGTATCAGTTATGCTGAATAAGACTACCTTTGGTTTCCAGCTTAAGGCCTGCGGTTCGAACCGTCATGCAGCAAAATATGCTGGTATCAAGGATAAGCGTAACATTGTGCTTTCTATGGCAATTTCAGGTGCCCTTGCATCTGCAGGTGCTGCTTTATACTTCTTAAGTGGAAACACAGAGTTCTTCTGGTCAACCTACCAGTCACTGCCAGCAGTTGGCTTCAATGGAATTCCAGTTGCACTTCTTGGTATGAATAACCCAATCGCAGTTATCTTTACCGGAATTTTCATGGCAGCCCTCAATATCGTAGGTTTACAGTTGTCAAATCTGACTCCATTCAACGAGTACATCAGTGATGTTATTATTGCAGTAATTGTTTATATGTCTGCATTCTCACTTCTGATTCGTCTTTGGATTGACAAGAGAAGCAAGAAAGGAGGCAAGGAATAATGTCTACATTAATTCAGCAAACATTACTTTACATGGTTCCACTGATGGTTGTTGCCCTTGCCGGTGTATTCGCTGAGCGAAGCGGTGTTATCAACCTTGCTTTGGAAGGTATCATGATTTTTGGCGCCTTTACAGGTGTATTATTTGTTCGTGTTATGCAAGAGACTGGTAAGTATGATGAGGCAATCAAAGCGAATGCTACCGGTAAGCTTCAGGGACTCGCATTACTTGCAATGCTTGTCGCTGCTGTGTCAGGTATGATTTTCTCATTGCTTCTTGCTTTTGCAGCAATTAACTTGAAGGCAGACCAGACCATCGGTGGTACAGCACTCAACATGCTTGCACCAGCCCTTGTTCTTTTCTTAATTCGTGTGCTTTGCAACCAGAACACTTTACAGATGGCAACTGGTGACTCTGCAAGCTGGTTTATGCTTAAGAGAAGTACTTATGGATTTAAGAGAACCCAGGAAATTGGATTTTTTGCAGAAACCTTCCTCGTTAAGGTTTATCTTGCAACTTATATCTGTCTTCTTATTTACATTGTATTATCAGTTTTACTCTACTGTACCAAGTTCGGTCTTAGACTTCGTTCTTGTGGTGAGAACCCACAGGCATCAGATTCTCTTGGTATCAACGTAGTGAAGATGAGATATGCGGGCGTTATGATTTCTGGTTTCCTTGCAGGACTTGGCGGATTTACCTATGCGCTTACTGCAGCGAACTGTTCTGCAAATGGTACCGTAGCTGGTTTCGGTTTCCTTGCCCTTGCAGTTATGATCTTTGGTAACTGGAAGCCATTAAATATCGCAGGTGGTGCATTACTCTTTGGTTTCTTCAAGTGTATTGCAGCTTGTTATTCTACCCTGGATATCAATGGAGATGGCGTCTTCTGGTTGGCAGAAATTGGTATCAGCTCAAACCTCTATCGTTTGCTTCCATATGTAATTACCCTGGTTGTTTTGATCTTTACTTCAAAGCAGTCTAGAGCCCCTAAGGCAGAGGGTGTTCCATACGATAAGGGTAAGCGATAATAATTCTAAATAAAGTATAAAAAGAGCACCGGTGTGTTGACAAAGAAACACCCCGGTGCTATTTTATTATCAGAAGATGTTAGCACTCGTATTTGTTGAGTGCTAATAATAAAAAGAAAGCGAATGGGGGCATCAAATGAGTAGCGAAACAGAACAGTTAAGTGAACGAAAAACGAAAATTTTAGATGCGATTATTCGAAATTATTTAGAGACAGGAGAACCAGTTGGCTCTCGTACAATTTCGAAGTACACCGATTTGAATTTGAGTTCTGCGACTATTCGAAATGAGATGTCAGATCTTGAGGAACTGGGCTACATCGTTCAGCCACATACTTCAGCTGGCCGTATTCCTTCTGATAAGGGCTATCGTTTTTACGTAGACCACCTTATGGCAGAGAAGGATCGCGAAGTTGCTGAGATGAAGGAATTTGTCATTGAGCGAACAGAGAAGATGGAGCAGGTACTGAAGCAGGTTGCAAAGCTGCTGGCAACCAATACCAATTATGCAACACTGATCAGCGCTCCGTCCTATGTGAATAATAAGATTAAATTCATTCAGCTTTCTATCGTCGATGAGACACAGCTTTTGGCAGTTGTCATGCTTAATAGCAATGTGGTTAAGAATCAGTTGATTGAGGTTGCAACCCCAATTGACAATGAGACATTGTTAAAACTGAACATCTTATTAAATAGTACTTTGACAGGGCTTTCTATTCAGGAAATCAATCTTGCAACCATTGCTGTTTTAAAGGAGAAGGCAGGTGCCTACAGCGAAGTGGTTTCCGAGGTGATTGATACACTGGTTGCACAGTTAAGCGAAAGCGAGGACCTTGAGATTTACACAAGTGGAGCTACCAACATTTTGAAGTATCCAGAGCTTTCGGATACAAGCAGTGTAACATCTCTTTTATCTGCATTTGAAGAGAAGCAGGAATTAGCAAGTCTGGTCACTGAATCACTGAATCATGAAGAGACAGGCATTCAGGTATATATAGGTGATGAATCTCCAATTCAGACCATGAAAGATTGTAGTGTTGTGACTGCAACCTATGAACTTGGGGATGGCGTAAAAGGAACCATTGGAATTGTGGGACCAAAGCGTATGGATTATGAGAAGGTCGTAGACAGCTTAAAGACCTTGAAGGTACAGCTGGACGGAATTTTCACAGGAAAGCATTGATGATTGCCTACAATCAAAGATGCAATAGAAAGGATTAGAACATGGCAGAAGAAAAGACTGTAGAAGAAGTTGTAGAAGAGACAGTAGAAGAGGAAGTAATCGAGGCAGAGGCTACAACAGAAGAAGCAGAGGAGCCTGCGAAGGAAAAGAAGAGCAAGGCAAAGAAAAAGGATAAGAAGGATGAGCAGATCGAAGAGTTGACCGATCGCGTCATGAGACAGATGGCTGAGTTCGAGAATTTCCGTAAGAGAACGGAGAAGGAAAAGTCTCAGATGTTTGATATGGGAGCAAAAACCATCATTGAGAAGGTACTTCCAGTGGTTGACAATTTCGAGCGTGGACTTGCAGCTGTTCCAGAAGAGATGAAGGAAGATGCCTTCGTAGTTGGAATGGATAAGATTTACCGTCAGCTCATGACAGAGCTTGAGGCTGCTGGCGTAACACCAATTGAAGCAGTTGGAAAGGAATTCAATCCAGATTTCCACAACGCAGTTATGCAGGTAGAGAGTGATGAGTACGAATCAGGCATTGTAGCACAGGATTTGATGAAGGGCTACATGTATAAGGATTCCGTTGTACGTCATAGTATGGTGGCAGTTGTTTCTTAAGTGAAGCGACTTCCAGATGAATTCGATTTTTTCACAATATGTGATCAAATATTAATTAAGTAAACAATATGATTTTTCAATCAGGAGGAAAATAAAATGAGTAAGATTATTGGTATCGATTTAGGAACTACAAACAGCTGTGTATCTGTAATGGAAGGTGGAAAGCCAACCGTTATCGCTAACCAGGAAGGTGCAAGAACAACACCTTCAGTTGTTGCTTTCACAAAGGACGGAGATCGTCTTGTAGGTGAGCCAGCAAAGCGTCAGGCAGTTACCAATGCTGATAAGACAATCGCTTCTATTAAGAGACATATGGGTGAGGATTACAAGGTAGCCATTGATGGTAAGGATTACAGCCCACAGCAGAGTTCTGCAATGGTTCTTCAGAAGCTTAAGGCAGATGCAGAGAGCTATCTTGGTGAGAAGGTTACAGAGGCAGTTATTACTGTACCTGCATATTTCAATGACTCACAGAGACAGGCTACAAAGGATGCTGGTAAGATTGCAGGTCTTGATGTAAAGCGTATCATCAACGAGCCAACTGCAGC
>JAZQQA010000191.1:0-5683 GCA_045628825.1 Agathobacter sp.
TAAAAACCGCATGGTTTTACGATTTCCTCGATGTCCTCTACTGGAGCCTTTGCAAGGGCTTCGATGCTAGGATATTTTGCAAAAAGTCCAGGTACGATTTCGTTGACTCTAGCATCTGTCCACTGAGCTGCAAGGCGGACCGATACAAGAAGTTTCCATGCTTCGTCATAGTCTAAAGTGCAATCACTGGAAGGATATTCTTTTTTTAATCGTTCGATGACTTCGAGCGCAAGTTGCTTTTTGGTCATAGTATTACTCCCCTTTTACACAAGTACTAATTTTCGCTTTGCCTGGTCTACGAGCTGCAGATGCATCTGCGACAAATTGATTGGCTGGCCGCTTACTTTTCCAATAGCAGAAACGGTAACTGTCTTCTTGTCGCAGGTCACGGTAAATACAATCACTTCATGGTTATCTGGCGTGAGCCAGTTTACACCGTCATCGTCCAGATATTCCCAGGTGAAGGTGCCTTCTTCGAGTGGGTAGATGGTAAAATCGATTGCATCCAAATCACGGACACGTGGATCAAAGGCATCATTTGCCCAAGGGATCATGGAACCACCCTTCACGAAGAAGACAGGAAGCTCATCCATGGTACACTCCACAGTAACCGAAGCGCCACTCTCGTAATAATCCCAACCCAGCAAGTCATCCGCACCGCAAGCATAGTAGCCACCATTGTTCTCAGGCAACAGAGCAGTGACACTGGTTGCGCCCTCATCAAAGACAGGGGCAGCAAGGATGCTGTCGCCACAGTAGAAGATGTCGGATTCGATGTCATATCCAGGTTCCTTTAAGAAAACAGGATAGATGATTGGCTCGTTCTTGCAAGCACTTCGATACATCTCGTTATACATATATGGAACCAAGGCCTGGCGAAGCGCAAAAATTTTCTGTACACTATCCATTTTCTCAGGATAGAGCCATGGCATGGTAGAAGAGCCATCTGGGTTCCATGAGTGCAGAGTATAGCGTGGAGTGAAAACTCCATACTGAATCCAGCGCATAAAAAGCTCTACATCTGGACAAGGTCCTGCAAAGCCGCCGATGTCCTGACCGAAGTTATAGAATCCAGACAGGGACATGGTCATGGCCATATGGTGATTGCCGCGGAACTCTGGGAAGCTGGTATTGTTGTCACCTGTCCAGGTAGATGCAATACGTCCAAGGCCACCGATGCCGCAGCGGGATACGGACATGGTGCGGATGGATGAATCCTGGGCTTCGAGGCTTGCCATAGTCATGAGGAAGGAGAAGAGTGGACGAATGAGGTGGGCTGGAATCTCACCATCCCATCCGTGAGCCAGCACTTCCTTGTCTACGATGTCATACTCGTTGTTGTCGTTCCAGATATTTTCATAGCCCTTATCAATGAGCTGCTCTTTTACGCAATCTCTCCAGAAGGAAAATGCCTCTGGATTGGTGAAGTCAAGGTAGCTGCCATAGTCATCCCAGAATGGAAAAATGGCTGGTGTGCCATCGGCATAGTGAAGGAACCACCCCTTGCTTGCAATCTTCTCGTAAAGAGGATGGTTCACCAAAAAAGCAGGCTTTACATTTGGAATAAAGTCCACGCCATGCTCCTTATAATACTTTGCCAAATCCTCTGGAGAAGGAATCTTATCCGTGTTCCAGTGGAAGACATAGCGCTTGGTTCCAATTTGGGTGTAGCCAGAAGACATATAGAAGCCACCTGCGTGAATGCCATACTTTTCACATAAATCCACAAAGCCGCGAAGCTGTGCATCCGCGTCGTCTGCATCGGTGTAGCTCATGGTGCTGCCGTTGTAGGTAAAGGACCACTTTGGCGGCAAAATGAGTGGACCGCACATAGCTGAAAAACGCTGTAAAATCTCAGGAACACTACCAAAGATAAGGTAGAATACCAGATTCTCTTCATCGCAACGGAAATACTTATATGGCGCATAGTAGTTGTTGATTTCACAACCGAAGTTCATCTCGCCATTGCTGTAGGTATCGTAGTAGAGACCAAAGCTTCCCACAGAATTCTCGCAGATATAAAATGGAAGCTGCTTGTAGAGAGGATCCGATGATCCTGAGTCAAAGCCCATGGCATCGCTTGCGGCGATACGGAATCTGCGCTTGTTCTTATTGATGGCGCCTGTCTTGTCACCAAGTCCGAAGATGTGCTCATCGCCTTCTCTTGTAATGTAGTGACAGCTTCCATCCCCAAGCTCATGGTCGAAGTTATAGGAGATGTAGTCTCTGTCGTGGTAGAGAATGCCATCTGCGTTTTCAACTTGCATCTTGAAGTTGAACAAATCAATGGAAATCTTGTGCCCATCCAGGAGGATGCATACAGTCTTGTCATCCTCTGTGATGTCTGGACTTGCCATCACAAATCCCTCTGTGCTTAATTTATCGCGCCCTTCTCTGGGGAAAATGGATAGTCCTTCGCCAACTCCTGGGTCAGCTTCTACGCGTGGGCGTACGGTATAGGTTGGGGTCAATTTCTCCCCGTCTCTTAGAATTGCCACACGAAGCATATGTTCCATGAAATCTAGGCGCACAGTAGACTGATCTGCACGGTAGGTGCGGGAGCTTTCGTTTTTTTCTTTTAGTATGAATTGATGCTTGAATTTCATTACTTTGGATCTCCTATTTTTAACCAGTGATAGGTCAGCTTTAGCCAGTTTGGATGGCCCATTTTGACCTTCTTTGGATCTTCTACAAAATGCATGACACGTCCATCATTTTTCCAAGAAGGCAGGTCCTGCTTGCCTGGAAGATTTGGATTTCCGTTGGTGGCAAAATTGATGATATACTGCATCAACATGCGGGAAATCTCTCTATGGTTGGCGTCATATGGTCTCCAGCTGTCAGCCTGGCTGCCAAAGACATAGTAAAGGTCGGCAGAGTGGAAGGCCTTGTTGTTGTCACCTGGCGCATCCACGTCGAAATAATACATGAAAGCGCTGTTTTCTTTACCAAAGGCATAGCCTACCTTGGCAAGAAGAGGGGCAAACATATCGTTGTTGGTAATTCCTACCATGTAGTCCACGGGCAGTGGCTTGTGGATGAGGTTGGAAACAGTATCCGTTAAGAAGTAGCCATCGATGACAGGCATCGCATTGTAGGAATTGTCCTTTCTGCGTGCACGGACCTCTTCCCATGCATCTAGAATCTGCTTGGTATCCATGGCCTTAAATTCTGCAAAGCTCTTAGCGCCTGAGGTCTCAATGACGTCCTGCCAATAGGCTCTTGTATCCGCTGCAGGCTTTGGCTGTGCAAAGGATGGGAAGGCACCAGCGCCAGACAGCATAATCGCATGATGGAAGAGGCCGTTCCACTTGGCATTTAAGCACATGAACTGGATGGAAATGGCGCCGGCGCTTTGACCCATGACAGTAATGTTTTCTGGATCACCACCAAAGTCGGCGATATGATTTTTAATCCATGTCATCGCGAGGAACTGATCGTCCAGTCCGAAGTTGCCTTCTCTGCCGAATGCATCCTTGATTTCTTCGTGGGCAAAATATCCGAATGGCCCTACGCGGTATTGGATGCTGACAAAAATGATGCCTTTTTGCGCGTAAGCCTGTCCCTGGATGGCGTGGTCATAGTTGGAGCCGGAGTTGAAGCCACCACCATGAATGAAGACAAGGACAGGATGCTTTCCGTTATCCTTTGGCTTAAAGATGTTTAGGTTCAATGCGTCTTCATCGTATTGGAAATCAATGTCCTGGCGGAACTCCTTGTAATAGAACGCACGCTCTGGCACATCTAGGTGCGGATGGTACTGACGGTACTGACTCATGACCGCTCCATGGGTGGTTGCGTCCAAAATCCCCTCCCAAGAGTCAATATTTTTCCCATATTCATATCTTTTTGCAGTGGCAAAAGGGATGCTATAGAAAGCATCGTAGTCTTCAAAGGCCACACCCTTCACTTGCCCCAGTTTCGTTGAAAGTACTGTAAACTCTGACATGTAGATACCTCGTAATTTTTGCGTTTCCAAAATTGTTGGAAAAATACACACTATATTTGTTATTTTATCATGTTTTTTCGCTGATTTAAATTCGGAAATTGTGAAAATAGAACAAAAAAACCATAGATTTTTCCAAGAAAATCATGTATGATAGGAATTGATTAAAAGAGTTAATCATTTATGGGAGGATTTTTATAATGAATGAGAAGCAAGCAACTCATGGCATTTCGACCAAAGAAAAAATGGCCTATGCCTGTGGTGACTTCGGTGGTGTGTTAACATTCTCACTGATTTCATCTTACTTAACGATGTTCTATACCAACTGTTTACACATTCCACTTGCGCAGATTACCATCTTGATGCTGGTTGCACGTATTTGGGATGCAATCAATGACCCAATTTGGGGTGGTTTCATTGATTCACGTAAACCAACCAAGCACGGACGTTTCCGTCCATACGTATTCTGGTGTTCAATTCCACTTGCAGTAGCAGCAGTGCTTATGTTTGTGAAGATTCCAGGATTTACCACCAACCAGTATTTGATTTACGCATACATCACCTACATTCTCTACGGTATGATGTACACAGGTGTAAATATTCCTTACGGTTCACTGGCATCTGTTATTACGGATGATCCAATGGAGCGTTCATCACTTTCTGTATGGCGTTCCGTAGGTGCTGGATTTGGTAATATTCCATCTATGATTCTTTTCCCACTTCTTGTTTATTCATCAGTGGTCAATCCAGATGGAACCACCACCAAGGTTCTTGACCCAACAAAGCTTGGTTTTGCAGTTCTTTGTATTGCGGTTGTATCTGTAGGAATCTATGGTCTTCACTTCAAGGGAACCAAGGAGCGTATTGTGGTACCTCCAAAGCAGAAGCAGGACGGTAACATGCATGTATTTCGTACCGTTGGAGACTTGCTTAAGAACCCACCATTCATTTTCTTAAGCCTTGCATCTATGCTCCTTATTGCATTCCAGATGTACACACAGACCACCTATAACTACTTGTTCCTGAACTTCTTCCAGAAGCCAGGTCTTTATAGTATCGTTACCGTTGCAACCTATCTTCCAATGGCAGCATTCTTGCCATTCATTGGTAAGTTGGTTCGCAAGTTTGGTAAGAAGGAGCTTTGTGCATTTGGTATGCTTTTTGCAGCAATTATCAATTTTGCAATGTATGCTCTGAAGTTCACACCAATTGTTACCAACCCAACCATCTTCATGATTCTCCTTCTTCTTTCAGGAGCAGGTCAGACCTTCTTGATCCTTGAGGTTTGGGCACTTGTAACAGACGTGATTGATTACCATGAGCTTAAGACTGGTCGTCGTGAAGAGGGTACTACTTACGCAGTATTCTCATTTACAAGAAAGCTTGGTCAGACACTTGCTGGTGTTGGTGTTCCAGTGATTCTTGCAACCATCGGATACAATGTTGATGCAACCACACAGACAACTGATGTTGTGACACGACTTTATGATATGTCTACCTTGATTCCAGCAATTGTGCTTGTAATCATGTTTGCACTTCTTGCTTTTGGTTATAAGTTATCAAAGGATAAGCTTCCTGAAATTTATAAGGAACTTGAAGCACGTCGCGTTCAGGAATAAAATAGAGGGGAACACTCCTTTTGTAGGAATGTTTTGTTGATAGGAAAGGCGCTCGCAAATTGCGGGCGTCTTTTTCTTTGTATTCCTGGGCGGCGCACTGCCTCAAGAAGGGCCTGAA
>JAZQQA010000192.1:0-3203 GCA_045628825.1 Agathobacter sp.
AGCGCTCTTACCTATCTTCTTTGCAATGATCTTGCACCAAGCATTGGAAATCTATATAAGTCAGAGCATAGTGCAACAGAGAATGCAGGAAGTGCCATCGAAGAGGAGGTATTTTCACAGCTTCGTGGTTCTATTGAGGAGACTTTAGCAAAGGCAGGTATGCTTCCAAGTGAAGAGAATCTGGGCGAGGTCAAGTGGATGCTTGAGAATCAGGTCCCAGTGACCCCAAAGAACGTGACCTATCTGGAGGAACTAAAGAATCTTTCTCTTGACTTGGAAAATGGACTAGACGTGACAGCACTTCTCTCTACCATTACAAAGGCCATTACAGAGGGAAGTCGTCCGGCAGATGGAATGCTCATAGATGGACATAGTAGGAAGGATTTGGCGCGCCACTATGTGGATGTGCTTACATCCGCTGCAGAAGAAGACCTTGCCTACCTGATAGAAAAAGGGGAAAAAATTACCCTTGCAGGCCTTGAGGAAGCGCAGAATTTTCGAAAAGTCGGCAGAATAGTAGTAGAGACAAAGAATCAAGAGCTTGCGCTTGTCACTGCAAAAAGACAGCTCGAAGAAGCGCGTCTTGTCATGACGGCAGAAGCCAATTTGTCCCTCATGAAGCGAGGCGTAGCCATTGATACCAAGCCAATTGAACAGTTGGTAGAGGATTTAAAGGCAAAAGAGCAGGACCTTGCAAAGAGTCTGTTTGCGGGGGCAAAGATTGAAGCTACAGAAGCTCGTCAATCTATTTTTACGGAAACAACCGGCTATCTTGAAGAGTTAAAGCATAGTCCTGCCAAGATTTTGAACTTGGCGGAGGATTTGGATACCCTAAGAGAACTGCATACTGCAGGGGAAGCAAGCAAACGTGCCTATGCAGCTGCTGGAGAAAAATACGAGGAGCTTATGACTTCGCCAAGAGCAGACCTTGGGGATAGCATCAAAACGGCCTTCCGCAATGTGGATGATATACTAACGGACCTTGGCCTTTCTACCAGTGAGGAGAACCGAAGAGCAGTACGTATTCTTGCCTACAATGAGACGGCGCTAACCGAAGAGAATATTGCCCTTATGAAGGCAAAGGATGCAGAGGTACAGCGTGTTTTTGCGAATCTGACACCAAATACCGTGTTAGAAATGATTCGCCGAAATGAGAATCCTTTAGATATGCCGCTCATGCAGCTCAATGCCCTGGCACGACAAATCGAGGAAGAAACAGGACGCCACGAAGAGCGTTTCAGTAAGTTCCTCTATGATTTAGACCAGAAAAAGGCGATCACAAAGGAAGAGAGACAGGCTTATATCGGAATCTATCGTCTTTTCGCTCAGGTGGAAAAAACGGATGGTGCAGCCATTGGAGCCTTGGTGAATCAAGGGGCAGAGCTCACCATGCGTAATCTTCTGGCAGCAGTACGTAGCCAGAAGAAGGCGGGAATGGATTATCAGGTAGATGAGCAGTTCGCAGGGGTAGAAGGAAGCGTAAAGACAGAGAAAATTGATGAACAAATTCTGTCTGCCTACCACGCAAACCTTGTGAATGAGGCATTGGAAGAATTGTCCGCTACAGGTATTGCCCACGCCATGAAAGAGGGCTGGGAGGATACGACGGTAGAGGAATTTGTAAGCAAACTGGTGGAGGAAGCACCAGAAGAGAACGGCTATTACGACGAAAAGCTTGCGCAGTTTGAGCAGGCCGTACAGGCAAGGGATGAAATCTATGAGACCTTGTCACGTTTGGATTTTAGTAACTCTGTAGAAAACGTATTGGCCGCAGAACTCTATATGCAACGTCCAAACGAGTTGTTTAATCGTCTCTTTCAGACAGCGCCAGGGGCGACAGAAGAGAAGCTTCGCAAGGTGCGTGCAATGAAGGATGAAGTCCTCGAGCGCTTTGGTGAGGCCGTGAAGACCCCAGAGGAAATGGCGCAGGCCTTAGATGAGCTGGGAGATCTGGCAGAGCATGCCATGGAGACTATGATTATCGAGGATCCGGACGCGACAAGTAGAGATTTGGAAGAGCTTCGCATGCTGAATAAGGCGCTTTTCTTTGGAAAGGCACAGGCAAGAGAAGAAAATTATGTGATTCCAATGGAAACAAGTGACGGTGTTGTAACGGGAATTTCCCTTAAGATTATCCGCGGACAGGAGAAAAAGGGCTTTGTGGACCTTATGCTACGAGATAGCATTATGGGAAAAATCGCTGCAAGCTTTGAAGCAAAAAATGATCGCATCAGCGGTATGATTGCAGTGGATGACGAGGAAAGCAGACGTCTTTTGTCAGATAATCTACCTTCTCTCGTGCAATTATTTAACGACATGGGGGAGGATTCTGTGGACTTGCACGTGGCATATGTAAAGGATTTATCCTTAGAAACCTTTGGTGCCGCTAGCAACCTTCGAAAGGAGCAGCAGGAGGGCGAAGACACAGAGGCCAGAAAGCAAAACCATGTACAGACCGCAAGGCTTTATGGCATTGCAGAGTGTTTCATCAACGCAATGAAGGAGTATGGAACAGGGTCTATTTGGTATTAAATGAAACAAAAAAAGACTTAGGATTTGAGAGCACTCATTTCCTAAGTCTTATTTTTTGCAATCATTTTGCTATTAGTTGATATACTTGATTACGGTATCCCAGATGTCTGAGGTCTGGAAACCAAGCTTCCAGAAGGCTGCTCCAGCGAGCTTCTTCTCATCCATAAGCATCAGGCGCTGTTCTAAGGAATCCACGTCCTCTAACCAAACCATGTAAATGTCTTTGCCGGAAGTCCACTCTGCATAGTGCTGTCCCATGTCAGAAAGCCATGTCACCTCTGCCTTATTGTCATTTACCGTGTTATAGGCATTTTTCATGCCGTAATCCTTACAGGTCAGATTGTATTTTACTTCGGTATCGGAAGCATCTGCATCATACTGCTTGCACCATACCTTGGTGTAGAATGGCATTCCAAGAATAATCTGGTCTGCTGGAACCTCAAGTAAGGTATTGTTCACACCTTCCTTAACCCAACCAAGGGAAGCAACAGAACCAGCCTCTTCGCTTCCACGGTAATGCTCGTCATATGCCATGATAACAATATAATCCGCAAACTTGGCCTGCTCTGCTCTCTGGTAGAAAGCGGTATAGGCGGTAGGAACATAATTATCAACGGAAACAACAATGCCATTGTTCTGGCACTTTAATGACAACTCACGAATAAACTGGA
>JAZQQA010000193.1:0-3362 GCA_045628825.1 Agathobacter sp.
GTTCTTACCCATGGGGAAACCTTGGATGAGCAGGGCAATTTTACCCAGGAGAACTTCCAGGATCGTAAGCGTCACAAAGAGGGTGGCACTAGACAGCAGGTGGTATATACCTGCACAGAGGGCGACAATATTTATAAGACCAAGTTTAGTATTTGGGGCTTCCGCTATGCCCTGATTGAGGGTGATGTGGATCCCTACACCATCGAAATTGAGGCCATTGCAGTTTACTCTGATATGAAAGAGACGGCAGGATTTACCTGCTCCGACGAGAGGGTAAACCGCCTCTTCCAAAACTGTTTGTGGAGTATGAAGGGCAATTTTTGTGATGTTCCTACGGACTGCCCGACCAGAGAGCGTGCTGCCTGGACCGGAGACATGGGCGTCTTCATCGATACAGGTATGCAGCTTATGGATTGCTATCCAGTGGTACGTAAGTGGCTGGGAGAGTGTAGATTGGCACAGTACCCAGATGGAAAGGTAGCCAATATTGCTCCGCGTAACAATCAGCCAAGCTTTTTCTCAGGGCTTCTTGCAGGCTCTGTTGGCTGGGGCGACGCAGTGATTCTCGTGCCATATACCATGTACCAGCATACGGGTGATTTGACTATTCTGGAAGAAAACTATGACATGATGAAAAAGTGGTATGGCTTTTTGCAGGAAAGAGCGAAGGGAAAGCCACTTAATCCGGTCAAGCGCCTCAAGCGTAATCCATACCGTAGATATACCATTGAAACGGGTATTGACTATGGCGAGTGGTGCGAGCCAGATGTGGAAAGCACAAATGCTATGCGTACCCCACAGGGTAAGGTTGCAACCGCGTATTTTGCGTATTCTGGAAAATTGTTATCCGAAATCGCTGGTCTTTTGGGACACGAGGAGGAAGCCGCAGAATTTGCAAAGGTTGCAGAAAATGCAAGAAAGGCCTTCCGCCATATTGCGGTGGTGGATGGAAAAATTGAAACCAATCGCCAGGCGGAACTGATTCGTGCCATTACCTTTGATTTGCTTGATGAAAATGAGAAGGCAATGGCGGCGGCAGATTTGAATCAGCTTGTAGTGAACAATCAGTATCATTTGAATACTGGATTTTTGTCGACGCCATCTCTTTGCAGCGTGTTGACCGCCTATGGATATGAGGAGACCGCCTATCGTTTGCTTTTTCAGGATACCTGCCCAAGCTGGCTCTATGCAGTGAAGAAGGGCGCAACTTCCATTTGGGAAGTATGGAACGGAATTGATGAAAACAATGTGCCTCATGAATCCTTAAATCATTATTCTAAGGGCGCGATTGCGGGCTGGATGTTACAGGATATCTGTGGAATTCATGTGGAGAAAGATGAAATCTTGATTGCGCCACATGTGAGCGATTTGCTTCCATCGGCATCTGCTTGGGTGGAGACCAAGTATGGTCGCGTCAGCGTAAGCTTTGCGCAAGGTGAGAAAGGAAAGGTACACTATGAGATTGTCATTCCTGGCAATGTGAAGGCCAAGGTGCTCTTGCCAGGAGAAGATTTACAGGTATTGACGGAGGGAAGTTATTCTCTCTAAAACGATGTTTGCAGAGGAAAGGACAACAGTATGCGTAAGTTTGAAAAGGGATTTTTGCTTGGCGCTTCTACCGCCGCACATCAGGTAGAGGGCAACAATGTACACAGCGATTATTGGGCAATGGAGCAGATGAAGTACACACAGTTTGTGGAGCCATCTCTTGACGCATGTGATCACTACAACCGTTATGAGGAAGATATTGCCATGATGGCAAAGGCAGGGCTCAATGCTTATCGTTTTTCCATTGAGTGGGCGCGTATTGAGCCAGAAAAGGGAAAGTTCGATGAGAAGGAAATGCAGCACTATCTGGATGTGATTGCCTGCTGTAAAAAATATGGAATTGAGCCAATCGTGACCATGCACCATTTTACTTCTCCAAAGTGGTTAATCTGCGAAGGCGGATGGGAAAATGAAGCAGTAGTTGATTTGTTTGCGAACTATGTGTCTTATGTGACCGAGCATATCAAGAATGAAGTACGGTATGTATGCACCATCAACGAAGCCAATATGCGCTTGCAGATTGGTGCCCTTATGGAGCGTTTTAAGAAGCAGATGATGGCCAAGATGGCAGCAGCACAGGCAGCACCACAGGAAGCGCAGGGAAAGACAGATTCCATGGAAGGCCAGGTACAGGTAGGACTGAACCTGAATAATCCAATGGAGCGCATGAAGCTTACAGCTATGGAAAATGCCAAGGTCTTTGGTACACCTCAGCCAGCCAACTTTGTATCTGGAGCTTCCGAAAATGGAGATGCAATTGTTATTCGTGCGCATCAGGCAGCAAAGAAGGCAATTAAGGCGATTTGTCCAGATATGCAGGTGGGGATTACCTTATCCCTTCATGACACCCAGTGGGTAGAGGGAGGAGAAGCTGCCGCCGAAAAGGAGTGGGAGGAAGAGTTTACACATTACATTCCTTATATCAAGGAAGACGATTTCTTTGGCCTTCAGAATTATACCCGCTCTATTTATGGGGCAGAAGGCATTCTTCCAGTGCCAGAGGGAGGAAAATTGACACAGATGGATTATGAGGTCTATCCTGAGGCTTTGGAGCATGTGATTCGAAGAGTGCATAAGGAAATGCCAAGCGTTCCAATTATGATTACGGAAAATGGAATTGGAACCAGTGACGATAAGGAGCGTGTTGCCTTTATTGAGACCGCCCTAAAGGGTGTGCAGGCATGTATCGATGACCAGATTCCAGTCATTGGCTACTGTCACTGGTCGCTTCTTGATAATTTCGAGTGGCAGAAGGGGTATGCCATGACCTTTGGTCTTTGCGCAGTAGACCGTGAGACCATGGTGCGCCTTCCGAAGGAGAGCCTTACGGTTCTTGGCCAATACCTATAGTGGGGACGGTCCTTTTGCCACGCACATGTGCACTTTGGCTTGAAAAATTAGAGTCGGTTTGACAATATTCTTTCTATAATTCCACGCGGGATTCCTGTAAGGCGATTGATTTGTCTTATAGAAATCCCGTTTTCATATAGTAAAAAGATTGCATTTCTTCTGTCTAAAAGTGTAAAACTGCCAATTTCAGTAGGATGATTTACTTGACAACTATTTTTTATTATTTCTATTGCGACATCATCTGGGATACGACGCTTGATGGTGTTTACGTCTAAAAAAGATTGATCGGTATCAGAAGAATGAAAATCTATAAAGTCATCTAGCGAGTTGAAGTTTGTCAGAATATATTTTGTATCTACAAGGCTACTAGATTGGTTGGTGTATGCGTGATAGCTGCTCCAAGGGTATTTTTGACCTACGTCTTTTTCGAGATCAGCTTTTATTGGATTCCTGTGTATATATCG
>JAZQQA010000194.1:0-2106 GCA_045628825.1 Agathobacter sp.
GAAGCAATCAAGGCTGAGTATCCAGATATCCCAGCATATGAGACTTATGAGGAGCTCTTGGCTGCAATCAAGGAAGTGCTTTAATATTTAAATTTGTAATTATAAAAAAGCCCCTATGTTTGAGTGTTCAGAAGACGAAGCGAAAGCGTCTTGGCATTCAAACATAGGGGTTTTATATTATAAAATAATTAAACTAGCGCAGCTTAAATCCTCTGCCAGGTCGTATACCTGCCCAGTTGCAAGACTTACGACCATTGGTCGCATAATCCATCTGGAATCATTACGGATGACCTTGGCCTGTTCTCCGTTGGAGAGCTTTACGATTGATCCCTCTGGATAAAGAATCATGGTCTGCATAAAGGCATGCAAAGAATCCATATCAAGCTCTTCTGTCATGGCCATAAGCATCTCTACTGCTTCACGAGGAGAGTAGGCAGATTTATATGGACGATCCGTTACTAAGGCATCATAGATATCTGCAACTGCAATCATCTTGGCGTAGCGGTTAATCTGGCCAGATACTAAGTGAAGCGGATAGCCAGAACCATTCATTTTTTCATGGTGCTGTAAGACACCAAGGAGAACCTCCTGGGAAAACTGATGGTTGTTCAGTAGGGCGTGATAGCCTCTGACGGGATGTTCTTTTACAATTTCAAATTCCCCATCGGTTAATCTTCCAGGCTTATTCAAAATCTCAGAAGGGATTTCGGCTTTTCCAATATCGTGCAAAAGTCCACATAAGCCAATCTCGTGCATCTCCTGTGGACTGTAGTGCATGTGCTTTGCAAGAATCATAGCGATGGTCGCTACATCTACGCAATGGCGGAAGGTGTACTCATCACTGGTGCGAAGCTCTGACAGATTGACAGCGACTGCATCGTTGGCTTCAATTACCTGCATTAAGGTATCTGTGATTTCATTGGCTGTTACAGAGATTTCTGGAGAACGTACATTGTTATAGATGTAGTGTACGCCTTCGTTGACCTGCTCACGCACACTGTCGGTTAAGTGTACGACAGGCGGATCTGGGCGACGATACTCTTCTACGGCCTGCTGAACTGCAAGCTCTGATAAGGATATCGTTGCTTCGTCTTTTTCAATTTTTTCAATTAATACAGCAGGGATACCAAATAACTTTAGACGGTCAATCAAGGCAAAGTCCAACATGGTGCCCTTGGCAAGAAGATCCTGCCCAGCGGAACCGCGAATGTCTTGCGCAGCTACCATGCCAGGCAAGAGATCTGAAGTTAGTACGAGTTGATTGGTTGCCATGAAAATTCCCCCACATGTGGACTAGTCACATAGTAATCGAAATGATACTAAATTATAATACTTTTTGCGCGTTTTTTCCATAGGACATTTTGATTTGCTTTAACACGCTAAATAGATAACATGTTGCTATAAGTAAAATTGATAGCGAACTATCATTTTTCCATATTAACACATTGAGAAAGAAGAGACCTATAATACAAACATGCAAGAGATACTTGCAAGCAACAAAAGGAAAGGGTCAGATATGGCAGAAATCGAAATTCAAAATCTATCAAAGCGTTTTATTGCAAAAGACGGGACCGTGGATGCTTTGAACGATATCAATTTGAATATCGAACACGGAGATATCTTCGGAATCATTGGTATGTCGGGAGCTGGCAAGAGTACATTGGTACGATGCCTGAACTTTTTAGAGCAGCCAACCGAGGGACAAGTAATTGTTGGAGGCGTAGACCTGGCAACATTAAGTGAAAAGGAGTTACGCAAGCAGCGAACGAAAATCGCAATGATTTTCCAGCACTTCAATCTCCTGATGCAGAAGAATGTCGTGGACAATATCGCTTTTCCACTTGTGATTCAAGGCGTAGCAAAAAAGGATGCGAGAGAGAAAGCAAAGGAGCTCCTTTCCGTTGTAGGGCTAGAGGAAAAAGCAAAGGCATATCCAGCGCAGCTGTCGGGTGGACAAAAGCAAAGAGTTGCCATTGCAAGAGCACTTGCCAGCAATCCAGAGATTCTTCTTTGTGATGAGGCAACCTCAGCACTTGACCCACAGACAACCGCTTCCATCCTGGACCTGCTTCAGGAAATCAACGCAAAGTATGGAATTACCATTGT
>JAZQQA010000195.1:0-11267 GCA_045628825.1 Agathobacter sp.
GCTTCAGAGCAACATTGTTCTCATGGAAATCAAGGCTCCACGTGTTGCGCGTGAGTGTCTTCCAGGACAGTTTATTATTGCGAAAACAGATGAAATCGGGGAGCGTATTCCACTTACTATCTGTGATTATGACAGAGAAAAGGAAACCGTTACCATTGTAGTTCAGACCATTGGCGCTGGAACAGAGCGTATGATGGCGTTACAGGAAGGTGATTGCTTAGAGGACTTTGTAGGACCTCTTGGATGTCCTTCAGAGCTTTGCATGGAGGAGAATCTTGAGGAGACCAAGAAAAAAGGCAAGATTGTTTTCATTGCTGGTGGACTTGGTACTGCTCCAGTATATCCACAGGTAAAGTGGCTTAAGGAGCACGGTATTGCAGCGGATGTAATTATTGGATACCGTAACAAGGATCTTCTTTTCTACGAGAAGGAGATGGCTGCAGTTGCAGATACCTTATATGTTACAACTGATGATGGTTCTTATGGATTCCATGGAAATGGATGCCAGCAGCTTCAGGCGCTTTATGACGAGGGCAAGACCTATGGCCTTTGCGTAACCATTGGACCAATGATTATGATGAAGTTCGTTTCTATGTTAACCAAGGAGCTTGGCATTCCTACCATCGTATCTATGAACCCAATCATGGTTGATGGAACTGGTATGTGTGGTGCTTGTCGTCTTATGGTTGATGGACAGGTGAAGTTCGCATGTGTTGATGGACCAGAGTTCGATGGACACAAGGTTGACTTTGACCAGGCAATGAAGAGAATGAAGCAGTATGCAACCGAAGAAGGTCGTGCAAAGCTTGCTTATGAAGAAGGAGCTACCCACCACGGTGGATGCGGAAACTGTGGAGGTGACAAATAATGGGTGACGTATTAGTTCGTATTCCTGTTCGTGAGCAGGATCCAAAGGTTCGTGCAACAAATTTTGAAGAAGTTTGTTATGGCTACAACGAGGAAGAAGCAGTAGAAGAGGCTTCTCGTTGTTTGAATTGTAAAAATGCACAGTGTATGAAGGGATGTCCTGTTTCTATTAACATTCCTGGATTCATTGAGCAGGTTAAGAATCGTGATTTCGAGGCAGCTTACCAGATTATCTCTGAATCATCTGCACTTCCTGCAGTATGTGGTCGTGTATGTCCACAGGAGAGCCAGTGTGAAGGTAAGTGTATCCGTGGCATCAAGGGGGAACCAGTTGCAATCGGAAAGCTTGAGCGTTTTGTAGCTGACTGGGCAAGAGAGAATGGAATTAAGCCAAAGAAGGCAGAGTCTATGAATGGACATAAGGTTGCTGTGATTGGCTCTGGCCCTGCAGGCCTTACCTGTGCGGGAGACCTTGCAAAGCTTGGCTATGATGTTACTATTTTTGAAGCACTCCACAAGGCTGGTGGTGTATTGTCTTACGGAATTCCTGAGTTCCGTCTTCCAAAGGACAAGGTTGTTGCTGCAGAGGTTGAGAATGTTAAGGCTCTTGGCGTTAAGATTGAAACCAACGTTGTGATTGGTAAGTCTGTAAAAATTGATGAGCTTATGGCAGAAGAGGGCTTTGAGGCTGTATTTATTGGTTCTGGTGCCGGACTTCCAAGATTCATGGGAATTCCTGGAGAGCAGGCAAATGGCGTATTCTCAGCAAATGAGTTCTTAACAAGAAATAACCTTATGAAGGCTTATGAGGAAGGTTACGAGACACCAATTTCTCGTGGTAAGAAGGTTGTTGTCGTTGGTGGTGGTAACGTAGCTATGGATGCTGCAAGAACCGCACTTCGTCTTGGAGCAGAGACCCACATCGTATATCGTCGTGGTGAGGAAGAGCTTCCAGCACGTAAGGAAGAAGTACATCACGCTAAGGAAGAGGGCATTATTTTTGACCTTCTTCAGAATCCAACCGAAATCGTTGTAGACGAGAATGGCTGGGTAAAGGGTATTAAGATTATTAAGATGGAGCTTGGCGAGCCAGATGAGTCTGGACGTAGAAGCCCAGTTGAAATTCCTGGTAGTGAGTATGAAATCGAGTGTGATACCGTAATCATGTCACTTGGTACATCTCCAAATCCACTGATTTCTTCTACAACTGCTGGTCTTGAAATCAACAGAAGAAAATGTATTGTTGCTGATGAGACCACTGGTCAGACTTCAAAGTGTGCAGTCTTTGCTGGTGGAGATGCAGTTACTGGAGCAGCTACCGTTATTCTTGCAATGGGTGCTGGTAAAGCAGCCGCAAAGGGTATTCATGAGTACTTAAGTAACAAATAATTTGGGCTTTTTAGAGAAGCTTTGGCGCATCCCATTGGATGCGCCTTTTTTATGCGATATTTCAAGGAAAATACATGACAAGTGCATGGAAATCAGTTATAATTTTTACATAATTTAGACACAAAAAAGGGTGGTCAAAATGCGTAAGAGAATCAGGCAACTGGCCAGAGGAAAATTTGATTTTTCGAAGCCTGAAATTTCCTTCGCTGAGGACACCATAGAACTGGAAGTAATGGAAAACACCGACTATTCTGGTAGCTTTACCATTGCTGGAAATAATCAGACCATTCGTGGCTTAGTGTACGTGACCAATCCAAGAATGGAAGTCATTACCACACAATTCGAAGGTGAAGAGTGTGTCATTCGTTATCAGTTCCATGGACGAGGCCTTGTGGAAGGCGAAAATCAAACAGGTGAATTTGTGATTGTATGCAACCAGTGTGAATACAGTCTTTCTTTTTGTGTCAACATTTCGAAAAAGTATATGGATTCATCGGTTGGACCGGTGAAGACACTCTACGATTTTGCAAATCTTGCAAAAGAAAACTGGTCTGAGGCTTTTGAGTTCTTTTACAACAAGAATTTCCCTAACATCATTAAGCCAAAGGAAATCAAAGAAGCCATGTTATATCGTGGCATCACATCGGCAAAGCCTTCTGGAAACAACCTTGAGGAATTCTTAGTTGGTGTTCGTAAGAAGGAGCCTATCCATTTTTCGGCAACCAAAACTACATATGTGTGTGATGATGTTGTAGCTGACCGAATGGAGGTTATTGAGCTACACAAGGATAATTGGGGGTATCTTGAGCTTGATGTAGCGGTAGATGCACCTTATGTTCGTGTGTCTAAGGAGCATTTGACCAGTGATGATTTTATGGGAAGTACCTGTAGAATTGAAGTTTATATTGCATCAGAGCAGCTTCATGCTGGTAAGAATTTTGCGCGAGTGACCTTTACAAGTCCACTTCAGGAAGTGGCGGTTGATTTTGAGATTCAAAAGGTGCCAACCGATGTTACCAAGAAGAACTTCCGTAGCGAGATTAATGAGTATCGCGCTGGAATGATGGAATTGTATCAGGCATATCGTCTGAAGAAGATTGCTACAGGTGCATGGGCCAATGAAACCATCGAAATTTTAGACCACTTACATGCAATGGACCCAGATGAACCAATGTATCCGCTTATGAAGGCACAGGTTCTGATCATTAACAGGCAGCGTCAGGAAGCAGAGTGGATTTTAGATGAATTCCATAGAGAATGGGTGGACCACAAGGATCCAGTCTATGGTTTCTATTTGTATGTTATGACGCTTTTAGAGCGTGAGTCCAATTATGTGGATCGCATGACACGGGAAATTGAGGGGATATTCCATGAGAATCCAGATAGTGTCATGCTCTTTTGGGTTCTATCATTTTTACAGGATGAATATTACAACAATAACAGCCGTAAATTAAAGGCCATTGAATACTGGGTTATGAAGGGATGCTCTTCCCCTTACCTGTATTTGGAAGCCTACTATTTGATTTGGCAGGATCCATATCTGTTGACGAAACTCGATACCTTTGAGATTCGTATTTTGCGCTGGGCAATTCGTCATCGCGCCATTACCAAAGATATTGCCATTCAGATTTTCCAGATTGTTGAGATGACGAGGGGATTTGACCCTGTCCTATATCAGCTTTTGGAAGTGAGCTATGAAGTGGATCAAAAGCCTGCCAACGTTGGTATGATTTGCAATTACCTGATTAAGGGACAGCAGTATGACAAGAAATATCATCATTGGTTTGAAAAGGGCATTGAGCTAGAACTTCGCATTACGGGCCTATATGAAGCTTATCTGCTTTCTATGGATGAGCATGAGGTCTTTGATGTTCCAAAGATTATTCAGATGTACTTCCAGTATGAGAATACGCTGAATTATCGTAAGATGGCGGTCTTATATAGCAATATTATTGTGGCGAAGGATACCAGCCCAGAGGTTTACAACAAATACCGCCGTGTTATGGGACGTTTTGCCATGGAGCAGGTGGAAGCCTATCATATCGATGACAATCTGGCCATTGTCTATCGTGATATGTTGGAGCTTGGTGTCATCAATGAGGATTTGGCCCATGCGATGGCACATATCATTTTTGCCAATAAGCTTACGGTGAAGACCCCAGGTATTGTACGTGCACTTATTTATCAGAGACAGCTAAAGGATCCTCAGATTGTGCCTGTTACAGAAGGGGTGGCATATTTCCAGTTGTATTCCAAGGAGTATGTCATTGTATTCGAGGATGCGAAGGGTAGACGTTTTGTTGGATCTGTGGATTATTCCGTTCGTGCGTTGATGGACCCACAGGAGTATCTGGAAAAATGTATGGAGTTTGCTCCAGATGAGCTTGCCTTTGTACTTTCTTATTTCACAACCAGACAAAATTATCTTACATTTACAAAAGAGGATCAAAAATACTTTGGTCGCGTTTTGTTTGGAAATGAGTTAAGTGTGGAATATAAGGCGGCAATCATTCCTGAAATTATCCGTTTTTACCAGACCTGTGAGTATGATGGAGTCATTAAGCGTTATTTGGAAGAGACGGAATTCGATGAAATGCCTTCTGCAGTGCGCAAATATATGATTGAACTCTTAGTAGAGAATCATATCTTTGATAAGGCCTTTGAGATGATTGGTCACTTTGGGGTGGATCAGATTGGTTCAGCCGGAAAGGTTGCGCTTTCGACATATTTAATCAAAGAGTTTGCAGGAGAAGAGGAAGATGTTCTTCTTTCTTTGGTAACACAGGCATTTTTAGCCAATAAGTACAATGATGTTATGCTTGCATATCTGTGTAAGTATTATCTTGGACCAACCAATGTGATGTGCGCCATTTGGAAGGCTGCCAGCATTTTTGAACTGGATACCTTCGAACTGGAAGAGCGTATCTTGGTTCAAATGCTGTACACGGAAAAGATGCATGAAGATACGGCTCTTATCTTTAAGAGCTATTATGATAATGGCGGAAGAGAGCAGGTAGTACTTGCTTATCTTTCTTATCGTGCCCATGAGTATTTCTTGCATAATGCGTTTTGTGAGCAATATGTGTTTGATATGATAGAAGCGCGTTATTGCAATCGTTTAGAACTGAATGATGCTTGTAAGCTTGCGCTTCTTCGTCGCTTTGCTGATGAAGAGGAAGTGAGCAAAACGCATTTTGCCATTGAGGATGAACTCTTGGCAGAATACACCTGCCGTAATATGAATTTTGCTTTCTACAAGCGATTAGCAAAGGAACTTGTGGTAAAGTATCATTTTTACGATAAGATTTTCTTGGAATACCGGTGTAATCCAAGAAAACATGTTGTGCTTCATTATAGCAGGGATGAGGACGGCGAGAATTTTGTCACTGAGGATATGCCAGATGTATATGATGGAATTTTCGTTAAGAGCTTTGTTATGTTCTTTGGAGAGGCAATTCAGTACTATATTTCAGAAGAGTATAAGGGGGAGGTCTCTGTTACAGAGAGCAATCGTCTTATGACGAACGATGTTTATGGGGAAAATGATAGCAGTCGCTACAACCTTGTAAATCAGATGTTAATCTCGCTTGCTCTTCAGGATAGTTCAAGCTTGTACCATAATATGAAGCAATATAAGGGCTATGCCCAAGTAACAAATGAAGTATTTCATTTGATTTAAGTAGAGGAACAAAGGAACGTGGAATTCGGTAGAAAACCTTTTTATCTGGGAATTGATCTCAATGACAAGTATGCCATGATCAGTTACTATCAACAGAATATGGATGAGCCAGAAACGGTTAGTGCTGTTGGCTCAAATGAGGTCTATGCCGTTCCAATGGTGCTTGCAAAGCGTAAGGGACTTAGCCAATGGTATTTTGGAGATGAGGCTGTGAAAATGGCTAAGACCTCAGAAGTGATTTGTGTAGACTCTATTTTGCGTCGTGCCATGAATGGGGATTCTATCCTTATGGATGGCGAGAGCTTTCAGGCAGAGGATTTGCTTGGGCTGTTTATCCGTAAATTGATTCTTATGGCACAAAAGCTGGGGAATCCTTCCCGTTATGACAGACTTGTCATTACGGTGGATCGTCTGGATAAGGATAATATGGATCTGTTTTGGCGCATAGCTTATTCCATGGAATTAGACCAGAATCACTTCATGGTGATGGACCATAAAGAGAGCTTTTATTATTATGCGCTAAGTCAGAAAAATGAACTGTGGATGCATGACGTCTATATGATAGAGTGCGAAAATGGAAGCATCAATCATCTGGCCCTAACACGCAATACCCATACGGTGCCTCAGGTTGTAGAAATCAATGAGGGAAATCGTACCATGATGGGAGAGAATCTGGACGAGGATTTTTTGCATTATCAGATGCGTATTTTTGAAAATCGCGTGATTTCTTCTGTTTACCTTGTAGGAGATGGTTTTGAGGGCAATTGGATGAAGGATTCTTTGAACTATCTGTGTAAGGGTAGAAGAGCCTTCATTGGTCGTAATCTCTTTTCCAAGGGCGCATGTTATGGCGCTTACGTAAGAGACCTTGGGGAACGTTGGCCATTCATCTATATGGGCGAGAACGAGATGAAGTTCAATGTCAGCATTAAAGTGCGTTCTGACGGGGATTTTCAATTCTATACCCTGATTAGTGCGGGAAAGAACTGGTTTGAGGAAAGTGGCGAGTGTGAGGTGATTCTATCGCAGGATGCCAAAATTGATTTTTGGAAGCAACTTCCAAGAAGCAGTGAGGCGCAGATTGAAACGCTTGAACTTACCGATTTGCCAAAGCGACCAGACCGCACCACCAGACTTCGCATTTTGGCGCGTCCGATTTCGGACGATAAGGTTGCGATAGAAATTAAGGATCTTGGTTTTGGAGAAATCGTAAAGGGAACCGACAAGACCTGGAAATATACCATGTTTATGTAGGAGGGCATATGGCAGAATTATTACTTTGCAAAGAACCGATTGCCGCCATGCCTTTTTATATGGATGGACTATCGGTCAATCTTTACTCCCTTGAGGAGATGAGCTATTACATATTAAATAATACCTATCTTTTGGAAAATGATTTCATGTCCGAAGAACTGTGCACCTGGATTGATAAGGAGCTTGGCAGGGTTTCTCTGGCAGAGAAGCTTAGAGATTTGATGCGTGCAGGCGGAAAGCTTGTAGACTACATTTCACTTATCTTAAATGACAGTGGTTATTGTACCAAAGAAGAGATTCGTTATATCTGTTCGTCAATTCAAGATATGGCAGATAAGAGTGAATTTGAGTGTGCAAAGCTTCGGGCAGATCGACTTATGGAACGCGGAAAAGTGCTTGCAGCAATTTATGAGTATAAGCGACTGTTGGCATCAAGAGAAGCATTGGTGGAAAATCCAGAGCTTGTTGGTAAGATTTGGCACAATTTGGCCTGTGCATATGCAAGGCTATTCCTTTTTGAAGAGAGCATTCGTTGCTATCACATGGCCTATGAGCTTGGGAAAAATCCACAGTCTATGCGTGAGGAACTTTTGGCATACCGTTGTATGAAGGATGAGGAAGGCTTCATTCGTGCTGGTATTGCCTATGGATTGGATGAGATGAAGCTTCAGGAGATTCGCAATGAACTCACTGTTGCAAGTCGCAATCTTGAGACCTCAGAGTTTGAAGAGAGACTGGAGCAGCTGGCACGTATGGAGGCAGAAGGGGAAAAGGCTTCTGCATCGAAGGAACTAATGGAAATCATTACCCTTTGGAAAAATGATTATCGTAGAATGAGTAAGATTTAGGAGTAAGACCTTTGTTTGATTTTTTCAGAAAACGAAAAAATAGAAAACTGGAAGAGGAAAGAGATGAGGAGCTTCGTAGCCGTAAGGGATATGCACCTCTTGTCTTAGAGGAAGATGCAGACGTGATAAAAAAGCGTCGTGCGCAGATGGCGGCCGCTAAAAAGCATACAGCAGTAGAACGCTGTGGTGAGTTAATAGAGGCTGTTAGTACTCTGGAAGATTTAAAAGGGGAGTACAAGGTTGTTACCAATTATCTGGGTGACATCCAGACCCTTGAGAACCTTGATGCAGAGCTTCTTGGACCAATTGTAGAGTGCGCTAGAGAAATTGCGAAGTTGGATACAGCGCGTAATAAATTCTTGAATAAGGAGAATCAGATTACAGATTTGCAGTTTGCGCAGTTTCAGGAGGAAGAGGCACAGATGCCTGGTATTATTCGTCGCTTTCAGTCCAATGAGGCATACCTTGCTGCAATCAATAAGGATTTAAGTCTTCTTGCCAGAGAAAAAAAGGATTGGGATACCGTAAAGGAGGACGAGCTTGAAGAGCAAAGGAATCTTCGAAGAGTGTCATTCCTTGTTCTGATTCTAGCTGGAACGGTAGTGCTGTTTTTAATTCTTCTTAATTTTGTTATGGAGAAGAATGTATCACTTTATATGATGCTTGCAGCTTTTTTCTCGGTTCTTTTTGCTTCCTATGTGATTTTGAAATATCAGGAGAGCAATCAAGAGATTCGAAAGGCTGAAAAGCTAAAGAACCAGGCGATTGAGCTGGAGAACCATGTAAAAATTAAGTATGTTGGCATTAAGAATGCGGTGGACTATACCTGTGCAAAGTACAAGGTCGAAAGTGCTGCACAGCTTTTGTATAATTTTGAGCAGTATCAGAACATGGTGAAGGAACGTGCCAAATTCCGCGAGACATCCGATGATCTGGCATACTATAGTGACCGTTTGGTGCGGCTGCTTGAAATGCAGTTCTTGTATGATGCGAGAATCTGGCTGCATTATATCAATGCGCTCATGGATCCGCAGGATATGGTGGAACTAAAGCATAATATGCTGGTTCGCCGTCAGAAGGTAAGAGAACAAATCGAAGAGCAGAAAAAAGTGATGAGTGACCTTCGCGATGAGATAGAAGGATATGTGTTTGAATCAGGCGCAGATATGAGTCAAGTGGCGCAGGTACTGGCTAAGATTGACGCGCTACAGTCACAGAGTATATAAGTTGACACCTAGGTTTTCATTGACTATAATGATTCAGTTGATTTGAGATTATATCTGTTTTGCAGATAAGTAAATAAGGAGATATACCATGAGTAAAGTAAGAACTAGATTTGCTCCAAGTCCTACAGGAAGAATGCATGTAGGTAATTTAAGAACCGCATTGTATGCATACCTTTTAACCAAGCATGAGGGTGGTGATTTTATCCTTCGTATTGAGGATACTGACCAGGAACGTTTGGTTGAGGGTGCTGTTGATATTATTTATCGTACTCTTGCCAAAACTGGACTGCTTCATGATGAGGGACCAGATAAGGATAAGGGTGTAGGTCCTTATGTGCAGAGTGACCGCCAGGCTGCAGGCATTTATCTTGAATATGCGAAGCAGTTGGTAGAAAAGGGTGAGGCTTATTATTGTTTCTGTGATAAGGAGCGTTTGGAAAGCCTTCGTACAACCGTAGCAGGAAAAGAGATTTCTATCTATGATAAGCATTGCTTATCCCTTTCTAAGGAAGAGGTAGAAGCAAATCTTGCTGCTGGAAAGCCATATGTCATTCGTCAGAACAACCCAAGAGAAGGACGCACCTCTTTCGTAGATGAGATTTATGGTGAGATTAGTGTAGATAACGCAGAGCTTGATGATATGATTCTCATTAAATCAGATGGTTTCCCTACCTACAATTTTGCAAATGTTGTAGACGACCATCTTATGGGAATTACCCATGTTGTTCGTGGTAATGAGTATCTTAGCTCTTCACCAAAGTACAATCGTCTTTATGAGGCATTTGGTTGGGAAGTACCTATTTATGTTCATTGTCCATTGATTACGGATGAGAACCATCAGAAGCTTTCAAAGAGAAGTGGTCATTCTTCCTTTGAGGATTTGATTGAGCAGGGCTTCTTGACAGAGGCTGTTGTGAACTTTGTTGCTCTTCTTGGCTGGTCTCCAGCAGACAATCAGGAGATTATGAGTTTAGAGGAGTTGATTGAGAAGTTTGATTATCGTCATATGTCTAAGTCACCAGCAGTCTTTGATTTTACAAAGCTTAAGTGGATGAATGGCGAATATATTAAGAAAATGGATGCAGATGCCTTCTATGAGATGGCACTTCCATATCTTAAGGAAGTCATTACAAAGGATATGGACCTTAAGAAGATTGCGTCTATGGTTCAAAGCCGTATTGAGGTATTCACAGGCATTAAGGATCATGTAGATTTCTTTGAGGCACTTCCAGAATATGATATCGCAATGTACACCCATAAGAAGATGAAGACAGATGCAGCTTCTTCTCTTCAGGTGCTTTCAGACATTCTTCCAATCCTTGAGAAGCAGGATGATTTTTCAAACGATGCCCTTTATGCAACTCTTTGTGATTATGTTGCAGCAAAGGAAGTGAAAAATGGTTACGTTATGTGGCCAATTCGTACTGCAGTATCTGGTAAGCAGATGACACCAGGTGGTGCAACAGAGCTTATGGAGATTCTTGGAAAAGAAGAATCATTGGCTCGTATCCGTAAGGGTATTGAGTTACTTTCTAAGTAATTACATTTCTGAGGTAATGAATGAACTATAACAAGTCTCAAGTAGCGGCCATCCAACATAAGGATGGCCCGATGCTTGTCTTAGCAGGACCCGGTTCCGGAAAAACTGCTGTAATCACCCAACGAACAAGACAACTCATAGATGAATATGGAATTGACCCTGGAAAAATTCTTGTAATCACTTTTACGAAGGCTGCAGCTATGGAAATGAAAGGTCGCTTTTTAAAAGGTGCTAAGCAAAATGATGCGAGGGTTTCATTTGGTACTTTTCATGCGGTATTTTTTACCATACTGAAGGCTGCCTATGGTATGGAAAGCAGTAATGTAATTTCCGATGAGCAGAAGTATCAGTTTTTGCGTGAAATCATATCCCATCATCATCTGGAATACCAGGATGAGAACGAATTTATTTCTGGTATTTTGGGAGAAATTGGAAAAGTAAAAAATGAACGCCTTGATTTGTCT
>JAZQQA010000196.1:0-30335 GCA_045628825.1 Agathobacter sp.
ATAAAGGATCCCCATCTCCTCAAACATCATTCCTGGAACGAAGAGCTGCTTAATACCACTCTTTGCATTCTGGATACGCTTTACCATCTTTTTGCCGTATACAGGAATGCTGCTTAAGGAATTCATAACCCCAAGCTTCATATCACGGTATGGCTCAGACGCACGGAAACCGGAAAGTGCCAGATTCATGCCACCAACATTTTCAGAAATCGACATGTTGTTGTCGTTCAATACAATGATAAAATTGGAGTCCACCTCAGATGCATTGTTAAGTGCTTCAAATGCAAGGCCTCCTGTCATGGCACCGTCTCCAATTACCGATACCACATGGTAGTCCTGTCCCTTAATCTCACGCACATGGGCAAATCCAAGTCCCGCAGAAATAGAGGTTGAACTATGACCTGTATTAAAGCAGTCGCATGGGCTTTCGTTGGTCTTTGGAAAACCACTCATACCGCCAAATTGACGCAAGGTTGCAAACTCATCCTTACGTCCCGTTAAAATCTTGTGGGTATAAGACTGATGCCCAACATCCCAAATAATCTTATCCTCTGGCAAATCAAAGCATAAATGAAGCGCCATGGTAAGTTCTACGACACCCAGGTTGGATGCCAAGTGTCCACCCGTTTCTGAAATGTGAGTCACCAAAAAATCACGAATTTCATCGGATAAGATATAGAGTTCCTCATCTGTTAAGTTTTTTATATCGTTTGCTTTATTAATCTTATCAAGTACCATAGGTTATTTCTTACGGTGTACCAGTGACAGAATAAGCTCTGTCAAAAATGCACTGTCTCCATCAATTCCCTTAAAACAAGCCACCGCCTCATTGGAAAGGCGCTCAACGTCTTCTTGAGATTTTTCAAGTCCTTCATAGGTAACATAGGTTACTTTTTCATTTCTAGCATCACTACCAATTGGCTTTCCAAGCTCTTCCTGAGTGCTGGTCACATCTAAAATATCGTCCATAATCTGGAATGCAAGCCCGGTCTTTGATGCCACTTCTGTAATAACAGAAAGTGCTTCTTCGGACGCTCCTGCAAGCACCGCACCAATTTCCATGGATGCTTCAAGCAAGGCCCCTGTCTTTAACTCATAGATAAAATCAAGGCGAGCACGATCAATTTCTTCTTGCTTTTTCTCTGCCTCAACATCAACCACCTGTCCTCCAATCATGCCATAGATTCCAGCACGGCGTGACAGGATCTGGAGCGCCTTTGCCACACGCTTGTATTCCTCTATCGTCTTCGCTTGATCAAAGGCCTGTGAAGCAGTTTCAAAGGCATAATTCAAAAGCGCATCCCCTGCAAGGATTGCCATTGCCTCTCCGTATTTTGCGTGAGTGGTAAGCTTCCCTCTACGGTACATATCATTATCCATTGCCGGCAAATCATCATGCACCAAAGAATAGGTGTGAATCATCTCCATAGCCGCCATAAATGGTTGCACGAGAGAGCCCTCTCCTCCAAACAAACGGAAGGTCTCTTCCATAAGCATTGGGCGAAGTCTCTTTCCACCTGCTTCTACGCTATAATTCATGGCATCCATAATCGTTTTTTGAAAACCACTTACTTCTGGAAGATAGGTGCCAAGAAGTGCATTGATGTCACGAACTTTTTCCTGTAACTGGGTATTAAAATCCATTCCTACTCCTTTAGAACTCTTCCAGTTCTCCGCTTTCGCTTATGACAAGCATGGCCTTCTCTACTTTGTCCAAAGCAGCATTACATGCAGCCAGTTCAGCCAATCCTTCCTTGTACAAAGCAAAGGATTCATCCAAGGTTGCATCCTTCTCTTCCATCTTTCCAAGGATTTCTTCTATTTTTTCAAAACGTTCTTCTAAGGTTAATTCCTTCTCAGCCACGTACAATTCCTCCTGTAACTTCTGTTACTTCCGCCTTCACATCTCCATCAATGAGATGTAGCACCAGTTCATCCTTCTCTTTAAGGTCTGCCGCCGACTTCAGTAGCTGTCCATGACTCTCCACCATTGCAAAGCCCTGGGAAAGCTTCTTGGTTGGTGAATTGGCATCCATACGACCAGCTAACACTGCAAGTGTTCCCCGCTTCCTAAGAAGGAGTTCTTCCATTGCACGCTGCAAGGCCTGTTCCAAATCCGCTGCACGCTTTCTGTTTTCATGCAAAATAGATTGTGGATTCTTTGCCTTCAGCTTTGCTGTATAGGTCGCAAGTCTTGCCCTGGCCAGTTCTAGCTTTTGGCCCATAATACGGCGCATGGAAAGCTCATACTGCGCCATAGAATCTGTAATCGCTCTCACATCAAACACCGCAAGCTCTGCCGCCGCAGACGGTGTTGGTGCACGAAGATCCGAAACATAATCTGCGATGGTCCAATCCGTTTCATGTCCAACTGCAGAAATAATCGGAGTATTACAAGAAAAAATAGCCCGTGCCACGATTTCCTCATTGAAAGCCCAAAGGTCTTCCATGGAACCGCCACCACGGCCTACGATGATCACATCTACTCCCATTGCATCCAAAGTCTCAATACCACGTACAACGCTTTCCTTTGCACCTTCTCCTTGAACCAATGCTGGATAGAGAATAATCTGCACATATGGATTGCGCCTTGTAGCAACATTACGGATATCTTGAACCGCTGCGCCCGTTGGTGCCGTAACCACACCAAGCCGCTTAATGAAGCGTGGAATCGGCTTCTTGTAAAGGGAATCAAACATTCCCATCTCTTCCAATTCCTTTTTTAAGGCTTCAAATTTCAGATACAAATTGCCAGTGCCATCCAACTCAATCTGTTTTGCATAAATCTGATAGGTTCCGCCCTTCTCATAAATCTCGATGGAGCCTGTAATAATAACCTTGTCTCCATCCTTCATCTGGAAGTTCAAACCAGTTCTTCGATTTCCAGCAAACATAATGGCTCGAATCTCTCCGTCACCATCCTTTAAGGTAAAATAGATATGGCCACTGGAATGATATTTGCAGTTGGATACCTCGCCTTTCACACACAAATTGTGAAGGAGGAAATCCTGTGCAAACATATCCTTGATATATTTATTAATTTGTCCGACAGAATAGATTGTCTTCTCCATAATGTGTTAAGCAATAAGTTTGCTCAAAACGCCATTTACAAATGAAGGAGAATCCTCTGTACCAAACTGCTTTGCAAGCTCAACTGCTTCATTGATTGCAACTGGGTTTGGAATATCCTCGTCAAAAAGGATTTCAAAAGCAGCCAATCGAATGATGGATAAATCCACCTTGCCCATACGGCTTGTCTTCCAGCCCACCGATACATCATTAATCTTGGCATCGATTTCTGAAACCTTCTCCAAAACTGCGTTGGTTCTTGCCTGAATCTCTGCAATCTCATTATCCTTTAGGTTGATTTCTTTTAAGTCATCCTCTTGCATGCTATAGAAACCTTCCCCTAATAATCCCACCTGATCGTTCATGTCTGCCGAGGTATGAAACTCCACACGAAACAGCATTTTAAAAACATTTTCTCTCAGTTCTCTTCTTGTCATATTGTGTCTCCAACTTTCATATTTATACTCGATTGATTCAAAAAATTACATAAAAATAAGGATGCTCAAAGAGCACCCTTATTATACCACATTTTATGCAAATTATAAAGAATTTTTATTCATTTGCCATGTCCACTGTAGCAATGCGAACATTCACAACAGCCACCTTAAGACCTGTCATATTTTCAATAGTTGCACGTACCTTTTCCTGTACCTTTAAGGATACATCAGGGATGTTGTAGCCATATGAAATATTTACTGCTACGTCCACCTTCACTTCATCATCCATAACCTCAACGAGGATTCCCTTGGAAAGATTCTTCACACCAATCTTGCTTACGATTTCATTGGTAATGTTGCCAGCCATTGAGCTAACACCTTCTACCTCTGTTGCTGCAAGACCTGCAATAATTGCAACTACCTCATCTGCAACCTTAATTTCCCCAGCATCGCTAGATGAAATCTGAATGGTCTTTCTATTTTCCGACATGTTACTTAGCCTCCTTTTATTTCTATACCGTCTGATGCTTTGCAACAAATACCTGATAGCTGTCGTTACCTGATAAATACTTACCAGCTGTAATTCGTACGTTCTTGTCGGTAATCACATACTGTACGTCACAGCCTTCTTCAATTACTGTATCCTGCATCAAAACGCAGTTCTTAACCTTAGCGCCCTTACCAATGCGAACGCCTCGGAAGATCACACAATTCTCTACTTCGCCTTCGATGACACAACCATCGGCAACCATTGCATTCTTAACCTTAGAACCTGCAATGTAGCGTGTTGGGTTATCGTCACGAATCTTGGTGTAGATTGGAGAACCTGCAAAAAGTGCATCGACATTCTCATCCTGAAGAAGTCTCATATTCTCCTCAAAGTAGCTCTTCATGTCGTGAATGTGTGCTACATATCCATCATAGCAGTATCCACGCATCTTCAGATGATTTACCCCTGGTGCCAAAAGGTCACGTAAGAAGTAAGTATATCCGTGAAGATATGCTTCATCAATCATCTTAATCAAAGAGATACGATCGATAACATATACGTTCATACCAAGATTTACAATACCTGTACTTGTGGTATTGATATTGACCTTGGTGATTCGTCCATCGCCATCCATCTCGTATGAATAATAGAATTCACGATTACTTGAGCGATTGTTATTTACAAACGCCTCTGGTACCTCACACTTACGATATACCAAAGTAACATCTGCACCAGACTTTACATGCTCATCTACAAGCTTTGCGAAATCACAGTTGATTGCAAAGTTAGCATCAGATAAAACAACAAATTTCTCTGTCTGCTTCTCTAAAAATCCCTTGATATTCTCAAGTGCTCCAATCCAACCAACAGAATTCTTAAAGGTGCTCTGTGCATAAGGTGGGAAAATGTGAAGACCACCATTCTTACGAGCCAAATCCCACTCACGACCAGATCCCATATGATCCATAAGTGAATGGTAGTTCTTGCTTACAAGAAGCGAAATATTGCTGATTCCACTATGAACCATAGAAGAAATCACAAAGTCACAAAGACGATATCTACTTGCAAATGGAATAGATGCCATAGAACGCTCTGCAACCAATTCTGGAACCAAAGAATCATAACTATTTGGGAAGATAATGCCCAATGCATCATTTTTTGTTGTAACCATTACTGTTTACCCCCTTCCTCAACATCGTCATAAATCATAGCATCAGCACCTACAACTGCATTCTTACCAATGGTAACACCACTTGCAATGGTGGCTACCTTGCTTGCATCCTTACGGTCTGCAGAAGCACCAACGGTAGCGCCTTCTTCAATGGTAACATGCTCAGCAACAATACTGTGGAGAACCTTCGCACCCGCCTTAATCACTGTCTTTCCCATAACAACAGAGTCTTCAACAACTGCGCCTGGTTCAACCGTAACACCAGCAAAAAGGATGGAATGCTTTACGGTACCCTGGATATTACATCCATCGGTAATCATTGAATCTTCTACGATTGCATCTGCACCAATTCTATGTCCAGTCATACCAGCGTTTCGGCTGTATACCTTCCATTCCTCATCAAAGAGGTTAATTCCACTGTTCTCAGGATCAAGAACCTCCATGTTCGCTTCCCAAAGAGAAGAAATGGTTCCTACATCCTTCCAGTATCCACTGAAACGATAAGCAAACATCTTACGATGATCACGAAGAAGATTTGGAATAATGTTATTACCAAAATCGTTTTCAGAATTAGGATCTGCCTCATCCTCAATTAAGTACTTGCGAAGGATATCCCAGTTAAAGATATAGATACCCATAGAAGCAAGATTTGACTTTGGATTCTTTGGCTTCTCCTGGAACTCTGTAATCTGATCTGTCTCATCGGTTACCATAAGTCCGAAACGAGGAGCCTCTTCCCATGGAACCTCCATAACTGCAACAGAGAACTCAGCCCCCTTCTCCTTATGGAAACGAAGGAAATCGCTATAGTCCTGCTTACAAATCTGGTCACCAGAAAGAATAATTACATATTCTGGATCATATCTCTCGATGAAAGAAATGTTCTGGTAAATCGCATTGGCTGTACCCTTATACCAGTCAGATCCGGTTGCCTTCTGATATGGCGGAAGCACATGTACACCACCATACAAACGGTCCAAATCCCAAGGCTGGCCATTACCAATGTATTCATTCAATACAAAAGGCTGATACTGTGTCAAAATTCCGACGGTATCAATACCTGAATTTACACAGTTAGATAATGGGAAATCGATGATACGATATTTCCCGCCAAATGGAACTGCTGGCTTCGCAAGTTTCTGTGTAAGAGCATAAAGTCTTGAGCCCTGTCCACCGGCTAAAAGCATTGCAACTATTTCTTTGCCCATAGGAAAACCCCCTTAAATTTTCTAGACAATACATCTACCATAATGGTAGCACAATTGAGAGATTATGTAAAACAAAATCACGAAGAAATCTGAATATTTAATCCACTCAAAAGATCCCCCATGGAACTTCCGATCGGAGTATCCTCCATGGCTTCTTTTACCACTTTCAGATAATCATTAAATAACTTTTCATCGTTACAAATGCGGAACAGTTCTGCGGTATTGATGGCATCAAAAAGTGCATCGTGCTGCCTTCCTTCAAAGTCAAAGCCCGCATAATTCAAAGCATCTGAAAGGGCAATCGCGCGATCAAATCCAATTTTCTTTTCAAAGATTTTCTGGAAATCATGCCAGTTCTTTAACAGGGCTTTTTCAAAAGGACTCTTTTTGTACTTCTTCTGCTCCATCTCTCTGGTGACCTGTACCAAATCGCAATCAGACCATGCATAAATATGAATTTCTTCATCCAGTGATTTGCACCAATCAGAAAACTGACGAAATCCCTCTGCAAAACCAGGGGCATCTGCTACCATCTCCGTTGTAATTCCAGTTAATTTGGTATAATTTTCCTCAATGACTGCGTTAAAAGCAGGCTTTACGTAGGTCATGAAACGACTTACTTCTTTTCCTTTTTCGTCCAATGCAACCGCACCGATTTCCATAATTTCGGTCTTACAGATACGCCTTTGCTCTGTAAACTCTGGCTGCATAGATACCGCATTCATTTCCAAATCTAAAATAATATTCTTCATTCGTTTCCTCATTTGTGCAAGAACCCCACAGGACTCACCTGTGGGATTCCATTCATTCTTATGACTAACCCAAAGAAGACTTGGTGTTTTCAAAGATTTCAACAATCTTATCGCCTACCAGCTGATTCTCCTTCATCAGAGTCTTGGCAAGTGCCTCAATGTAAGGTTTTCCCTCTTCCACCATGCGAATGGTGTTCCCCAGTTCTTCCTCAAGAAGTCCATTGACACTTGCAATAAAATCATCTGCCTTAGATGACTTTAACATAATTTCCGGGCTAAGACTCATAAGTCCCATACCGCCCATACCATAGCGACAAATCATATTCATGGCATAATGCGTTGCATGCTCAAGGTCTGAGGATGCGCCCGTATTAATACCAGGCTGTTCCCCAAAGAATACGATTTCTGCAGCACGTCCAGCCAGACTTGTACGAATTCTACCACGAAGCTGCTCCTCGGTATAATTAGGTGTCTTTTCCCCATTGCCTGGCATCATATAACCACCAAAGTCACCACGCGAAACAATGGTAACAAAGCTTGGTGCATCTCCTGATAACCAGTTCAAGTATGCGTGACCACTCTCATGGTACGCAACAGATTCATAGTATTTCTCATTCCACTCATGCTTCTCACCGTACTGATACTCTTCAAAAGCATTCAGTAAGATTTCATCATCCAAAGGTTCACCCTTCTTGCTTGCATTTCGAATGGCAAGCTCCAAGATGTTCTGGAGAATTGCAAGGCTCATACCAGTGGTTCTTTGTGCAAGGTTATTGGCGCAACTATCACTGACACCATCATGCATCTTCTTTTTGTTCAGCATGAAATCAATATACTGCTTACGCTCCTCTTCCTTTGGAAGATCCACATAGATGCGGTTATCAAAACGACGCATCAACGCTGGATCCATGGCGCGAGACTTATCTGACTTGCTTGAATCAATATCAAAGTTGGTTGCCGCAATCACAAATACTGGATGCTTTGGATCAACCACAAATCCATCCATCTCCGTCAAGAGCTGATTCAAAGCCTTCTCTGTGTGAGCGGTTGTGGTATCACCGGTTCTCTCCTTACCAATTGCATCAATCTCATCAATAAAAATGATAGATGGTGCATAACGCTTTGCATTTGCAAAAAGCTGACGAATGTTCTCTTCTGTCTCACCAATATACTTGCTAAAGAAGTTGTTGGCAGTGGTTGGGAAGAAGGATACGCCGCATTCTCCTGCCATAGCACGTGCAAGCATGGTCTTACCTGTTCCTGGAGGGCCATAAAGAAGAATTCCCTTTGGTGGCTTATGTCCATCAATGATGAACTTACGAGGGTTCTTCATAAAGTCAACGAAGAACTTAAGCTCACTCTTTGCATCTTCTGCACCAATGACATCCGCAAAGGTATCCGTTGGTTTATTGCTATCGCTCATCATAAGTTTCTGTGCATCGCCAGTTACTGCCTGACGGAACTGGAAATCATAGAAACGAATAATGGCCATGGTGTTATCATCAGAAACATACTGTGCAGTATTATAATTCACAATACGACCGCGGCGAACCAAATCATCGGCTCTTGCCTGCAAATGAATGGCTTCTACAAGCTCAATAATTGCATCCCCATCCATTTCACCGTCTTCCGTAGCCTTTAGGAAGCCTCTTGCGCCCATACGAAGGAAGGTCGATTTGTCTTCAATATCCATCTGGGCATTCTCTAGGAAGTAGACCGGAACATCATCTGCCTTCTCGCGAATCACTGCAAAGCAATCCATACCAGTCGAATCAATATCATCCTGGCTCAAGTACTTCTGCTCGCTATCCTTAATTCCATAGAGAACATCCATCACAACAAATGCAATATCATTGTGCATAATCGCATCCATCATCTCTGTCTCATTGGTTGCGCGAAGCACGTTACACTTTGCCTCAAACTGGGAATCCATCTTGATTTCCTTGTCTCCAACAACAAGAATATCTACACGGTCCTCATTCACAAACAAAGCACGGATTTCTGGGTCATTCTCTGGAATCTCTACCACAAACTGAATTTTCTTCAGATTGGCAAATACAGCCTCTGAATCCTTTACCAAGCGGCCAAATTCATAGAGCTCGTTCTTAATTAGCAGCCCGCTTCGTCCTGTTGCAATACGGGCATCTACATCTCCACTCTGGTTAAAGAGGAACAGTGGTGCAAGAAGTGGGTCAAGTTCAATATCAAAATCATAGCGGTTCTCTAAAAGTCGAACACTCTTATCAAACTCCATCTGTACAATATCTGTCAGTGTATGAATTCCCAAATGGTTGAACATGATGATATTGCCAGATGCCAGACGGCTACAAATAGCTCCTGGGAAAGTTGCCTCTCCTGTATTTGGGTCCTTCTCTGACTGCAATGCCTCTAAAATCACATTGGCTGGAGTCGTAGAAAGATTGGTTCCATGCATACCCTCATAAAGCTTCTTACCGACATTGGTGGTAAAAATAACAATGGTATCACGGAAGCTCACCTCTTCTGCCTCATGGGCATCACGCATATAGCCACCATCAAGCATCTGCAGGAAAAGGTAAATAATCTTAAGATGTGCCTTCTCAATCTCATCAAAGAGAAGAATACAATGTGGATTTTCTTTCACGAACTGGGTCAATTGACCAGGTTGCGAATCCTTATAGGTCTTCTCTGTACCAATTAAAGTATCGACCGTAGATGAGTTTACAAATTCACTCATATCAAAGCGCTTATATGGAAGGCCCAGCAAATCTGCTGTATTGCTGGCAAGAAGTGTCTTACCAACACCTGGAGGGCCTGCAAAAAGGAAGGTTGCTGCCGGCTTCTTCTGTTCTTTGTCTGCACCACGCAAAATCTCTGCCTGGAAATACCCCTGTACAAAAAGACGTACCGCATCATCCTGTCCCTTAACGCGACGGAGCAAATCTGTATACAAAGTCTTTGATTTCTTAATCAAAATCTTAAAGTCATCTCTAGTATATTCATCCTCCGATGTCTTTTCCGCGGTCTTTCCTAAAGGCTCCTCCTCAGGTTTCTGTCCGTCCGCATCCTTTGCTGGATCTACCTTTGCTGGTCCCTTAGCCTCTGGCTCGCTTCCATGCTTTGGCTCGTCCGCCTTTGGAGCAGCAGACGTACTGCTGGTAGGCTTCTTTGCCCCTGCCTTTGGATCACTGACACGGGTCTTATCTACATAAGCAAACACATCAGTTAGGGCATGACCATTGGTAAATAAGGTCATCTCTGGTAAGGATTCCTGCAAAAGGTCGATAATAATGTGCTCAACCTTATCCTCATCATTTTTATATTTTGCCAAAAATTCCTGACATTTCTTCTGCTCATGCTCTTTTGCAGAATTGTTCAAGAGCAGAATTGGAACGCCATCCTTAATCAATTTTGCATCCAGATTGGCTCCAGAGAAGAACTTACGTAACTCTCCAACCTCTCTTACCGACTCTTCGTCATTCTGAAAAAAAGACGCAAGCATCTTATCATCAAACGATGCCAACTTTGCGTAAGCATACAGAAGATGCAACCTGGTAAGCTCGTCACCCTCTGAACGTTCTTTTGCGAACTTCTCTACGATTTCATAGACCTTCGCATACTTCATATCCCTTCCTCCTTCAACTTCTTCTTAGAAAAAATAGGCAAAGGCGAAAATCGCCCTTGCCTAATCAAAGCATATATCGCTTATGCCCAAAGTGCCTTCATAAGAATTGGATAAGCTTCGTCTGTGATATTTACAAGTCTCATAACAAGCTCATGTGCAATCTCACCAGCAACATCCATACGAATCACACCATCGGTTGCTACAGTTACTGTATTATCCTCTTCGTCGATACAGAACTTTGCCCATCTGTAATCATCGTTCAACTTATTGCAAGCTGCATAAATTGCAGGCTTCTTTGATTCCTCAACCTTGCAAAGATTGAATACACGAACGGCTACGTTGGTATTCTCTTCGTTGAAGAAAAGCGAAAGACGAATACGCTCCAAATTATCTGCGTTGAAGCTAATGCGGATAACCTCCTCATCGTCTCCATCCACTTCGAACTTCAGTCCTTCGTTTGTAAAATACGAAGCTACCATTTTTGCTGACATATTTGCCATATCAAAAAACCTCCCTATAAGTTTTATCGTAATTTATAAAAAATAGCACTGTTATCTACAACATCGTAGATATACTGGCCATCTTCCCAATTGAACGCGCCACTGTATACGCCAATAACAGTTCCATCATAACCAACTGGAACACAGAAGTCATAGTCATAATGTGCTGCATAAACGCCATCATCTGACCAACCATCCTCGGTAAAGCGACTAATTGACATACACTGGTTGAAATCCTGCCCCTTATAATTTACAGAATACTGCTTGCAGATGCTTTGCTCATCATCATTGCTCCACGCAATCACAGTGGTGTCATCGTGTTGCATAATGGTGTAGTAATCCTCTGTGGTGGTGTGCCATCTAACGCCATCGACCTGAGAAGCCTCATCGCTAAAGCGTAAATTGATGGTCGCATGAATCCACTCATAGCCATCTACACTCTCTCCATTTGGACCAGTTACAGATGTTTCTCCTGTGGTAAAAAAGACACTACCAACGGTATTCTTATCATTTTTGGTAACAGTTGCAAATTCACTTCCCTCAGTTGAGCCATTCAGCATAAGGCCATGGGTCTCAAAATCTGCTGGAATTTTATCGGTCAGGATTTCTCCACATACCTCACACACCTCTTCCTCCTGATAATTGCTTACACCAGAAGAGACATGTCCGAGGGCTTCTCCCTCTGTTTCCCCACACTTTGCACAAGTACGAGGAGCGGTACAGGTTGCCTCCTGCCAGTCATGAACCATACAGCAGCCTGTCATAAGAAACGACATCATAATTGCCACTGCAAGAACTACTCTCTTTTTCATTTTCTTCTCCATTCAATTCATAAGAATATACTAGTATATTTTAGCAAAAAGAGAAGTAAACCACAAGTCTACTTACCCTTGATCCTTACTTAAATTTCTGGCTGTATCCAAAAACTCATATGGCGTTGCCTGATATACATAATAGTTCAACCAATTGGAATATAAAATATTTCCGTGGCTTCTCCACTGAAGCATTGGTTCCTTGGTATCATCATCCTCTGGATAGTAATGATAAGGAGGATCAATTGGAAGCCCCTTGTCCTTATCTCTACGATACTCCTTCTCTAAGGTAAGGCGGTCATACTCTGGATGTCCCTGTACAAAAATCTGTTTTCCATCCTCAGCAATGGCAAGGAAAAGACCTGCATCCTCAGAATCGGCTAAAATAGTAAGTTCTGGATGCTTTCGTACCTCATCAATTGGAATCTCTGTGTGTCTCGAATGCGGTGCGCAAAAATAATCATCAAAACCTCGCACCAACGGCACCTTACGATTTCTGACACGATGGGTAAACACTCCAAACATCTTCTTATCCAGTAGACGCTTTTGGATTCCATAGTGATAATAGAGTCCCGCCTGGGCACCCCAGCACAAATGTAAGGTTGAAGTTACATGGGTCTTGGTCCAATTCATGATTTCAACCATCTCTGGCCAGTAATCCACTTCCTCAAACTCCATCAGTTCTACTGGCGCTCCTGTAATGATAAATCCATCGAAATTTTCATTTTGAATCTCATCAAAGGTCTGATAGAACTTATTCAAGTGACTAAGAGAGGTATGGGTAGACTCATGGGTTCCTGTTGTTACAAAGGTAACGTTGACCTGAAGTGGTGTATTCGACAAGGAACGAAGAATCTGTAATTCCGTGTCCTCCTTAAGAGGCATAAGATTTAATATACCAATGCTAAGTGGACGAATTTCCTGACCCTCTGCACGATTTTCGTCCATAACAAAGATATTTTCACTCTCCAATATTTCTTTTGCAGGTAATGCATTCTGTGTCTTAATTGGCATTGTATCAATCCCCTTTTTCTATTCCTGTCCAAACATCTCAAGGAAGGTATCTTCCGAAATAATTGGAACTCCAAGGCTCTTCGCCTTCTGATTCTTTGACGAAGTAGACTCCACATCGTTATTTACTAGATAACTGGTCTTAGCCGAAACTGCAGACGCCACCTTGCCGCCCTGCGCTTCCACATAGGCTTTAAACGCGTCACGATTCTTAAAGTGATGTACATCTCCTGTAATAACAAAGGTAAGCCCTACACAGCTTCCACCCTCTGTATTTTGTACCTCAACCTTCTCAACCTCAAGCTCAGCAAGAAGATGCATAAGGCTCGTGCGATTATGCTCATTGTTATACCAGCGAAGAATGGATCCTGATTTCTCTTCTCCGATTCCATCAATATCATCAAACCCGATGCCTTCTTCCATTCTGCTTAAAAAGCCATCAAAGCCAACTGCCTTCACTAACTTTTTGCCTGCATCTACACCTATCATCGGAATGCAAAGTGCAAAAATCAGATTCACAGGATGTACCTTACGACTCCTTTCAATTGCAAGCCCCATATTTTCGCAAGACTTTTCTCCAAAGCCTTCCATCTGGCTAATTTCCGGAAAATGCTCTGCTAGGTGAAACAAATCAGCAAACTCATGAATATAGCCCTGATTCATAAAGCGAAGCATGGTCTGAATAGACAAGCCATCCATGTCCATTCCATATTTGCTCACAAAACGTGTGAATTTCTTCAAATGCTTTGCAGTACAATTTGGGTTGGTGCAGTGTAAGGTCTTTGTTCCACTATTTGCGCTAATGACCACTTCCGTAGGCGCATGACACACTGGACATTCCTTTGGAATCTCCACTTCGCCCACAGCATCCTTTACAGCAATACACTTAGGAATAATCTTGTTGGCCTTAATCACCTCAAGCGTACATTCTCTTCCCAAACCAAGTCTTTCGATCTCGCTTAGATTACACAAAGAAGCACGACTTACTGTAGTTCCTTCAATCTGCACAGGTTCAAATACCGCAACTGGCGAAATGGTCGACACTGCGCAAGACCATTCAATGTAACGCAGCTTACTAAATACAGACTCATCCTGCCACTTAAAGGCAAATCCTGCCTTGGTTGCATGGTGTCCTGTTACGCTTCCAGTCTTTGCATATTCGGTATCATCATAGCAGATTACGAGTCCGTCCACCGGAATATCCATCTGACCACTTTCAACCCGCTTAGTCCATCGATCAATTGCAGCAGCAATTCCCTTTGCATCGGTCAATTCCTTATCTACCGTAGTAAATCCCATGGAAGACAGATAATCCATCCGCTCTCCCCAGGAAATCATTGGCTCATCCAGATGCACCAGGGTAAAGGCATGGAAATGCACATGGCGATTCTTCACTTCATCCGCATCATCTAAATTCAGGGTGCCTGCAGCCAGATTTCTTGGATTCGCATACTTTTCCTCTGCATCCTCAATCATATCGTTGAGCTGATTAAAATCTGTATAGGAAATAGCAGCCTCTCCTCTTACTACCATATGACCCTTATATGGAATCTCCTGTGGGAAACCGGTAATCGCATGGCGTAAATGCGTAATATTGGTTCCAATGGTTCCATTTCCTCTGGTTAAAATCTTAGTCAATGTTCCATTGTCATAGGTAAGTACGAGAGTAAGACCATCCAATTTCCAGGAAAGCCAAATTGGATAATCCTCTGCCCACTTGATAAGTTCCTCTACCTGCTTGGTTTTTGCAAGAGAAAGAGCCGGAAACTCATGAGCTTCTTTCTTATCGCTTTCTGTCCCATTTTCCTCAAAACCGGTCTTTTGTGTTGGGCTGTCTGGAAGAATGATGCCTGTTTCCTTTTCCAAAGCAGTCAACTCATCAAAGAAAGCGTCCCACTCATAGTTACTCATAATCTCATCTCTGCCGTTGTAATAGGCATCCGATGCTTGATTCAGTTGTTCAATCAATTCCTGCATACGCAGTCTTGGTTCCATAAATCAAATCCTTCTTCTTAAGATTTCTTGCTATCAAAGCGCTTCTTTGCCGCAGCCCTACGCTTCATGGTCTCCACCCCATCCACAGGTGCATTTGAGGACCCCTTAAGCATTCGCATAAGCACATCCAGTTCTTCCTTCGTCACTTCTCTTGTTTTACCAACCGGAAGGTCTCCAAGGGAAATATTCATAATGCGCACACGCACCAGCTTTTCTACACGATAGCCAAAATATTCGCACATACGGCGAATCTGTCTGTTATAGCCCTGGGTCAAAACGATTTTAAATTGCCTCTTTCCCAGTTGCTCCACCTTACACTTTCTTGTGGTAACTCCAAGCTCTACAAGAGGAACACCACCTGCCATTCCGCGCAAAAATGACTCTGAAATAGGCTTATTGACGGTAACGATATATTCCTTTTCATGCACGTTTCCCGCACGCATCATCTTATTTACGATGTCGCCATTATTCGTAAGGAGCAAAAGTCCTTCGGAATCCTTGTCCAGTCGTCCTACTGGATAGACGCGCTTATGATAATTCAAATAATCAATGACGTTATTCTTTTCCTTTTTCTCAGCGGTGCAGACAATTCCAACCGGCTTATTCATCACAAGAAGAATCATCTCTTCTTCTTTGGTAACTGCCTTTCCATTCACTAAGACACGCTGTCCTGGAAGCACCTTATCCCCCATTCCTGCAACGCGGCCATCAATGGTAACTTCGCCCGCCTCAATACGTCTGTCTGCTTCTCTTCTGGAGCAAACACCTGCTTCACTTAAAAATTTATTAATACGTACTGCTTCTTCCATATCTGCCTTTCACAAAAGCTATGATACTCAAAAAACGGGAGACCTTTTGTGGGTCTCCCGTGCCACTTCATTTCCTATTCCTTTTACTCAAGGAACTCTGTCTTGATATAACCAGTCTTTCCCTTGAAATCGATAATGGTCCAATCACCATTAATACCAGTTCTGGTATAGGTCTCACCCTTCTTTGCCTTACCAAGTAATTTACCAGACTTATCTGCCTTATCTCTTACGTTAACAGACTCACCTGCAATCTTTACGTATACAACACGAGAAGAAGCGATACCACCATATTCCTTCTTAAGCTCTGCAGACACCCCTGCAGTCACTGCCATGTCGTTACCACCTTCTGGACTCTCTCCGGCAACTTCGCCACCTTCTACTTCTGGATTCTCCTCTGGAGTAACTACGTCCTCTCCGGTCTCTCCTTCGCCTTCCGTTGAAGCATATACCAGATTTCTTCTCCACTCATCAATGGCGGTTGGGAAAGTACTGCTAAGCATAGAAACAAGTGCTGGATCTGAATTCAAAGCATCCTGATACTTTCTTTGCACATCCTCACGAATGGATGCAATATCTGCCTGCTGACCATAGGTGATATAAATATTGTATACATCACTATCCATTTCCGTCTCCATACGCTCACGGTTATAAGCACAGAAGGAATTGTTGATGTACATCTTTCCATCTCCATCTGTCTCTACATAAAAGAATGCAAGACCAGGAGCTGGTGTATCAATTCCATAGAATTTCAGCTCATAATATACAGAAACAAAATATGCTCCCTGCAATAATCCGTGTTTGGTATAGCAGGTCACATTCTGATAGTTCTCAAAATACTGGCTACATACATTGATATAGCTTTTTTCATTGTCTGTAATTGGTGTTGCGATATCTTCAAGCGATAAGGTATCTCCACTTGCATAAGCATCAAAGTAATCTGCAATGAGATTACAAAGTTCTTCGTTACCATTGACTTCAAACTCTGCATCGAGAACGAAATCCTCTACCGATACTTCCTCAGTGCTATCTGCAAAAGCATTCCTTCGATCTGGCCCTGTGCAATTTGCAAGAACAACAACCACACATGCAAATACGAGAATCGCTGCAAAATATCTCCAATTATTCTTCAAAAATTCCACAACGGAATCGATTTTACTCTTTTTAAAAGTCTTCATGTACCCTCCAAAATGTAGGCTTTTGTATATGGATGCACCCGGCGGGAATCGAACCCGCATCTCAGGAGTCGGAGTCCTACGTTCTATCCATTATACTACGGCTGCACATTCTTCTAATTTACACTATTATAGGTTCTTTTTCAAGACTTGCATTACCTTGTCGTAATTTTCCGACACATGCGGAAACACACATTTTTCGCAAGACTTAATCTGCTTTCCATCCCGCTCAATGTAAGATGGTTGCCCTGGGCATTTTTCCAAAAAATACATAGGGCAATAGCAAAACAAACAATTGATATGCTCTATATCATGGCATGGATAATATGCACAATCTACATTTTCAAAAAAACTACTGGAATTCTTCATTTCTTTCTGCCTCTCATGATTGCCAAGAACCCAAATGCACACAAAAGCATGGAAATCCAGAAAACAAAATCTCCATTACTTTCTGCTAATAAAATCATAGTAAGTGCTCCTAAATACTATTGTGAATTAATGTAAGCATATCTGACAACTGTCCCATCGGAAGCTGTCCTGGCGCACTGACTTCTCCGATTGCACCAAAGGTAACGCAAGAGCCAAAGGTCTCTCCTGCAATACGTGAAATACAACCAAGACCACCCATGGACATCGTAATCAAAAGCTGGTTTGGGTAGGTGGAATGGAACTGATTGGTCGCACTGAGTAAAGTCAGTACATCCTCTGCATCCTTTGGCATAACCGCAAGTTTCACAATATCAGGCCCTGTTTCTCCCATACGTTCCAAAAGCATCATCATGACTTCAAGGGATGGCGTCTGTGAAAAATCATGATGCGATGCAATCACATGCACACCAGTCTTTTGCAACTTATGAATTTCAAGCAACGCCATTTTGGCTTCAAAAAACTCCACATCCACAAAATCAACAACTTTGCTTTCTGCCGCCACTTGGTGTAAATCATAGATTTGATCCTTAGACAATTCCATAAGACCACCCTGATTCTTCGAACGGAAGGTAAAGACAAACACCGTATCCTTTACAAAAGGAGCAACTGCCTCTAGCACCTCACGCACTGCATTCATGCTGTCTGCTTTTTCAAAGTCGTCCACGCGCCACTCAACCATCTCTGCACCAAGCTCCACCAGCTTGCATACATTTGCAAGAACTTCTTCTTTATTCTTTCCCATGGCTGAAACACAAACAATTGGTTTACCCTCGCCAAAATGCTTTCCTTTAATTACCAAATTCTGTTTCATAAAAACCTCTTCTTCGGTTCGAATTCTCATAACAAAATACCATATTATATTTTACACATATAGCCCCATTTATGCAACGAAAGGGTCCATAAAAAATTGACATATTCCTTATTTTGTTTTAGTATATCGTCGTTGTATATTTTGATGATTATGCAGTTATTTTGCATATGTTATCAGTAAGTTGAGGTTATGAAATGAGTTTCAAATTTATCACACATCTACCAGATCCAGATGTGATCAAAAAAGAATATCCAATGAGTCCAAAATGTATGCTCATTAAGGAAGAAAGAGACAAGCAAATCGCCGATGCATTAACCGGAAAAGATGATCGTCTTCTTGTCATCATCGGACCATGCTCTGCAGACAATGAGGATAGCGTATGTGACTATGTATCACGTCTTGCCCCAATTCAGGAGAAGGTAAAGGATCAGCTTATTCTGATTCCTAGAATCTATACCAATAAGCCAAGAACTACCGGCGAAGGCTATAAAGGAATTGCTTCCCAGCCCGATCCAGAAAAGGCACCAGATATGCTTGAGGGCTTAATTGCTGTCCGCAAAATGCACATCCGTGCAATTGCTGAGTCAGGACTTACTCCAGCAGACGAGATGCTTTATCCAGCCAACTGGGGATATGTAGAGGATCTTCTTTCCTACGTAGCCGTAGGTGCGCGTTCTGTCGAAGATCAGCAGCATCGATTAACCGTCAGTGGTTTTGATGTTCCAAGTGGTATGAAGAATCCTACCTCTGGTGATTTCTCCGTAATGCTAAACTCTGTATATGCAGCGCAGCATTCACACCAGTTTGTATATCGTAGCTATGAAGTTGAGACTAGCGGAAATCCACTTGCACACGCCATTCTTCGTGGTGCGCAGAGCAAGCACGGCAACACGGTTCCAAACTATCATTATGAAGATTTGCTTCGTCTCATTGATATGTATGAGAAAATGGATTTAATCAATCCAGCAGCAATTATTGATACCAACCATTCCAATTCAGGCAAGAAGTATTTGGAACAGATTCGTATTGCCCAGGAAGTCATGCAAAATCGCCAGTACTCTCCTGCAGTACGTAGTCTCGTTAAGGGCTTCATGATTGAGAGTTACATTGAAGAGGGATGTCAGAAAATTGGCGAACACATCTACGGCAAGTCCATCACAGACCCATGTCTTGGTTGGGATGATAGTGTTCGTTTAATTGATAAGCTTGCCGAAATGAATGCATAGCACGAAGAAGGATTCCACAGCAAAAGTCGCATTTATGTCTAGCCTGCCAGTCATGGCAGGCTATATTGTACTTGGAATAGCTTTTGGAATTCTTCTAGAAGACAAAGGGTACAATTTTCTTTGGTCACTCTTCATGAGTGTATTTATATATGCTGGTTCTATGCAGTTTGTAACAGTAAATCTTCTTGTAGGTGGCGCCTCACTGGTATCCGCTGCAATTATGACCTTTATGGTCAATGCCAGACATTTATTTTACGGCATTACCATGCTTACCAAGTACAAGAACATGGGAAAGGCCAAGCCATATCTCATCTTTGGCCTAACGGATGAGACCTTTGCCTTGGTATGTAATGGCGCACCAGAGGGAACCACTCCTTGGAAGTATTACTTATTGGTATCCATATTTGATCAAAGCTATTGGGTAACAGGAAGTGTAATTGGCTCCCTCATCGGTTCTGCCATCACCTTTAACACTGCAGGTATTGATTTTGCTATGACGGCACTCTTTGTTGTAATCTTTACCAACCAACTCATGACAATAAAAGACAAAATCCCAGCCTTTGTAGGACTGGGATGTTCTATCATTTGTCTAGTTATCTTTGGCGCAGCAAACTTCTTGATTCCATCCATGATTGCAATCACTGCTGTACTTCTTATTTATGGTGCAATCAAGGGCTATGATGGCGAAAAGGAGGTGCAACATGATTAGTACTGGTTACGCGATTCTCATGATTCTTGTCATTGCTTTTGTAACCTTTATGACCAGACTTTTGCCTTTCCTCATTTTTCCTGAAGGAAAAAAGCCACCAAAAATCATCACCTACTTAAGCAATGTGTTGCCACCTGCTGTTATGGGCATGCTTGTAGTCTTCTGTCTCAAGGATTTATCCATTCCAGCTTACCCACATGGATTACCTGAATTAATTGCAATCGCTCTTGTTGTGATTTCTTTCGTTTGGAAGAAAAACACACTGCTTTCCATCATTCTTGGAACCATTAGCTATATGCTCCTCATTCAGTTTGTTTTTGTAATTTAAGATTTGATTTTATTCCCATACGCCATGATTGCAGACACGGTTTTGGAATCCTGAATTTCTCCAGAATAAATTTTCTGGCAAAGTTCTTCTAGCGTGTAGATTTCTACATCAATGGATTCCGCACCATCTAAGTGCTGCTGTCCTGGCGTTAAATTTTCTGCAAGATACACATCTACATATTCGTCGCAAAATGCCACTGTTGTGCGAAGAGACAAAAGGAAGGAAATGTTGTCACTGGTATATCCAGTCTCCTCTGCCAGTTCTCTTGCTGCCGTGACTTTTGTATCTTCCGTCTTACTATCACGACATCCTGCTGGAATCTCAATAGTCTCCCGTTCAAGGGCATTACGATACTGTCTTACCAAGACAATTCTTCCGTCTGGAAGTACCGGCAAAACTGCCGCAGCCCCCATGCGGTGGCTTACCGTATCCCATTCTTCAATGCTACCATTGGCAAATTGCATGGTATCCTTGTAAATATCCAGGATGGTTCCTTTATACATAAGTTCTCGCTTGATTCTTGTCATTTTCTCTAACATGATCCATTCCCTCCACACGATCGCTACCATGAAATCTATAGCATCATCATACATAAAAAATAAAGCTCGGTCAAACTGACCGAGCCTTATTATACTTTTGTTAGATTTTTTTACTTTGCGTAATCAACAACGCGGGATTCACGAATTACACTAACCTTGATATTGCCTGGATATTCCATCTCATTTTCAATCTGTTTTGAAATATCACGAGCCATAATTACCATGTCAGCATCGCTTACCTGCTCAGGAACTACCAAAATACGAATCTCTCTACCTGCTTGAATAGCAAAAGATTTCTCAACACCCTTATAGCCATTTGAAATTGCCTCTAACTGCTGAAGTCTATTAGAGTAGGTCTCCAATGTCTCTCTTCTTGCACCAGGACTTGCAGCGCTAATTGCATCAGCTGCCTGCACAAGACATGCAATAATAGAGGTTGCTTCAACATCTCCGTGATGTGATTCTACTGCATTAATCACCAATGCGGATTCTTTGTACTTCTTACACAATTCAGTACCTAACTGAACATGGCTTCCTTCCATGTCGTGGTCAACAGCCTTACCGATATCATGTAATAATCCGGCACGCTTTGCCATACGAACATCTTCACCAAGCTCAGCAGCTAACAATCCTGAAATCTGTGCAACTTCGATGGAATGCTTCAACGCATTCTGACCAAAGCTGGTTCTGAACTTCATCTTACCAAGTAAGCGTACAAGTTCAGGATGGATACCGTGAAGTCCAACCTCAAGAACTGCGGCTTCACCTTCCTCACGGATCATCTGCTCAACTTCTTTTTGTGCCTTCTCAACCATCTCTTCAATGCGAGCTGGATGAATTCGGCCATCAACAATTAATTTCTCCAATGCAATACGCGCGATTTCACGACGAATTGGATCAAAGCTTGAAAGGATAACTGCTTCAGGAGTATCATCGATGATCAAATCAACACCTGTCATTGTCTCAAGTGTACGGATATTACGTCCTTCACGTCCAATGATTCGGCCCTTCATCTCATCATTTGGAAGCTGTACAACAGAGATGGTAGTCTCTGATACATGGTCAGCAGCACACTTCTGAATCGCTGTAACAACGTATTCTTTGGCTTTCTTACCAGCTTCCTCCTTTGCCTGAGTTTCCATTTCCTTAATCAATTTTGCAGTATCGATTTTTACGTCTTCTTCAATGGCTTTTAAGAGGTATTCTTTTGCTTGTTCGGAGGTCAATCCTGAGATTCTTTCGAGTTCCTGAATGCGTTCTTCATTCAACTTTGCAACCTTAGCCTTCTGCTTCTCGAGTTCTTCCTCTTTAGCAACGAAAGCTGCCTCACGCTTCTCGATGGTTTCGAGCTTCTTATCTACGCTCTCTTCCTTCTGCTGAATACGGCGTTCGTTCCGCTGAATCTCTGCTCTACGCTCTTTGATCTCTTTATCGAGTTCATTCTTGGCACGGATATTTTCTTCCTTTGCCTCGAGTAAAGCTTCGCGCTTCTTAGACTCTGCTGTCTTAATAGCTTCATCAATGATCTCACGTGCCTTCTCATCTGCATTTCCAATCTTGGAATTAGCTGATTTCTTAAGCACAGAGGATGCTACAAGCCACACGACAATCGCGGTAACAAGGATTGCAACTACTGCAGTAATGATATAACCTAGCATTACAGGAGCACCTCCTTTATTAAATTTTCATTGTACTATAACAAAAAGATTTCCCTTTTTATCGTATAAATCCAACAACTAAATTCTATACTTTTATCCTATTTGTGTCAAGCAATTCGGTCAGTCAATACTATATATTGTGTCCACGTCCTGCTTCATTGCCTTTAGGATATCGCGACTTCCAAAGCCTCTTCGAAGTAAAAACTGATAGATACGCTGAAATTCTTTAGGGTCACAATCCTCTGGATGATAATGCTTTTTCTGCAAAAGTTCCAAAATAAGCGGATATTCATCGGTCTCATATTCTTCTGCAATCGCTGCTTCAATATTGCTTCGAGATACCCCTTTTTGCATCAGCTTTTGCCTAAGCATTTGAGCACTCATCTTCTCCCCATGATAACGCACATAGGTGCAAGCATAACGATAATCATCCAGGAAATGGCGTTCCTTTAAATAGCGAATTGCTTGCTCCACGCAATCTTCTGGATATTGATTAGAAAGCAGCTTCTCTCGAAGCTGCTTTTCTGTACGATCCATTTTTTCAAGCAGATACACTGCTCTCTTTTGTGCTCGAACAGTAATCACATGTAACATTGCATCATACTGTTCTTCTGTCAGAGTCACCCCTTCTGCCATCTTTAAATCTCGTAATTCCGACCGGTACAAGGTACAGTTTAAGCCATTATCCAAATGGACCTCATACTTCCCTTTCCCCACGGAAATCACTTGAGAAACGAATACCATTTTATTCCTCGTCTAATTTCTCAAAATCGTCGTCATCATCTTCAGACACTGGTCCCTCTGGAAGTGTTGAGAAATAATGATCACGTACCTTTTCCTCAATCATGTCACGGAATGCCTCATTGTCAGCAAGGTACTGCTTTGCATTCTCTCGTCCCTGTCCAATCTTCTCTCCTTCGTATGCATACCATGCACCAGACTTGGTAATCAGACCAAGGTCAGAAGCAAGATCAAGAATATCGCCTTCACGCGAAATACCCTTGCCGAACATAATATCAAACTCAGCTTCCTTAAACGGAGGAGCCACCTTATTCTTAACCACCTTCACGCGAACATGGTTACCAACCACTTCTCCGCCTTGCTTTAAGGATTCAACACGACGTACATCCATACGAACAGAAGAATAGAACTTTAATGCTCTACCACCAGTTGTGGTCTCTGGATTACCAAACATAACACCAACCTTCTCACGCAACTGGTTGATGAAAATAACAGTACATCCACTCTTTGCAACTACACCAGTGAGCTTACGAAGGGCCTGGCTCATAAGTCTTGCCTGAAGACCTACATGGGAGTCACCCATATCTCCATCGATCTCTGCCTTTGGAACAAGGGCTGCAACTGAGTCTACAACTACAATATCAACTGCACCAGAACGAACCATAGTCTCTGTAATCTCAAGAGCCTGCTCACCACAGTCTGGCTGTGAAATATAGAGGTTATCAATATCAACACCAATATTCTTTGCATAAACTGGATCTAATGCATGCTCAGCATCAATAAATCCTGCAATACCACCACGCTTTTGTACTTCTGCAACACAGTGAAGTGCAACAGTTGTCTTACCAGATGATTCTGGTCCATATACCTCAATGATTCTTCCCTTTGGAAGACCACCAAGTCCAAGCGCAATATCAAGACTCAAGGAACCAGTTGGTGTAGTCTCTACATTCATCTTAGCGGAATTATCGCCAAGCTTCATAACGGAACCCTTACCATACTGCTTCTCAATCTGTGCAATTGCTGCGTCTAATGCTTTTAATTTATCTTCTCTTGCCATATTTAACTCCTTTTCCGAAATTCGAACACGTTTTCGTGAACATCTGTTCGTTTCTTAATTAAAATGTTAGTATACTTCATTTTCTTTGTCAACAAAAAAATAATAAAAAATGGAAAATAATTTTGCCAGGATTCTGGCGCGATGAGATGTTTCCTTCATCTCTTCTAGATACAAGAATAATCGATATGGTGTCCCATAAACCACCCACCAAAAAGAAAAATAGGCGGCTTTTTTTGACAGCCGCCTATCATTATAACATCTATTTTTGATTCGTCAATTCATTTCTAAAAACTAGTTCTTGCTGAACTCTTCCAATACCAGGCCTTCGTTACGATCAAGAACCATTCCAACACTCCATGCATTGATGAAGATGAGAAGCGGATTACCCTTCATATCGATAACCTTCTTCATGTCACTGGTTCCAACCAAGGTATCAACATTGACTTCATCCTTATTGGCAATCCAACGAATATGCTCATATGGAAGGTTCTCAAGACGAATCTCCACATTGTATTCGCTTTCCAAACGGAATTTCAAAACGTCAAACTGAAGAACACCTACAACACCTACGATGATTTCTTCCATGACACCCTTATATTCCTGGAACATCTGAATGGCACCCTCTTGTGCAATCTGGGTAACACCCTTTACAAACTGCTTACGCTTCATAGAGTCCACAAGACAGACGCGGGCAAAATGCTCTGGAGCAAAGGTAGGAATTCCTTCAAACTGGAACTTATCCTTTGCGGTAGTCAGCGTATCGCCGATTGAGAAAATACCTGGATCAAAAATACCAATGATATCTCCTGCATAGGCTTCCTCCACCATCTTGCGCTCGTCTGCCATCATCTGCTGTGGCTGTGCAAGCTTAATCTGCTTCTTTCCCTGTACATGGTATACCTCCATGCCAGCATCGAACTTACCAGAAACAATACGCATAAACGCAATACGGTCTCTATGGTTCTTGTTCATATTGGCCTGAATCTTAAATACAAAAGCAGAGAAATCTTCCCCAAATGGATCAATCATGCCCACATTGGCAGGACGTGCCAGTGGCGCATAGGTCATCTTAAGGAAGTGCTGCAAAAATGTCTCAACACCAAAGTTGGTAAGTGCAGATCCAAAGAATACTGGAGATAACTCTCCCTTTGTTACAAGATCAATGTCAAATTCAGCACTTGCTCCATCCAAAAGCTCAATTTCTTCCATAAGCTGATCCATATTAGCCTGTCCAATTTCTGCAGCAAGACCTGGATCATCAATGGAAATAATCTTTTCTGTACCTTCCTTTGTACCCTTTAAGGTATCTGCAAAGGTACGTACGCACTTGGTTTCACGGTCATAAACACCCTGGAAATTCTTACCAGAACCGATTGGCCAGTTAATTGGGCAGGTCGCGATTCCAAGCTCTTTTTCAATATCATCCAAAAGTTCAAAGGTATCGTTGGCATCACGGTCCATCTTGTTGATAAAGGTAAAGATTGGAATATGACGCATAACACAGACCTTAAACAGCTTGCGGGTCTGGGCCTCAACACCCTTGCTCGCATCAATTACCATGACAGCAGAGTCTGCAGCCATAAGGGTACGATAGGTGTCCTCTGAGAAATCCTGATGTCCAGGAGTATCCAGGATATTGATGCAATAACCATCATAATTAAACTGAAGCACCGATGATGTAACCGAAATACCTCTTTGCTTTTCAATTTCCATCCAGTCAGAGACTGCATGCTTTGCTGTCGCCTTTCCTTTTACAGATCCCGCCTGATTGATGGCTCCTCCATACAAAAGGAACTTCTCGGTAAGGGTTGTCTTACCAGCATCCGGATGGGAAATAATGGCAAAAGTACGACGCTTTTCAATTTCACTCTTAAGATTCTTCATGGTTTCCTCTTCCACCGCCAATTACATACGGTCTGGTGCTTCAAAGCCTAACATATCAATACATGCTTCCAAAATTCCCTTTGAAAGAAGAAGCAATGAAATGTAAGATTTCTGTACTTCCTCATCGGTTTCGGCGAGAATCTTGGTGTCATGATAAAATCCATTAAATGCATTACAAAGTTCATAGATGTATGCACAGATCTTATGTGGTGCATTCTCTTCTGCCGCAGCTTCAACAACTGCACCAAACTTAGAAAGAGAAAGCATTAAGTTCTTCTCATTTGCAGATGTTGCAGCAAGAGTCATTGCCTTTGCCGCAGCTACAGACTTACCAAGGGATTCATATTTTGCAAGAATCGACTTGATACGAACAATGGTATAAAGAATATATGGACCTGTATTTCCTTCAAAAGAAGTAAATCGGTCAATATCAAAAATATAATCCTTGCTTGCCTGGTTCGACAAATCACCATACTTAAGAGCTGCAAGTGCAATCTTACGTGCGGTCTCAACTGCCTCTTCCTCAGACATATCAAGGTTCTCTTTTTCCTTCTGATTCTCACGAATCTTCTTAAGCATCTCTTCATTGATTTCTTTTACAAGATACTCAAGACGCATAACGCCACCATCTCTGGTCTTGAAAGGACCTCCGTCCTTTCCATTCATAGTACCAAAGCCAATGTGGCGAAGATCAGTCTCAGGTCTTACAATACCTGTCTTCTTCGCAGTACGGAATACCTGAACAAAATGCATAGACTGTCTTGCATCGGTAAGATATACCACACAATCTGGCTGATAGTCCTGCTCACGCATTACAAGTGTTGCAAGGTCTGTTGTAGAATACAAAGAAGCTCCGTCTGACTTTAAAATAATACATGGTGGAATTTCCTTGGTGTCGGTGTCTTCCTTTACATCAACAACCAAAGCGCCATCACTCATGTATGCAAAGCCCTTATCCTTAAGCATCTGAACCATATCTGGAATGTATGGCTGCGCATCAGACTCGCCCTTCCAAAGCTCAAAAAATACATTGAGGCTATCATAGTTCTTCTTAAGGTCTGTCTTGGATACGCGCATGATATGATCCAAAATCGCACGATATCCAGGTCTTCCCTGCTGTAATTCATTGGTTGCCTTAAGCGCTCTTGCATGGAATGCCTTTGCAGCCTCTGTAAGCTCCTTGTCTGGTCCCTTCTCCTTTGCCTTACCACTGGCTGTTGGATAGATATCCTCAAGCTCAGAAATGGTAAATGGAGCCTCCTCTGGGTATGGGCCAGTATAGTTCTCATCATAATATACAAGGTCTGGCTTACGATCACGAAGCTCTTCGATGATAAGTCCCATCTGAAGACCCCAGTCTCCAAGATGCACATCACCAATGACATTGTGTCCCATATACTTGTACATACGCTTAACGCTCTCACCGATAACGGCAGAACGAAGATGTCCTACATGAAGTGGCTTTGCAGCATTGGCTCCGCCATAGTCGATGATAATCGTCTTTGGACTTTCGACCTTCTCACATCCAAATCGCTCATCCTCTCCCATTTCTTTCATATAAGTAGCAAGATATACTGGGGAAATGGTCATATTCAGAAATCCTGGCTTAACAGACTCCACCTTCTCAAAAAGAGGACTGCTTGCAAGCATCTCTGCAATTTTATCGCTAATCATAAAAGGTGCACACTTGTACTCCTTTGCAGCTGCCATCGCACCATTACACTGGTACTCACAAAGGTCTGGACGGTTGGAAAGTGTTACCTTTCCATACTTCTCATCGTAACCCGCTGCAACAAAAGCCTTGGTCACTTCTTCTGTGATTACATCCATTAATTTTTTCATATATAAGCCTCCATCTATAGACTGTCTATGATTTACCAACTAATTATTATATCATTTCCCCAGTCATCCACCAAGCATTTCTTATGCTTCTTCCTTGGTTTCTTTTGACTCTTTTGTCACACTGTCATTCTTAAAAATCACATTACGATACTTGTTCAAAACATTTAACAAAATGTATCCAACAAGACATACCGAAATTGCCTCTCCAAGTCCTACGGTCACCATATAAGCTGGGATAGAAATATCCATTCCCTTCCAGGTCCATACCAAACCATATGCAAAACGAAGCAGAAGTGGAATGATAATCATATTGGAAATAACTGGTGGTAAGGTGCAGAGGAACTTACGCTTACGCAATAAGTAAGTACCAATGGCACCAAGTAACGTAGCAAGACTTCCGAATACGATATCGAATACAGAAGCGCCGGTAACGAGATTTGCAATCAGACAACCAATCCAGAGTCCTGGAATTGCTGCAGGTGTAAAAAACGGAAGTACGCAAAGTGCCTCCGAAATACGCACCTGAATCTGACCACTTGCCAAGTTGAGTGCTGCCACAAAAACTGTGAGCACAACGTAGATTGCCGCAATTACGGCAGCCTGAGTGATAAATAATACCTTTTTGTTTCTCATGTGAAATTGTCTCCTTTAGTTTTGTTTATCGTCAGGAAGGTCTCGAACTGACGTAAAAATAAAAATCTGAGTGCGCGTAAGCACACTCAGATTAGAAATATATCATGATTCAGCTAAAATTACAAGTAAAAAGACTAGATTCCGTAGTAGTCATCCATAATCTTACGAAGATACTTGTCTGGTCTTTCATTGGTATAGACGCAGCGCATAATCACACGACGAACAGCATCCTCAAATACCGTCCCCTGGCAGTTCGTCATCACCTCACGAAGTGTCAGCTGCACGAAGGATGGTACGCCTGTTTCCTCATCGGTCACCAATGTCTCATAGACCTTCTTCGAATAGTATTTACTCACTATGTCATATTCTCGGATGGCATATTCCATCCACTCTCTATAATCCATAGTTTTCTGTTCGTCCATGTAAAATCCTCACTATCTATCCCATTTATCACATAAATTATCAATTTGATCTGCAAACTTTGCAAGATCCTTGTTGGCCATACCCTGGCATTTCTGGATAACCGCACACAAACGCTGTCCAGCTGCCACCAGACGGGCAAATACAGAATTCACAGAAAGTCCATGACTCTTCTTCTCTGCCTTCTTTGGTTCACCAAATGCAACCCATTTTCCTTGTATCAAATCATAGGTATCACCGGAATATGGCGCAGAAGCCTGAAGTCCCAAGGTCTTTCCCACATGCTCTGCAAAAGAAACTGCAACACTTTCTTCTCCATGCACCACAAACACCTGCTTTGGCTTTGTCGTAAAATGCGAAAGCCATTCGGTCAAATGATTCATATCCGCATGGCCACTGATGCCAGGGAAATTGGCAATTTTGGCCTTAATCTCAATTTCCTCACCAAAGAGCTTAATCTTCGACGCCCCATGCAACAGGTTATAGCCCAGGGTTCCCTCCACCTGATATCCAACAAAAAGAATGGTAGAATCGCTCCTCCAAAGGTTATGCTTTAAGTGATGTCTGATACGACCTGCTTCACACATACCAGATGCGGAAATAATTACCTTTGGCTTATCAATAAAGTTGATCATACGAGACTCATCACTGCTGACTGCCACGCGAAGCCCAGGAAAACTGATTGGATTTTCTCCTTCTGCGATCATTGCCTTCGCTGCGTCTGAAAAGCATTCATCCACATTCTGCTTAAAAACATTGGTCGCTTCCACTGCCAAAGGACTATCAATATAGACATCAAAGTCCGGAAACTCTGGCAACAAATTTTCATCCTTGATACGGCGAATGTGATAAAGCATCTCCTGCGTTCTACCAACTGCAAAAGCAGGAATCACCAAATTACCGCCTCTTGCAAAGGTGTCCTTAAGCTCCTTTGCCAGCAAAAGCGCATAGTCTGGAGGAGTCTCATGAAGACGATTGCCATAGGTTGATTCAATCAATACATAATCTGCATCCTCAATATAAGT
>JAZQQA010000197.1:0-6960 GCA_045628825.1 Agathobacter sp.
GAGCGTTTGCAACAAATGGAAGCACAAAGAGAGCAAATAGTAATACTTTTTCACTTGAACTTGATAAGAATGGTGCAGGATCTTTGGAGTTTGAGATTCGTAGTTCTGGTACAGTAGTTGCTACTATTAGTAGTACAGGTGATAATAACACTTCAGTATTTGCTCTTAAAAATGCGGCTGGTGAGACCATAGCAAATACGGCAGCAGCTACTTCTGTAACTGGATCCAAAGGTATTGAATTCACTTATAAGAATCTTCCAGCAGGAAAGTATTCTTTCTATGGAACAGGTTCTGATCGAGGCGTTCGTGTCCTCAAGATGGAAGTAACAGATGCGCCTAAGAAGGTAGAAATTTCACATTTCTTAGATGCAGGAGAACTTGCATTGGCAAATCCAAAAGCAATTGCGGAGGGAAGTACTACCGCAGTTGAGAACTCTAAGGATGGATATTTCTCAGTTATTTATGGTAGTGAATGTAAGGTTGAATCAAAAACTGGATTTACAGTTGGTGATTTAGCTGTTAGCCAGAGAATCAATTTTGGCGGTGTATATAAAACGGGTGATCATGGTAACTCTATCAAGTTTACGACTAGTCAGAAGTATACAACAGTGATTGTATACTGGCAGGCTGGCGCCGCTGGAAGAGAGATGGCTATTTTTGATGAAAACGGTAACGAAGTTGAAGCAACAACTCTTAATCTTGCAAAAGATGGCCGCGATATGACAAAATTATCCATCGAAGGTGCAGGTACCTATTATCTTGGTTGTAAGGGCGGAAAGAACTATGTCTTTGGTCTCAAAGTAAAAGAAACCAATCTGCTTGATACAAGAGCGGCATGGGACACAGTGGCAACTCCAATCATTGAGAGTGCAACTGCGAATGAGGATGGCACTATTAGCGTAGTTGTTAAGGGCGTAGTTGGAAACGACGGCGCAGATAAGGTTGTTGTAAGTATGTCCGATGCAAGCGGAGTAGTTGTGGCAACTGCTGATTCAAAGGCAGAAGGTAATGCTACCACATTAAAGTTTACACCATCAGCATCAGGCAATTATTCATTCGTTGCAAAGTTAGTTAGAGAAGATGAGAAAGATAAGGTAAGTGCATCCGTAACTGCAGAAGGCTTCAAACTTCCACTTGCTGCACCAGCAATTTCTTCTGTAACCAATAAGGGAGCAGGAAAAGTAGAAGTTGTATGGGAGGCTGTTAAGGAAGCAACGGGATATATCGTTGTAGCCAATGGTGATGAGGTTGCGGTAGTTGAAGGAAACGATACCACAAGTGCAGTAGTAGAGTTTGCTGTAGGACAGAAATATACAGTTGGTGTGAAGGCTGTTCGTGGTGAGGAAAAGGGCAAGCTTGGAGCAACTGTGGCAGTGACTGCGAAGGCAATCTCAGAAAGAACCTGGGGATTCTCGGCTTATGGTTCTTCCGTGTCACAATCTAAGGATGGATATGAAGGAAGCGTAAACGATGGATCTGTAACAATTTGGTCTACTGGTAATGGTGGAAAGATTGTTCCAAACTCAACAGATGGTTTGGCTTTCTACTATACTGTGATTGATCCAGAAACTGAAAACTTTACAATTGAAGCTGATGTGACTGTAGATTCTTGGACATTCTCAAATGGACAGGAAGGCTTTGGTATCATGGCAGCTGATACAATTGGAAAGAATTATGATGGTGCGTCTGTTTGGAATAACAGTATTCAGAATATTGTATCAAAGGTTGAGTATGACAACGATGCTAAAGATAAAATCACAATGAAGCTTGGTGTTGGTGCACTTGTGAGACTTGGTGTGACAGCAGAGGACGTAGCATTGTTTGAGAGCACAGGAGCCTTTGAAAATGGTGCGACAGTCCCAACTGCATTTACAACGGAGACTACTACCCTGGAGAAGAGTGCAGCTATGAATGGACTTGGTACCTATAACATCGTAGGAAATTGTACCAATACTCCAGATGGAACCATTGCTGATATTACTACCTTCCATATGTCTCTCCAGAGAAATAACACAGGATATATTGTGAAGTACTCTGATGCGAATGGAGATGTGATTGGCGAGAAATTGATCTATGACATTGATAGAGAAGAACTTACAAGAATTGACAAAGATAATATTTATGTAGGATTCTTTGCTGCAAGAAACGCAAAGGTAACTGTAAGTAATGTGGCATTCTCTACCATTGATCCTAAGGATGATGCTCCGGCGGAAGAGCGCAAAATCGAGAAAATTGATCCTTCTTATACAATTGAGTCTGCAACAGTATCTAACTCTGCAGATTATGACCTTGTATATTATGGAAATGCAGATGGTACTCTTGTTGTAACAGACAAGAATGGTAAGAGTGTATTAGCAGATGGTGTAGATGCAGTTCATGTACTTGCTAAGACTAAGACACATATTGCTACAACACTTGCACTTGGTGATAATGTCTTTAATGTAACCTTTACTCCAGATGCAGATTATGTACCAGGTGCATATAAAGAACTTTCAAACTATGATGCAGTAAGCTTTACACATACTGTATTATATAAGAACTTTGTGGGTGACTTAATTTATGTTGCTCCAAATGCAAACGGTACTGGTAGCAAGAATAGCCCAATGAGCATCTATGATGCTGTGAAGTATGTAAAGGCTGGACAGAAGATTATTCTTAAGGCTGGTACCTACAATCTCTCTTCAACTGTTAAGGTTGAGCGTGGTATCGATGGTACTGCAGATCAGATGATTTACATGATTGCAGATCCAGAGGCAACTACAAGACCAGTACTTGACTTTGGTGGCAAGTGTGCAGGTATGGTTCTTGCAGGGGATTACTGGTACTTCCAGGGATTTGATGTGACGAATTCTGCAAACGGACAGAAGGGTATTCAGGTATCTGGAAATAACAATGTATTAGATGGACTCCGTACCTATAAGAATGGTAATACTGGTATTCAGGTGTCTCGTTATTTGGGAACAGACTTGAAGGAAGATTGGCCTGCAAACAACTTGATTAAGAACTGTACTTCATTCCTCAATGCAGATAAGGGATACGAAGATGCAGATGGATTTGCAGCTAAGCTTACCATTGGTGAAGGCAATGTATTCGACGGTTGTATCGCAGCATACAATGCAGATGATGGTTGGGACTGCTTCGCAAAGGCAGAGACAGGTCCTATTGGCAAAGTAGTAATTAAGAACTCACTTGCATTTAAGAATGGTTACGTTCTCGATGAGAATGGTAAGGAAATCAATGCAGGTAATGGTAACGGATTTAAGATGGGTGGAGAGAGCCTCTCTGGACATCATACCGTAATCAACTCTATTGCTTTTGGCAATAAGGCTAAGGGTATTGATTCTAACTCTTGTCCTGACATTGAAGCATACAACTCAATCTCATACAACAATGAGAGCTACAATGTTGCGTTCTATACCAACAATGCAGTTAACACTGCATATGTTGCAGAAAACTTGATTTCTTACAAGGATGCCAATGCAGTTGTTGAGCAGTTGAAACTCAAGGGAACACAGGATGGAAGCAAGGTTGAGAACGAGACCAACTTCTATGTAGTAGGGCTGAAGGATTCTAAGAACTCTGTAGGAGCATCCGTTTCAGAAGATTGGTTCGAGAACCTTGATATGGTTGGTGTAATTAATCATGTTGTAGAGCAGATTCTTGCAGGCAACTTCGGTATCTTTGGATACGAAGTTGAGACAGGTATCGCTCGTAATGCAGATGGTACACTTACAACTAATGGATTCCTTACTCTTACTGATAAGGCTCCTACGGCAGCTGATGGAGCAACTGCATACGCAGGACTCTATGCAACAAGTAGCATTAAGGATAGTGCTTCAGAAGAGGTTGAAGTAAGCGGAACTACTCCAGCAGATCCTGTTCTTGATAAGTTCACCAACCCAGTTGAAGTAATCATTACTCAGGCTACTAACGCAATTACAGATACCATTAAGAATGTAATTACAGGTATTGGTGATACCATTAAGAAGATCTTCAGAGCACCATCTAACAAGAAGGTTACTGCTGTAGAAGAGAAGGCAGAAAAGCAGGAGAACACCATTGTTGACAACAAGGCTCCACTTTCTGATGGCAATGTAGTTGCTGAGACACAGGCTGCAGATACACAGATTGTAGACGAAGAGCCAGCTAAGGCAGCAAGCTCTCGTGTAAATCCACTTTGGGCAATTCTTGGTGGGCTCGTAGCACTTACTGTAGCAGGTGTTGCAGTGGTATTCGCTCGTAAGAGAGAAGATTTAGATTAATTTCATTCATATGTTTCTTCTATAACAAAGCAAAAGGGCCGTGCCGAAAGGTACGGTCTTTTTGTGTCTTTTAATTGCATTTGGAGTGTAACCATTGTAGAATGGAACAGGATTTTTCTATTTGGTAGGTGTAATTATGTTTAATCTATTTTGGGCAGTCATTACAAGTGTTGCAATCTCTTTGTTTCTGCGTATATCTGAGAGCCATGTGCAACACAAGATGGTGATGTTTGCGACTAACTATATTACGGGATTTTTGTTATCTCTGATTTTTATCTTTTCGGAGCATGGGCCAAGCCTTGCGATGGATGATATCGATGCTGCATTTGGTATTATCAGTGGCGTGATGTATCTTATGAGTTTTGTACTCTACCAGTACAACATTAAGAAAAATGGAGTAGTACTTGCTGCGACTTTTATGAAGTTGGGAGTATTAATTCCAATTCTTTTTTCTATCTTCCTCTTCCATGAGATTCCGGGCATTTTCCAGAAAATAGGATTTGGAGTCGCATTACTTGCAATTCTACTTATTTATGTGGAAAAGACTGGGCAGAAGTCGAAGGCAAAGATATGGCTCATTATTTTGCTTTTGGTAGGTGGATTTACAGATGTGCTGGCAAAGTTTTATGAGGAGCTCGGACAGGCAGATCACAACAATGCCTATTTGCTTTGTACTTTTGGAACGGCTGCAATTGTAAGTATTGCAATTGCATGGAAAAAGAAAGAGCGACCAGTTTGGAAGGATGTGGCTTGGGGCATTGCCGTGGGTGTGCCGAATCTGTTGACGGCAAAGTTCTTACTGTTGTCTTTACAGGAAATGGATGGAATTGTAGTATACCCTGTCTACAATGTGGCAACCATCTTTTTGGTGGGAATGGCAGGAGTTCTTTTCTTTAAGGAGCGATTGTCGAAGCAGAAGTGGATTGGATATGTGCTTGTCATTGCGGCAATTTTGATGTTGAATCTGTAAAATGATTTTTGCATGTTGGCGAATGAAAAAGGGCGCTTGAAGGATTCTTCAAAACGCCTTATAATCAGGTTAGAGAATCAAAGGATTATTGCACATCCGATGATGACTCGGGAACTAGTGACTAGTTCAGTATGTGACGAACTATCTCCTATGGGCGTAGGAGGTAGTTTTTTGTTTTTTTACTTGAAATGTAAGAAAAATCTGTGTATTATACACGTTGCAAGTAGATTCTGTTTTCTGTTCTGGAGAACATCTGGCTTGTATAGTCTTATGCAGACGATGTCTGCTCAGGTTCCATTTGGAACAAATAACCCTATTTAACTAATTGTATATGCTTTTGGAAAAGAGATCCACTAGGCGAAAGATATTTGGTGTGTTATACTTTGTGAGTAGAGTTTCTCTTTTCCTAGGCGGGAAAGTGAGGAACACATGGAAACAAAACAACTAGATATGGAGAGCTTGCGCAAAAAAGCAGAACAAAGCTATGCGCAGCTAGAGTTTCGAGATGATTATCTCTTTTGCAAAATTTTGGAGAAGAATCCAGACATCGCAAGAGATTTGGTGGAATTGATTCTAGGTATATCGGTTAAGAAGGTTCAGGTGCAAAAACAGCTTCCGATTGAGATTACGGATGATGCGCGCGGAGTGAGGCTTGATGTATACCTAGAAGATGATGCGAATACAGTCTATGATTTAGAAATGCAGACAACGAAGAAATCAGATGTTGCAAGGCGAGCTCGTTATTACCAAGGGATGATAGACCTTAATCTTATTGAGCGTGGTGCCAAGTTTATGGATTTGAAAGAGTCATATGTGATTTTTATATGCATGGATGATCCCTTTAAAGCTGGAAGATATGTATATTCTTTTGAAAATCGCGAAGTGACTGACGTTACATTACAGTTAGATGATCAGACGCATAAGGTCTTTTTAAATGCGAATGGAACTGTAGGAGAGGTATCTGATAATCTTTTGGATTTCTTTGATCTGCTGAGGACAGGACAAGGGCATACGGATTTGGCGAAAAGAATCGCAGATGAAGTGCAAATGGCTCGGCAGCATAATGAATGGAAGGTGGAATATATGACACTGTATATGAGAGACCAAGAAAATATTGACAAAGGAATAGCAATCGGCGAAGAACGAGGAATAGCAATCGGCGAAGAGCGAGGAATAGCAATCGGCGAAGAGAAGACGTATATAAAAGTTGTCTCGTCGTTGCGGTCCGATGGGCGTACAGCAGAGGAAATTGCGAAACTTCTCCATATATCACTAGAGGAAGTACGCAAGTATATGAATCAATAGGATTGTGTAGGCGGCTCAGTTTGAGCCGCCTTTTTTCGGCCATTGTTCCATATGTTCTATTTACAAAAAAAGAATAGCATGGTAATATTTGGATAGAAATGGAAAACGATGGAAAGGAATGGGGAGAAAGCATGACAATAGAGGAGATCAAGCAGAGAAAAGAAGAACTTGGAATTACCAACCAGCAATTGGCAAAGCGTGCGCAAGTTCCTTATGCCACAGTTACGAAGATTTTAAGTGGAAGCACGAAGAGTCCGCGTTTAGATAAGCTTCTCGCCCTTGAATATGCGATTAAAAGTTTTATGAAGGATGAGACTGGAGCCCTTCGCATTCCGGTGCAGCGCGTCATGACAATTACCGATTACTATGCACTTCCAGAGGAGCGTCGCGTGGAGTTAATTGATGGTGTCTTTTACGACATGG
>JAZQQA010000198.1:0-2138 GCA_045628825.1 Agathobacter sp.
TTGTGACCGTTACTAATTAAGAAACGTGTCGCAAGATAGCCACCCTTCTCATCTTCAACACCCACATTAATGTGTGTGCAGTCCGAATAAGAATCCACAAAAACGATTGGATGCGACAGCTCTTGCATCGCCAGCTCAACGTCTCCTTCGCTGGCACCAAGAACGATAACACCGTCAACGTTCCAAGACTTCATAACCGGAATCGCTTCCGTTACACTGCCTGCGGTACGAATCATGGTGAAGTAATCACGATTCCTGATTTCCTTCTCCAATGCACCTACGATTTCCATGTTATAAGGGCTAAGAAGAGAGTTCTCTTCATCCCCTACGTATGGAATGATAATACCAATAATCTTGGACTTTTTGCTGGCCAAGCTTCTGGCATTGGCGTTTGGTACATAATTATATTTTTCAATGATAGCGTTGATTAATTCAATCTTCTCCGGTGATACCTTCCCGTATCGCTTGTGAATCACATTGGATACCGTAACGGTACTAACCCCAGCTTCTGCCGCAATTGTTTTTAGCGTAACCACTTACTTTTGTTCTCCCACAAGGACCTCACGAAGAGCATCCTTTAATGTCTCATCGCATGGGTATTCCCTAAGCAATGCATCCAAAGTTTGCCAATCCTTCGCGCCCTTTAATTTATTGTATATTCTCTCCTTCTCATCATAATCCATTTTGGCATTTTTTAAAATATCAAATATTTCTTTTGCCACATCGGTCTGATACATACGAAGTCCAGCGATTGTCACCTTGCAACCTGCGCTAGTGTTAATCTTTCCAAGAGAAATGGTAAGGGTATGCTTTTCATCATCCCACGCACAGGTTGTAGAAGAAGAAAGTCCCTCTATCTGCACCTTAGACTCTGCCACACCATAGATAGTTAGAAGATACTCACGTTCCTCTGGCACAAGGCTTAAGTCCCCTTCTGCTGGTCCAACAGCAAAGGTCAAAGCGTTTTGCGCCTCATCATAAGACAGGTCAAAGCGTGTGGTAACAAAGCAGCCCTGCTCATAATCGTTGGTCAAGGAATCATCCTCATACAAGGTGAAGCTGCCATCTGCACCAGCACCCACAAGAATCTCAAAGCCCTCTGGGTTTGTGGTGTCATTATCTACTGGATGAAGATCGTCTCTTCCTCGTAAATCCAAAGGCAAAATGCCGCCCGCTGGCAGGAATACAGGAATTGAAGTCTGCTCACGGTAGAAGCGATGTCTCACGCGACCCTCATAAGCCTTCCCAGTAAAGAGATCATAATACTTTCCGTCTGGAAGCAAAGTGTCTGCCGATGCCCTCTGCAGCATATCATTCTCAGGCTCCGTAATCGGACTCACCAAAAGCTCGCTACCAAAGAGGTACTCATTGTACACGTCATAGCTAGCAGCATCCTGGGAAAACTGATAGTACAGTGGCTGAATCAGAGGCATATCTTCCTTATGGGCACGATAGTTCATAGTATAGATATATGGAATGAGACGGTGGCGAAGACGCATCCAGTCTCCCATAATCTGGCGGTGCTCCGTTGGAAGATTCCAAGGCTCCTTAATGAAAAATGGATTGGCCGAGCTATGCAGTCTCATAATTGGCGAAAATACACCAAACTGCAGCCAGCGTGTCATCATGGCAAGATTGCGCTCGCCATGCATATGACCGCAAATGTCGTGGCTCCACCAGCCATAGCCTATGTTTGAGGAGGTAAGCGTAAAATGCGGCTGGAAATGGAGACTACGATAGGTTGTGAAGGTATCACCAGAAAAGCCGATAGGGTATCTATGACTGCCTACACCTGCATAGCGGGAGAAAATCATAGGCCTTTTTCCGCTGGCCTTCATATCCTCATAATAATAGTGGTTGAGGAGCCAAAGTGGATCCAGTCCATCAATACGGCTCTTACTACCCTGCTGCCAGTCCAACCACCAGAAATCAACGCCCATCTTCTCATACATGTGATTGACACAGGTAAAGAAGGCCTCACGGTAGTTAGGATCTGTCATATCAAAAACGATTGGCTCCTCGGTTGCTGGGTCAATGCCCATCATGCGAGCCATCTCATCATACATACATTCAAATGCACGAATACCATCTGCTGGATGAATATTCAGTGTGGTATAAAGCTTCTTCTCGTGGAGCTT
>JAZQQA010000199.1:0-2687 GCA_045628825.1 Agathobacter sp.
TATTTGGTGGAAAAACACAATAGATTTTTCCAAGATGGTAGATATATAATGAAGATACTGTAAGCGCTTTCAAGGAGGGTAATAATATGTTTGACGAGAATTGTTCTTATTGTGCTGAGGGCGAATTAGTTGCTCAGTTCGGAATTAAGATTTGTGAGCTTCCAGAGTCTAAGGTGTATCTGTTCAAAGAGCAGAGCCATAAGGGACGTGTGATTGTTGCACACAAGAAGCATGTGAGCGAGATGGTTGAGCTTACTGCAGAGGAGCGTGCTGCATACTTTGAGGATGTGAATCATGTTGCAGAAGCAATTCACAAGGCATTTGCACCAGCCAAGGTAAATTATGGTGCATACGGAGACACTGGACATCATCTTCATTTCCATCTTGTACCAAAGTATACCGATGAGTACGAGTGGGGCGGAGTATTTGCCATGAATCCAAAGGAGAAGTTCCTTTCTGACGCAGAGTACGACGAGATTATTGCAGAGCTTAAGAAGTATTTATAAAGCGAAAGAAAAAGGAGAGCAAAGCGATGAATATTGAGCAGGCAATTGCTTATTTAAAGGAACAGGATCTTGCTGCTATGGAAGTTGGCAAGTATTTTGTAGACGATGATTTTTACTACATGATTCAGGAATATGACTCTAAGGAGCCAGGTGTTGCACGCCTTGAGGCACACAGAGTTTATGCAGATATCCAGTGGGTGATTTCTGGAGAAGAGATTATTGAGACCGTTGGTCTTCCTGGACTTGTAGAAAAGGATGCTTACAACCCAGAGAAGGATATTATCTTCTTTGAGAAGCCAGGCAACATGGAGAAGCAGGTGCTTCACGCAGGAGATTACATGGTATTAAAGCCAGATCTTGCACATGCGCCAGGCCAGAGAATCAATGGCACTTCGATTCCAATCAAGAAGTGCGTTGCGAAGGTGCGCATGTAAGCATTTTTGCATCAAACAATTGCATCATGAGAAAAAGAAAAACCATCCGGTGTGGATTTGATCCATCGGATGGTTTTTTATATGAAGCTATCTAAAATCATTCCAGAGTAAATGGAACTGATATAAGGTGCGGAGAAGGTCTTGCCTGGATTCTTATATTCCACAACAACTTTGTCTACGTAGTGCATTGGATCAATGGCGGCACCATCCGCTTTTGCTCCAATGGCATCCTTGAATTTCGTCAGGCGGTCGAAGGTATCTTCAGCGCGGTCATCAGCTACCGCCTCTGCAAGTCTTTCCTTATTAATAGAAAGGCGACCGTCGTCTGCCACCATAAGACCGATTTCCTCGAGCGATGTCTTGCGGGAGAGGGCGACACTGCTCATGTCATAGGCAAGCTTTCTTCCCTGGGAACCAGAGTGCCTGCCGTCCTCGTCATCCGTAGAATAATGAGCGGCAATATCCAAAATACCGTTGAAGGCGTCCACAAGTCCTTGGATATTATCGGCGATTGCATCGGTGTTAGCCTTAAAACTGATGGTTGTTGGCTCATCCTCTGGGGTAGTGCCAAGAAGCGTAAGCTCAAAGGCATTGTTAATCGTAAATTTGTTGGACAAAGACTCCTGTGGCGTTCCGTTCAAATAGAACTGGGAATTGCTGGAAGCCTTGGTCATGTTGTTGATGCCAAGTAGATTCATGGCATTCATAGAACCCTGTCCAGCACCTGGTGTAATAGAAAACAGATAGTTTTCCTCAGGCGCAAGACCTGTCTGCAAAGAAGTCAGCTGAATCGCACTGGAACCTTCGCCATCAGAAATGACTTCCGACATAACGCCGAGGTTGGAACCATTAAAGAGGTTCGACAGCTTATTCAGCACGCTGCTATTGGTTTCGCCTCCGTTAACATTGAACTGGAACTCATAAGCAGAAGTGGTAGTTGCCAAATCAAAGCTATAGGAACCAGGAACAAAGCTTAGGGCATTGTCTCTTAAGAAATTACCAGTATTGACCTGTGGACCAGCAAGACGTGCAACCACAACATCGAAGTTGTCTGCGCTGTTTTTCTCCTTGCCGTCTCCGACATAATCAACCGCAACCAAATCAGGGTGCGACGAAACAGCAACCTTCTTCTGGAAAGAGTCGCCGAATTCACCATAGCTGTCAGAAAGGGATGCCACCACATTCTGAATTGCTCTAGCATTCTCCTTGATATCGATTGCCATGCGCTTTGCGCCATCCGCATCTGTAATCTTATACAGAGGAGATTCTTTTGTAGTTTTTACAATGTGATTGTAGACTTTACGCAGATCGCTCTTCTTGTGAGAGTCGTAGCGGGAAGTGACTTGATCGCCATAGACCGACATATAATAGTCGTAGGCACTATCAATCTTAGCCATTGAATCCCCTCCTTTCGTCCATGAAATAAGTGTATAATAACACCGGGGCGCAATAAGTCCATTTATTCATACTTATTATATACCCTATATATCGGCAATTGCAATCGCTATATAATAGGAAATAACCCTTGCAAGCAACTATATTTTGTGGTATCTTTTTACAAGAGAACTATTTAGAAAAAAGTGATTGACACTTGACATATCTCGTGATATAGTGTTTAGGCTTGGAAATAGGTCTTTTTTTTATGCCCTTTTTTAGGGTATAAGGCAACAAACAATGAATTTAAACGGAGGTGGAAGTTGTGCGTACACGAATTACTTTAGCTTGCACAGAGTGTCAGCGTCGTAAT
>JAZQQA010000200.1:0-13076 GCA_045628825.1 Agathobacter sp.
TCACGGCACTTTATCGCATAAAACTTTTACACTTTAAAGCGACGCCTAATATTCCCATATTATAGTAGGAATGGGGTTGAAAGTCAACGGAATTGTGCTATACTAATTGACGTTTGTTTGCGCGTAGGACGCTGGGAAAAAATGATAGTACCAGGCGTCCGTTTGCTCCGAGAGAGACAGGAGCATTTATGAATCGAGAATCAAGAACAAGTCAAGGAACATTTGGCATTCAGCCGACTGCACGCCGCGTGCATAGCTTGCAGCGCGAGTGCTTTTCCATCCTCTTTCCACGCCGCTGCATTTTGTGCGACCAGCTGGTGAACCCAGAAGACCGCCTCATCCACGCAGCATGTAAGCCACTCATTACGCCCGTCGGCAAGTCCGTCTGCTATCGCTGTGGCAAACCCCTGATATCGAATAGAAGTGAATATTGCTACGATTGTAGCCGCAAAAAGGATCGTCTCATCAAGGAAGGTCGCGCCCTTTTTCTCTATGAAGGCGAGATGCGAGGCTGTATGTATCGCTTCAAGTATAACAACCGCCGCTGTTACAGCGAGTTTTTCGCAGAAGAAGCACAGGAAATCTGGGGAAAATGGATGGAACAGATTGCGCCAGAAGCCATTGTGCCAGTGCCTATGTATTGGAAAAAGGAAGGACGGCGTGGCTACAACCAGGCAGCAGTACTTGGGAAGGTACTTTCCGATTCATTTGGAATTCCACTGGAAAGACGCCTGGTGCGTCGTGTCCGCGACACCCGCCCAATGAAGGAACTCAACGACAAGGAAAGGAAAAATAATCTGAAAAATGCTTTTCAGGTTGCAAAATGTATAGTAAAATATAAAAAGATATTGGTAGTAGACGACATCTACACCACGGGGGCCACAGCAGATGCAGTGGCAGAAGTGCTACATGCTGCGGGAGTGGAAGAAGTATATTTCTTCAGTATTTGCGTAGGAAAAGGAGCATAGGAGGGGTTATACCATGAATGTAATGAATTGTAGGGGCTGCGGAAGACTTTTCAATGCCTTAAGCGATGAAAGAATTTGTCCAGAATGTCGTAAGAAGCTGGACGATAAGTTCGTGCAGGTAAAGGCATACCTTGAGGAGCACAAGGGTGCTTCCATTGATGAGGTTGCGACAGAGAACGAAGTAACGGTAAAGCAGATTAAGCAGTGGATTCGCGAGGAAAGATTATCGCTTTCCGACGGAAGCCTGGATGGTATCGAGTGTGAAAACTGCGGACAACTCATTAAGACTGGACGTTTCTGTGACAGCTGTAAGGGCAAGCTGGCATCTACACTTAGCACCATGTATGCTATGCCAAGCACATTGCCAGAGCAGCCAAAGAAGAAGTCAGGCGGTAGCCACATGCGCTTTATTTAATAATGGATACTTTTTAGTAAGAATGCACATAAGACCAAAGCAGTCTCACGGACTGTTTTGGTCTTTTTTACTTTCCTTTTATGGCCTCTTGTGGTATCATTAGTGTGAATTATGGCGTCTTATGCGCTAAATGTATTTTGGGAGCAGTTTTATGATCAATGAAGAGCGCGTCATAGAGATGACACAGCTGTCTATTTATGACGATAAAGCAAATCGCCAAACCGACCAATTCGAGGAATACTACGGCAGAGATTACGTGGGAAAAGAAGTGCTAAAAAGCATTTTTACCGGGACTTTTGCTTACTTGGGAATCCTGGCACTTTTCGTTCTTGGCACAGTGGAGAGTTTCGAGGATACCTTCCGCAGCATGGACTTAGAAGGAACCGTGGTGCGAGCCATCCTTTTTTACATCATCTTTGAGGTCTTATACCTCATCGTGACGGTAGTGGTGTACCGACAGAAATTCCAGGTGGGCAGACGCGATGTGAAGGAATACGCCAAGCATCTAAAAAGAATCAATAAGATGTATGCCCGCGACGAGAAAAACAGAGGCTAGGAGAAGATATGACAAGGTTTTTAGAAATAAAAAATCGCATGGTACGTTTTGTAGGAGAATATGAAGCCTACCTTGCTATGGCAGCAAAGTTCGTAGTTGCCCTTACATTATTCATCATCATCAATACACAGATTGGATTCATGCATAAGATTAGTAATCTGCCAGTGGCCCTGGTGCTTGCACTTGTATGCTGCTTGCTTCCAGTGAATGCAACTATCATTTTTGCAGCCCTCTTGGTGCTTGTGAATATGTATGCATTATCCATTGAGGCATTGCTTGTGACCTTCGTGCTTTTTGTGGTGATCTACTTTATGTATTTCCGCTTTGCACCAAAGCATGGCTATACAGCAGTCCTTACACCAATCGCATTTAAGCTCAATGTTCCATACTTTGTGCCAGTGGCAGGCGGCCTTACAAAGCCAATTCCATCGGCAGTTGCTATGGTATGCGGAACCGTGCTGTTCTACTTCTTGGACGGCGTGCATAAGAATGCAGCAGCGCTTAATGACACCGCATCAGACGCAGGCAAGTCCAAGCTGAATATCCTTGTGGCACAGCTCACTGGCAACAAGGAGATGATTTTTGTCATTGCGGTTCTCATCGTGACATTCTTGCTTGTCACCCTGATTCGCCGCTTGGACATCGAAAACGCATGGAACATCGCCATTGCAGCGGGTATCCTTTTCCAGTTTGTAGCCCTTTTGACTGGCTACCTGGTTATGGGACTTACCAGCAAAATAGTATGGCTTGTCATCGGAATCCTTTTGTCGGGAATCCTGTCCTACGGCTTTAAGCTTAGCATGATGGATCTGGATTATTCGCGCACCGAGCGCACCCAGTTCGAGGATGATGACTATTATTATTATGTGAAAGCAATCCCTAAGAAGATGGTGCCTTCCAAGGAGAAGACAGTGAAGCGTTTTAGCAACACCGCTTCTATGGGAAAAAAGATAGAACGTACGCCTGCTCCAAAGACTGAGGATGCAGAGTAGAAACAAGACACACGTAGTTTGAGGCGCTAAAATGAGGAATATTTTTAGTACAATCGCCGAGTTTTTCGACCGTGCCACGGCACTGCTTGGAATGGGCGACATCACAATTTCATTTGTCGATATCATTGAGATTTTGATTATATCCTATCTCTTTTACAAGGTAATCCTCTGGGTTAAGACCACAAGAGCTTGGAACCTGTTTAAAGGTATTGCAATCATTATGCTCTTTGTACTTGTGGCAGCCATTTTCCAGATGACCACCATTCTGTGGTTGGCAGAGAACCTCTTCAATGTAGGCCTCATTGCCCTTGTGGTTATCTTCCAGCCAGAGCTTCGTAAGGCGCTTGAGAATCTGGGAGCCAAGAATTTCTTTGGACGATTCTTTAACGTCCATAGCATGGAGAATGTGAAGATTTCGGACGAGACCATCGAGGAGCTTGTTAAGGCCAGCTATGCCATGGGCAGAGTAAAGACCGGTGCCCTTATGGTAATTGAGGATGAGATCGCGCTTAGCGAATATGTAAAGACCGGAATTGATGTAGATGGTAAGGTAACAAGCCAGCTGCTTATCAATATTTTTGAGAAGAACACACCACTGCATGATGGTGCTGTCATCATTAAGGGAGACCGTGTGGTATCAGCAACCTGTTACCTGCCTCTTTCTGACAGCATGTCACTGAGTAAGGATCTGGGAACCAGACATCGTGCTGCAGTTGGTATCAGTGAAGTCAGCGACTCTTTGACCATTGTAGTATCCGAAGAGACGGGTCGTGTATCTGTAGCCATGAAGGGACAGATTTATCACGACATCGATGCGGATTTCTTAAGAGACAAGCTTCGCTACTTACAGCATAGAAGCCAGGAAGTAAGTGGATTTGACGTATTTATGAGGAGGTTTAAGAATGAAAAGAAATCATCTGAAATCTCTGACAAATAATATCGGATACAAGCTTCTTGCAGTGGCACTGGCCTTCATCTTCTGGCTTGTGGTATACAACATCGACGATCCAGTGAAGACCAAGAGCTTTACCACCGCAGTTGTCATTGAGAACGAGCATGTCATCTCTGACATGGGCAAATATTTTGAAGTATTAGACGGTAGCAACCAGGTGACCTTTACGGTATCTGCAAAGCGAAGCGTGCTTGATAAGCTGGACGACAGCTACTTCACCGCTTCTGCAGATATGGGAACCATGACAACAGATGCCACAGGCAGTGTGGGAACCGTTGAGCTTAAGATTACCAGTAGCAAGTATGAGAATTCTCTCAAATACAACAGCAAGTCCAAGTACCTGCGTGTAGCATTGGAAGAACTCATGAGTAAGCAGTTTGTCATCGTAGCCAACACCAATGGTGAAGTGGCAGAAGGCTTTGCGCTGGGTGATGTTACCATTGAAGGCTCTAACGTCCTTAAGGTATCTGGACCAGCTTCCATTGTAGAGACCATTGAATCAGCAGTCGCAACCATCAATGTGGATGGCGTATCGACCACCGTATCGGATAAGGTGATTCCAACACTTTATACCGCAGATGGCCTTGCAATCGATACCACGAAGCTGACCATGAATATTCAGACCGTTGGGGTAGAGGCAAGCGTCCTTGGAACCAAGGAGCTTCCTATCATTTTGGCCTCAACCGGAAAACCGATGGATGATTATGCAGTCATCGAGATTACAGCAAGCCCATCGACAATCTTAGTAAAGGGCTCTAGTCGTGCACTGAATAGTGTAACCAAGATTAACGTCCCAGCGGAAGTCATCGATGTAAGTGGCCTTTCTGCAAGCATTCAGACAACTGTTGATATCACACAGTATCTGCCAGATGGCATTACGCTTGTAGATGCAGCTAGCGCCATTATTGATGTGGATGTAGATATCGAGAAGTACGAGGCGAGAATCTACAACATCGCAGCAAGCCGTATTCAGATTGAAGGCTTGGCTGAGAACGAAGAGATTTCCTTCGAGGATGCAACCATCGCAGTTACCATCGGTGGAACAACTGATGCATTGGATAAGTTAACCGCAAGCAACATTACCTTGATTCTGGATGCGTCTGGTCTTTCAAAGGGTGAGCACAATGTGGAGCTTCGCCTGGCAGACAGCATGACACTTTATACCCTTGTCAATGGCAAGACTAAGGTGATTATCAGTGATGTAGGAAGTGCTGGTATGGATTCCGTCATCGGTGCAGGAGCAGGAGACGGTAAGCCAGCAAGCGGAAACGGAACTGGAAGCGGTAGCAATGCTTCAGGCAATACTTCTGGAAGCAACACCAGCGGAAGCACGGGCGCAGGAACTTCTGGAAGTTCTGACAATACAGGCAATGCAGGAACAAGCGGCGATAATGCCGGAAGTAATACAGGAAGCACCTCTGGAAACGGCGGTACTTCAAGTGAATCTGGTAGCGGAGATAAGACCACAACCGGGAACAATTAAGGAGTAGAAATATATGGCAAGAATGTTTGGAACAGATGGTGTAAGAGGTGTTGCAGGAACTGAGCTTACAATCGACCTTGCAATGAAGCTGGGACAGGCTGGTGCATATGTGCTGACCAAGGAAAAGTCTCATCAGCCAACCATCATCGTAGGATGTGATACAAGAATCTCAGGAGGTATGCTTGCGAACGCACTGATGGCAGGTATCTGCTCGGTTGGTGCAAATGCAGTGTATGTAGGTGTAGCACCTACACCAGCCATTGCATACCTGACGAAAAAGCATAAGGTTGATGCTGGCGTTGTGATTTCCGCAAGCCACAATCCAATGGAGTTTAACGGCATCAAGTTCTTCAACGGCGAAGGCTACAAGCTTTCCGATGAACTTGAAGATGAGATTGAATCACACATCAAGAACAATATGGCAGATATCAGTTTTCCTACCGGAGCAGGTATTGGAAAAATCGATTATCGCTTTGACATCGTAGATGAATACGTAGAATTCGAGAAGAAGACTGTACCAGTAGATCTGTCAGGTCTTAAGATTGTTGTGGACTGTGCCGAGGGTGCAAGCCACTATACATCAGTAAAGGCATTAAAGGATTTGGGTGCCAACCTTATCGCAATTCATACGAATCCAGACGGAACCAACATCAATTCCAACTGTGGATCTACCCACATGGAAGAATTAAAGGCCCGTGTGGTATCGGAAAAGGCCAATGTGGGAATCGCATTCGACGGCGATGCAGACCGTATGCTTGCTGTGGATGAGAATGGTGTCATGGTAGATGGTGACCAAGTCATGGCGATTGTAGGTAACTACATGAAGTCGAAGGGAACTCTGGCAAAGAACACCATCGTTGTAACCGTTATGACCAATCTTGGATTTACGCTTATGGCAGAAAGAGAAGGCATCAAGCTGGAGAAGACCAAGGTAGGCGACAGATACGTACTGGAAAACATGCTTGCCAATGGCTACAACATCGGTGGTGAGCAGAGTGGACACGTCATCTTCTTAGATGACAACACCACAGGAGACGGACTTCTTTCTGCACTTCATTTACTTGAAGTCATGGTCAATACTGGAAAGCCACTTTCTGAGCTTGCACAGGTGATGGAAGTACTTCCTCAGGCCCTTGTCAATGCCAAGGTGCCAAACCACAAGAAGGAATCTTATATGGAGTACGCAGAGATTGCAGAGGCAATCGGAAAGCTGGAAGCAAAGTTCGCTGGCGAAGGTCGCGTGCTCATTCGTCCATCTGGTACAGAGCCACTTGTACGCGTTATGATTGAAGGCAAGAATCAGGCGGAGATTGAGAAGGACGCAAAGGAGCTTGCGGAACTCATTACGAAAGTTATGCTTTAAACATTAGGGGGTTACAACTATGGTATCACAAGACATTGTAATTAATAATCCAACTGGACTTCATTTGCGTCCTGCAGGAAATCTGTGCCGTGAAGCCATGAAGTACAAGTGCAAGGTTACATTCGAGTACAATGGCAACACTGCCAACGCAAAGAGTGTACTTTCCGTACTTGGCGCTTGCATTAAGCAGGGCGATACCATCACTTTAATCTGTGATGGAGAGGAAGAAGAAAACGCATTGGCTTCACTTGTAAGCTATATTGAAGGCGGACTTGGAGAATAATACATGTATAAGAGAATCAACCCAGGGTGGTTAAAGCACTGGGATTTTGAAATCTTAGATATTGTTGCAATGGAAATCGCCTTTATCCTGGCATATATCATACGACACTGGGATGTATTTCCATATTTACCAGCCTTGTACATACGACTTGCCATTATGCTGGCCGTTCTGGACTTGGTGGTAATCCTTTTTACCAACAATTATAAGAGCATCTTACAACGAAATAAGACCCAAGAGCTGGTAGCGGTCGTGCAGCATGCGACCATCGTGCAACTACTCCTTTTGGTGTATGAATACACCATTCAGGAGACGGATGCCTTCTCACGAACCGTATTCTTCTTAAGCTGGGGACTTGCAGTTATCTTCTGTCTCTTTGGAAGACTGGTGCTAAAAAGAACCGTGCGTGCAAGACTGACCGCAGAGAAGAACCAGAGCCACATGCTTGTCCTTGCCGAAAATGGTCATGTAGGACAGGTCATTGAAAAGCTCTACCAGAAGACCTGGAGAGGCTATCGTGTTACGGTAGTAGCAGTTCCGGGGGATGAGTTTACTGAGGAATTGCCTCTTAAGAGCGATGTACCAGTCCTTTGTGGCAAGGAAGCAATTCTGGAATATGTAAGACAAAACGTTGTGGACGAAGTCTACATCGATACCTATGGCAGTCAGGAGGAACTCAATACACAGATTGACCTCTTCCTTGGTATGGGAATCACCGTACACGTAGGCATGGGATTTTTACCAGATGACTTGCCAAATCAGCTCATGGAGCGCATGGGTGAAGCCTATGTCGTTACTGCAGCGGTAAAAACAGCCACGGGATGGCAGATTGCTCTAAAGAGAGCCCTCGATATTGTGGGTGGACTCATTGGAGTGATACTTACTGGCATCATTTACATCTTTGTGGCACCAGCAATCAAAATTGCAAGCCCAGGTCCAGCCTTTTTTACCCAGACCAGAATCGGAAAAAATGGCCGACCTTTCAAAATGTATAAATTCCGCTCTATGCATATGGATGCGGAAGAGCGCTTAGCCGAAGTGATGGATCAGAATGAAATTGATGGACTGATGTTCAAGCTTGAGAACGATCCACGTATCATCGGAAGCGAAAAAGGCCCAGGAAAAGGCATTGGTAATTTCATTCGAAAGACAAGCTTGGATGAATTTCCGCAGTTCTTAAATGTCTTAAAGGGAGACATGAGCCTGGTGGGAACCAGACCACCAACAGTGAATGAGTATGAGCAGTATGCATTGCATCACAAGATCAGACTTTCCATGAAGCCTGGCATCACAGGACTCTGGCAGGTCAGCGGTCGAAGTGATATCAAGAACTTCGAGAAGGTTGTGGAAATGGATGCCGCTTACATCGAGAACTGGACCTTAATTCTGGATATCAAGATTCTATTCCAAACCCTTGGGGTTGTGTTTACAGGAAAAGGATCCAAATAAACTCCGTAAAGGAAACTACATGCAGCACGTATTTATCGTAGGTAGCAAGGGAATCCCAGCCCAGTATGGCGGCTTTGAGACCTTTGTAGAGAAACTAACTGCATATCGAAAAGACAACCAGATCTGTTATCACATATCCCGTATCTCTGACCATGATGGCGAGTACGAATACAATGATGCAAAGTGCTTTGATGTGAAGGTTCCAAGCCTTGGGCCAGCCAAAGCAATTCTCTATGATTGCAAGGCACTGTCACGAAGCATCCGAATCTGGAAAACCTTAAGAAATGAGGGCGCGACATCACGCCCTGTTTTCTATGTATTGGCATGCCGTATTGGACCCTTTGCTGGACACTACAAAAAGGCCATTCATAAGCTGGGCGGCGAACTTTATGTGAACCCAGACGGACACGAGTGGATGCGAAGCAAATGGAGCAAGCCAGTAAGAGCTTATTGGAAGTTCTCAGAAAAACTCATGGTCAAGCACGCGGATCTACTCATCTGCGATAGCAAGAACATTGAGAAATATATTAGGGAAACCTATGCCAAGTATGCGCCAAAGACCACCTTTATCGCTTATGGAGCGGATGTAGAAATAAAAAGACCGCAGGTGGATCCACAAGCCATGGCGGAAGCACTAGCAGACGGTGTCTTGACCAAGGAAGAGGTACGAGGGCTTGGCGTAGAAGCGCGCTACACACAGTGGCTCAAGGAAAAGGGACTGGAAGCAAATAATTACTACCTGGTGGTAGGACGCTTCGTTCCAGAAAATAATATTAAGACCATCATTCAGGAATTCATGTGGTCTTCCACCAGAAAGAAGCTTGCCATCGTTACCACAGAGAATGAGAAGCTTTTTAAGGAACTTGAGAATACCATTCATTTTTCCAGGGATGAGCGTATTCAGTTCGTGGGAACTGTGTATGATCAAGAGCTCCTTACCATGATTCGCGAGAATGCCTATGGCTATATTCATGGACATGAGGTGGGCGGCACCAATCCAAGCTTACTGGAAGCCCTTAGCACTACCAAGCTTAATCTGCTTCTCGATGTGGGATTCAACCACGAGGTGGGAGAAGAGGCGGCCATCTATTGGACAAAGGATGGAGGAAGTCTTGCCCGTGCCATTGAGTCTTGCGACAGTTTATCGCAGGAGCCAGAACAAATCGAAGCATATGGTGCCAAGGCCAAGGCAAGAATTCGAGAGAATTATAGCTGGGATTATATCGTAAGTAGATACGAAAGTGTCTTCCGAGCTTAGATTTGAGAAGAGGCTGACGCGATAGATATTTGATATGACATTGCGTGGGAATAGACCATGCGCGAGAGGATAATCTATGGACACAATTACCATCGTAGTACCTTGTTACAACGAGGAAAAAGCAATTCCATATTTTTATGAGGAGATAAAGAAGACTGCAGCGGCAATGCCAGAACAGAAACTAGAACTCCTCTTTGTCGATGACGGATCTAAGGATGGCACCTTAGAAGCCCTTCATGCGCTTCGGGAGAGTGCAACAGAGGATGTGAAGGTAGACTATATCTCTTTCTCAAGAAACTTTGGTAAAGAGTCTGCTATGTATGCAGGTCTTAGCAATGCCAAGGGAGATTATGTAGCCATTATGGATGCGGATCTTCAGGATCCACCAGCGCTGCTTCCTGAAATGTATAAGGCAGTGACAGAAGAGGGCTATGATTCTGCAGCAACCCGTCGCGTAACCCGTAAGGGTGAGCCACCAATTCGTAGCTGGTTCGCAAGAAAGTTCTACAAGATTATGAATAAGATTTCTGATGTAGAGCTTATGGATGGCGCAAGAGACTACCGCCTTATGAACCGCAAGTATGTAGATGCCCTTATGAGCATGGAAGAATACAATCGTTTTTCTAAGGGACTCTTTGGCTGGGTAGGCTTTAAGATTAAATGGATTGAGTTTGAAAATGTAGAGCGTGTAGCAGGAGAGACCAAGTGGTCCTTCTGGAAGCTCTTTAAATATTCGCTGGATGGTATCGTGGCATTTTCAGAAGCGCCACTTTACATCGCATCCGTGCTTGGAGCAAGCATGTGTGGAATCTCGCTGATTGCAATTATTTTTATCGTGATTCGTCAGCTGATCTACCACAATTCTGCATATGGTTGGTCTTCGATGGTTTGTATCATTATTCTCTTGGGTGGCATACAGCTTCTGTCCATCGGAATCTTGGGACTGTACTTCTCTAAGGCATACTTGGAGGTTAAGAAGAGACCAATTTATATTGCCAAAGAGAATACTTTAGAAGACTGCGATGTGCGCAAGTAAAGGCACCTACCCGCAGGTGTAAGTAAAGGCGCTGAGGCGCAAAAGTGTAAGTCACGTAGGATTGTATCATATGGAAAATAAGAATATGCCCCTGGTAAGCATCAGCATTCCTGCTTACAACAGCGCGGCAACCATAGCAAAAACAATTGAATCCATTCTAGCCCAGACCTATACCGAGCTTGAAATCAATGTCATTGATGACCAGTCCAAGGATCATACCTTAGAAGTGGTAAGACAGTTCACGGACCCAAGAATTCATGTCTATGAGAATGAAGTCAATCTTGGCATGGTAGGCAACTGGACCAAGTGTCTGGAAGTAGCAAGCGGTAAGTATGTGAAGCTTGTATGCGCCGATGATCTTTTAGATGAAACGGCAATTGAGCGTGAAGTCATGGCGCTAGAAGGTAACCCATCGGCTGTGATGGCAGAGTCTGACACTAGACTTGTGGACATCAACGGCAAGAAGACAGGAGAGTTCCACCGCTATCATAAGAGTGGTTTGGTACCAGGCAAGAAAATTGCAAAGACCTCCATTATCTGGAACAACTTCTTTGGGGCACCAGTCAATAATCTGATTCGTAAATCGGTCTTTGATGAGATTGGATATTTCGACAAAGACTTTACCTATATTTTGGATTTTGAGATGTGGACAAGAATCGCTTGTACAGGAGATGTGTTCATCATTCACGAGCTCCTCAATAGCTTCACCATTCGTCATGATTCCAATACGGGCAATCTCATTGGATCCGACCGTAAGACTTATGTGGATGAGCATTCGAAGCTGGTGTACAAGTACAAGGAAAGCTTGGGACTTTCTGCGTTCCAGTGCAAGTTCTCCGTATGGTTCCGTAAGTTTAGAAATGTAGTCATCGGAGTTTACTTGAAGTTGTTTTCGAAGTAGTCCGTAAGGTGGTGTGCAAGTTGCTGGTGGGTAATGCCCTTGCCGGTGATACTTTTGCCGGTTACGTTGCCATTTGCCGGTGTTGCGACTGCGGGGCGTATTCTATGCAGGTTGGCCATTTGATTTCATGGTTTTTTGTGGAAAATACCCCGGAAATCGCATTTTTGTGATTTCCGATGTAAAAAAATGGTGTTTTTTGGGGTGTTGTACCCCGAGAATTTTAAAAATGCGATTTCCGATGTACAAAAAACAAAAAATAATGAATAAAAGACATCGGAAATGACGATTTTGCAATTTCCGGGGTAAAAAACGCAGAAATAGTGTTTCCTAGATGCCTATTTAAGCGGGATTTGAGCACCAAATGCGTAAAATAACATCGGAAAAGCAAAAAATACGATTTCCGTGGTAATGTCGTACCCCGGAAATTCAAAAAATGTAATTTCCGATGAAATGAGGAAAAATAGAAATTGGAAAAAAGATGTATCGCAATTATCCCAGCCTACAACGAGGCAGGAAACATTGTAAAAACTGTAAATGATATCATAGAGCATGCGCCATCCTTCGACTACGTGGTAATCAATGACCACAGCAAGGATGACACCGCGCAGATCTGTCGTGACCATGGATTTCATGTGGTAGACCTGCCAGTGAATCTTGGCATCGGCGGTGGAGTACAGACAGGCTATATGTACGCAAGAGACAATGGCTACGACTATGCAGTCCAGTTCGACGGTGATGGCCAGCACAATGCTAGCTACTTAGAGGCTATGGCGCATCAGATGGAAGAAGAGGGGCTTGATATGTTAATCGGCTCTCGCTACATTGCCAAGGAAGGATTTCAGTCTTCTGGCATGCGACGCCTTGGAATTCGTTACTTTACAGGCCTTATCAAGCTCTGTACCAAGGCTAAGATTACGGACCCAACCTCTGGAATGCGTATGACCAACCGCAAGATTATTGAGCAGTTTGCAGAGCAGTATCCAAAGGATTATCCAGAACCAGAAAGTGTGGTAACACTCTTAAAGCAGGGGGCCAAGGTTAAGGAGCTTCCAGTTGTGATGAACGAGCGAGAAGAAGGGGTATCTTCTATCTCTCCAACCAAAGCCATCTATTACATGATTAAGGTAAGTATCGCGGTAATCATCGCAGCACTGTAAAAGAGATAGCAAATGGCATGTCGGTACATGGACATGCAGACAGGACAATATATGACACTTAGAATTCAAATCATCATCGGCGTAGTGCTTCTCTTTGCATTTGTAAGCATTGTACGTCAGGTTAGAAAAAATGCATTAAATCTAAGATTTGCTTTGGCATGGATGGTATTAATCCTTGGCATGGCAATCCTTGATATCTGGCCAGGCATTGCAAAATGGGCAGCAAAGCTTGTGGGCATTGAAGTACCACTCAACCTGCTTTTGAC
>JAZQQA010000201.1:0-3539 GCA_045628825.1 Agathobacter sp.
TGAAGAAGGAAGGCAAGCTCCTTGACCTTACCATGTCAGAGTTTGCTGACTACTACAGAGAGAAGAAGGGTGTAAATGCTGGCAACTACAATGAGCCAGAGTGTGCACCTTGGAGAGATATTTTATACGGATCAGACAAGCAGCTATTCTGGTACTGCGATCCATATCAGAGAACCTGTGTAAACATGGACCAGGGTGGAGCAATTGTAGACCTTCGTCCATATGTTGCAAAGCTTGAGTGGCCAGTTGGTATTGGAACCAAGCATGTACAGGATGCATCTTACCCATTCCTGATTCAGGAGAAGTATCGTGCAGGTTACTTTACACACTATGCTGGAGCAGGTACTGTTCGTTCAGCAAAGTTTAGCTACAAGGGCGAGGAAGTTGATCTTTGCTTATGCCCAACCCACGCACATTTCTCAGAGGAAATGATTGATGGAAAGAAGAATCGCATCCTGACACTTGATCCAGTGGATATTGTATTCCGCGATTGTGCTGTCAAGGTTGTAACCAAGGAGTACTTCGAAGAGGGCGCTTCTAACATCAAGATTGAAAGAAATATCGTAGAGATCACCGGAACTCCAACCGAGGAAATTTACTTAGATGAGTACATTACCGCTTGCTATGGTACAACTGAGTATCCAGAAGATATGACAGGCATCATCCTTGAGGCAGTTGGCGGAGATGCACCAGCAACCATCAATTACGAGTACAAGTGCCGCGATGCTAAGAGCAACGGTGCAACTAAGGTTAGTGCAATCATCCCTGCAATTCAGACCGGTGTCAACATGACAGCAAGTGCAGAGGCATGTGGTTACATCGAAGAGGGATATGCATTCTCACCAATGTTCAAGCTTGGATATAAGAAGAGAATTTCTGACAAGGAGGTATTTGCGACATGGCTCAACTTGGAAAAGGCAAATTAAATTACAGATGTCCATCATGCTTTATGCGTGACCTCGACATCGACATGTTTTTAGATAAGGATACAGGAATCTACAGCTGCATTCGTTGCCAGTTTAGAGGCGATGAGGCTAAGATTCTTGAGTGGAATGAAAAGGTACGTGAGCGTTACGGCGCTATGTACGAGCGTTACACAAAGTTCGACTTTGATTAAAGAATTAAGGGTATAACATATGGCTAAGAAGAAAAAAGAGGGAATGGAGCTTCGTTTTTATGAGATACCACAAGGGGAATCAGCTCTTGTTCTTCACGGAGATGCATGGGTTCGTGTCTACGGACATGAAGAAACCAAGCTTCATTTTCACAATTTGATGGAAATCGGAATATGTCGTTACGGTGCAGGAGAGATGCATTTTGATCAGGAGCGTAAGGAATATAGTACAGGAACCCTTACCATTTTGCCGGAAAACTATCCTCATGTAACCGTAAGCTATGGGGAAGAAGAAAATTTTTGGGAGTACATTTTCTTTGATCCAAAACAGATAGTAAGGGAACTTTTCCCAGAAAACCCGGTATATCAGAATGAAGTCTTAGAAGCCATCAACCATGCACCTTTGTTTGCAAATGCAGGGGTGCAAAAGAGCCTAGCGAACCTTGTAGATGCGATTATCAGTGAGGCTGTGGAGAAGAAAAGTCATTATCGCCCTATGATGAAGCGTTATCTTGAGAATCTTATGCTAGAGCTGATGCGGCAGCATGAGAACCTTAATCATGTGACCGAGGTGCAGCCAAAGCCAAGCAGTCTTCTTCAGATTACGCCTGCTTTGGACTACATCAATGCCAATTATACAGGACCAATCAAGGCCAAAGATTTGGCGGATCAGTGTAATGTAAGTGAGACGCATTTCCGTCGCATTTTTGAAGAGTATATCAACATGTCCCCTATGGATTATGTGAATTTGATTCGCATCCAGATGGCATGTGAGCTTATGAAAAAGACCGATGACTCAATGGATGTGATTGCACAGAAATGTGGCTTTGCAACAACATCGACCTTTAATCGTAACTTTAAGAAGTTCTTGGATACTTCTCCATATCAGTGGAAGATTAATCCAGATTCTTATGAGCGTAAACTATTGAATTACCATATTACTGCATTACGTGGTTGGTAGGAGGATAAGCATGGAAAAGTTTATCAAAGGAATGGATTTGTCTACACTGGATGAATTGGAAAAGTGTGGCGCAAAGTATTTTGACCATGGGACAGAGAAGGACATTCTCACTATTATGAAGGATTATGGCGTAGAAACCATTCGCCTTCGTCTGTGGAATGATCCATGCTCATTGGATGGAGAGCCATATGGCGCTGGAAACAATGATCTCGCCACAACCATTGCCATTGGAAAAAAGGTGACAGAGGCAGGCCTTGGTATTTTGTTGAATTTCCATTACAGCGACTTCTGGGCAGATCCTGGAAAGCAAATTAAGCCAAAGCAGTGGATGCAATTTGATGCTACTGCACTTACGGCTGCTGTATATGAATTTACCAAGGAAAGCTTAAGAGCCATTCTTGATGCAGGTGTGCGCGTGGATATGATCCAGGTGGGCAACGAGCTTTCCAATGGTTTGCTGTGGCCAGAGGGTTGCCTTTGGACCAAAGAGGATGGCATCATTGACAACTATGCCAATGTAGCAAGCTTTGTCAGCGCAGGCATTGAGGCTTGTCGCGAAGAAGCACCAGAGGTTCCAATTATGATTCATCTGGACAATGGTGGCAATAATGAGTTGTACCGCAGATGGTTTGATAACTACTTTGCAAATGATGGTGCAGATTTTGATTACATTGGCATGTCTTACTATCCATTTTGGCATGGAAGACTTGATCAGTTAGAATTCAATATGAACGATATTGCAAAGCGCTACAACAAGGACATCATTGTTGCAGAGGTATCTATGGGATACACTATGGAGGATTACAAGTCCTACGAAGGCCTCTCTGACGAGGAGCGTAAGGGCTATGCTACCCGCCCACATCTGATTGACGCCATCGATTATCCGATGACCATTCAGGGACAGTGTGACTTTGTGGCAGACTTCTTACAGCGTGTAGCCAAGGTAGAAGGAAATCATGGCAAGGGATTCTTCTGGTGGGAACCTGCTTGGATTCCAGTACCAGGAAGTGGCTGGGCAACACCAGCATCTCTTAAGTACATGAACGACCCAGGCCCATGTGGAAATGAGTGGGCAAATCAGGCACTTTTCGATTATGATGGTAACATTTTGCCAGCATTTGACTTGATTCGTGACTTTAAGAAATAGGATATTGAAAAACAGATTAAGGCCGTAAATATGTAATTTTGTTGCATGTTAACGGCCTTATGTTGCAACTTGGGCAAATGCTATTGCGCAGGAAAAATGCCACGATATAATGAGATTAGTAAAATAAAAGGAAACATAAAACACATATATTGAATGTTTTATAAAGGAGAAGCAATATGCAGAACAAATTATTAGAAAAGTTCAAAGAGAAGTTTGGGGCAGAGGGCGACATCGCTGTATATTTTGCACCGGGTCGTGTGAATTTAATTGGTGAGCACACCGATTACAACGGCGGACATGTTTTCCCATGTGCACTT
>JAZQQA010000202.1:0-3343 GCA_045628825.1 Agathobacter sp.
CTCGATCACTGAATCGTACACCAACTGCAAGAAGTAAATCACAATTGGTAACACCATAATTCGATGTCTTTGTACCATGCATACCAAGCATGCCAGTATATAAAGGATGATTTCCTGGGAAACCGCCCTTACCCATCATGGTATCACAGACTGGAGCATCCATTTTTTCAGCCAAAGCAAGAAGCTCTGGACTTGCTCCAGAGATATTGATTCCACCACCTACAAAAAGGTATGGTCTCTTTGCCTTTGCAATCATATGTGCAACTGACTCGATTTCCTCATCGGTTGCAACTGGAACATCATGGCATTCCTTCTCAATATCAATGGTAACTGGTACATAATCTGTTTTCCCAGCAGTTGCGTCCTTGGTAATATCTACAAGAACAGGACCTGGACGACCCTTTCTTGCAATAGCAAAAGCACGACGCATGGTTGGTGCCAAATCCTCAACGGACTTTACAATGAAGTTGTGCTTGGTAATTGGCATTGTAATTCCCGCGATGTCAATCTCCTGGAAGCTGTCCTTACCAAGAAGTGGTACGGTAACGTTACAGGTAACTGCTACCATTGGAACCGAATCCATATAGGCAGTTGCAATACCTGTTACCAGGTTGGTTGCTCCAGGTCCACTGGTTGCAAAGCAAACACCAACTTTTCCTGTGCTTCTTGCATAACCATCTGCAGCGTGGCTTGCGCCTTGCTCATGAGAAGTAAGCACATGCTTAATCTCTGGATGATTATAGAGTTCGTCGTATACGTTAAGAATTGCTCCGCCTGGATAACCGAAGATGGTATCCACGCCTTGCTCCTTCAAACACTCAATTAATATCTGTGATCCATTCAGTTGCATTTTGTGTATCCTTTTTCCTGTAAAAATGATTGATTACTGCTCTCCTGGAAGTGCAAGGATTGCTCCTCTGTTGCCGCTTGTTACAAGACTTGCATATCTCTTCAGATATCCGGTTGTAACCTTTGGCTCTCTTGGCTGCCACTTTGCTTTACGTGCTGCCATCTCTTCGTCAGAAACTGCAATATCAAGTGTCATTGCAGGAATATTAATCTTAATAATGTCGCCTTCTTCTACAAGGGCAATTGGTCCGCCAACAGCAGCTTCTGGAGATACATGTCCGATAGAAGCACCACGGCTTGCACCTGAGAAACGTCCATCGGTAATAAGAGCAACCGATGATCCAAGTCCCATACCAGCAATTGCTGAGGTTGGGTTCAACATTTCTCTCATACCAGGGCCACCCTTAGGTCCTTCGTAGCGGATAACAACAACGTCTCCTGCTACAATCTTGCCACCCTTGATTGCTGCGATTGCATCCTCTTCACAGTCAAATACGCGAGCTGGTCCTTCATGAACCATCATCTCGTCTACCACAGCAGAACGCTTAACAACAGATCCATCTGGTGCAAGGTTACCCTTAAGAACCGCAAGTCCACCGGTCTTAGAATATGGATTATCTACTGTACGGATAACCTCTGGATTGCGATTGACTGCATTTGCGATGTTCTCGCCAACCGTTTTACCAGTAACGGTCATACAATCAGTATTAAGGAGTCCAATATCTGCAAGCTCCTTCATAACAGCCCATACACCACCAGCCTCATTAAGGTCTTCCATATAAGTAGGACCTGCTGGAGCAAGGTGACAAAGGTTTGGAGTCTTCTCACTAATTGGGTTTGCAAAAGCGATATCGAAATCAAATCCGATCTCGTGTGCGATTGCAGGAAGGTGAAGCATAGAGTTGGTAGAGCATCCAAGTGCCATATCAACAGTAAGTGCATTCATGATTGCATCCTTAGTCATAATGTCTCTTGCAGTGATGCCTTTTCTCCAAAGATCCATAACTGCCATACCTGCATGCTTTGCAAGACGGATACGCTCTGAATATACGGCTGGAATGGTTCCGTTACCACGAAGTCCCATACCAAGTGCTTCTGTCAGACAGTTCATAGAGTTGGCAGTGTACATACCTGAGCATGAACCACAGGTAGGACATACCTTCTCAACAAACTCTTCTACATCGTCTTCTGTCATAGTTCCAGCTGCATAAGAACCTACAGCCTCGAACATAGATGACAAGCTTCTCTTCTGTCCATGTACATGACCTGCAAGCATTGGGCCACCAGATACAAATACAGTAGGAAGATTGAGTCTTGCTGCTGCCATAAGAAGTCCAGGCACATTCTTGTCACAGTTTGGAACCATAACAAGTGCATCGAACTGATGAGCAATTGCCATACACTCTGTTGAGTCAGCAATGAGGTCACGGGTAACAAGGGAATACTTCATTCCTACATGTCCCATTGCGATACCATCACATACAGCGATTGCTGGGAAAACGACTGGTACACCACCAGCCTCAGCAACACCGAGCTTAACTGCATCTACGATTTTATCAATATTCATATGGCCTGGAACAATCTCATTGTATGAGCTTACGATTCCGACCATAGGCTTCTTCATTTCTTCCTGGGTAAATCCAAGTGCATTAAACAAACTTCTTGCTGGTGCTTGCTGCATACCAGCTCTTGCGTTATCACTCTGCATAATTGACTCTCCTCATCATCATTTTACTTTCAACGCTTCTCAAATTCGCAAATTACTTCTTTGAAGTAATTTTGCTCATTTATGTCGCGGGCCTATTCGACCCGCTTGACTTGTCAACAAATGTCACATCTGTATAAATACCATGTGACATTTGTTGACAGTCCATCGCGTTGAATTCTCCTTGATTGTCAAAAAAATATCATTTTTTCTACTATATCATTTCTGTTCTAAAAAGCAACATAGGAATTATGATATAGTTCAGGAAATTTCTTACACTCTTGCAGCGATTAAATCGCCCATCTTTGCGGTGCCAACCTGCTCAATACCAGTTGCATCTTCACCCTTTTGTGGCATGATGTCGATGGTTCTGTAGCCTTCCTTCAATACTTGCTTTACTGCTGCTTCAATTGCATCTGCTTCCTTATCAAGATCAAAGGTGTAACGAAGCATCATGCCTGCTGAAAGAATGGTTGCGATTGGATTAGCAATTCCTTTTCCAGCAATATCTGGAGCAGATCCGCCGCTTGGCTCATAAAGACCAAACTTGGTATCGTTAAGACTTGCAGATGAAAGCATTCCGATAGAACCTGTTACCATAGAAGCTTCATCCGATAAGATATCGCCGAACATATTCTCTGTTAAGATAACATCGAACTGTGCTGGATTCTTTACAAGCTGCATTGCACAGTTGTCGACAAGCATATGCTCATAAGAGACCTCTGGATAATCCTTTGCGACTTCTTCTACGACCTTTCTCCAAAGTCTAGATGAATCAAGCACGTTTGC
>JAZQQA010000203.1:0-6117 GCA_045628825.1 Agathobacter sp.
CAGCAGTTGTTGGAATGATTGGAATCAGACCTACTATCGCGGCAATTGAAGCAGGAAAAGATATAGCATTAGCTAATAAGGAAACATTAGTAACGGCAGGACATATTATTATGCCTTTGGCTAAGAAGATGGGCATTCAAATTTTACCTGTTGATAGCGAGCACAGTGCTATATTTCAGTCACTTCAAGGGAATGCCCATAACAAAATTCATAGAATCCTTTTAACAGCGTCTGGTGGACCATTTAGAGGGAGAAGTAAGGATGAACTTGTCAATATTCAGGTAGAGGATGCTCTAAAGCATCCAAACTGGGAGATGGGAAGAAAAATTACCATTGATTCTTCTACTCTTGTGAATAAAGGTCTTGAAGTTATGGAGGCAAAATGGTTGTTCGGAGTAGAACTTAACCAAATTCAAGTTGTGGTACACCCGCAGTCTGTCATTCATTCTGCAGTAGAGTATGAAGATGGTGCAGTCATTGCGCAGCTTGGAACCCCAGATATGCGTTTACCGATTCAATATGCATTGTATTATCCATATCGTAGACCATTATCAGGAAAACCACTGGATTTGTTTGCGCTTGGACAATTAACCTTTGAGGCACCAGATCTTACGAATTTCCCAGGCCTAGCGCTTGCATACAAGGCAATGACTTTAGGCGGAAATGTTCCGACTGTCTTTAATGCTGCAAATGAAAAAGCGGTAGCTCTTTTCCTAGATCGTAAAATAAGCTATCCTAACATTACGGAAATCATTGAAGCTTCTATGGAGCAGATTCCATTTATTTCTAATCCGCAGGTTGAACAAATTTTGGAAACAGAACAGGCAACCTACGATTTTATCAATCACAGGTGGTAATTTATTTTGAAAATTATTATAGCGTTACTTGTATTTAGTATTATTATTTTATTTCATGAATTGGGTCATTTCCTTTTAGCAAAGGCAAATGGAATTCAAGTGAATGAATTTTCTTTAGGACTTGGACCTACAATTTTAGGCTTTACCAAGGGAGAAACCAAATATTCCCTTAAGCTACTTCCTTTTGGTGGCGCTTGCATGATGGAAGGAGAAGATGGGGATTCCAATAATCCAAAAGCTTTTCCAAACAAATCAGTTTGGGCAAGAATTGCTGTAGTTGCAGCTGGTCCTGTATTTAATTTTATTATGGCCTTTGTCTTTTCCTTTGTAATAATTTGTTGCATTGGTTATGATCGTCCGATATTAAGTGGTGTTTTAGAGGGCTATGCTGCGGAAGAGGCTGGAATTCAAGCGGGAGACGAGATTATCAAATTGGATGGTCATCGTATCTATTTTTATCGCGAAGTCAGTGCATATACCATGTTCCATTATGGTGAGGTAACGGATGTTACCTATAAGCGTGATGGTGTGAAGTATCATACGACATTAACACCAAAGTTTGACGAAGAATCTGGTCGTTATCTTTATGGATTTATTGGAAGTGGCCGTTATGAAAAGGGAAACCTTTTTCAGAATCTAGGTTTTGCTGTGTGCGAGGTTCGTTATTGGATTTATACTACCATCGAAAGTCTTAAGATGATGTTTACAGGTGGCGTATCAGTCAATGATATGAGTGGTCCAGTTGGTATTGTGAAAGCGGTAGGAGATGTCTATGAAGAATCTGTAAGTACTGACGGATATTTTTATGCTTTCCTCAATATGCTTTATTATGCTGTTCTTTTGTCAGCCAACCTTGGTGTAATGAATTTACTTCCAATTCCAGCATTGGATGGTGGACGCTTGGTATTTTTGATTATAGAAGCGATTCGTGGTAAAAAGATTGATCCTGATAAGGAAGGCATGGTGCATTTTATCGGCATAGTAATTTTGCTGGCCTTGATGGTATTCATCATGTTTAATGATATTCGTAAATTATTTATTTAGGAGGATCTTCTTATGGATATGACAAGAAGAAACACCAAAGCAATTCAAATTGGAAATCGTGTGATTGGTGGTGGAAATCCAATCCTTATTCAATCTATGACAAATACCAAGACTGAAGATGTTGCTGCGACAGTTGCACAGATCCAATCTCTCGAAGCAGCTGGTTGTGACATTATTCGTTGTGCGGTTCCTACCATGGAAGCAGCCGTTGCTTTGGAAGAAATCAAGAAGCAGATTTCAATTCCGCTTGTTGCAGATATTCATTTTGACTATAAGCTTGCAATTGCAGCCATGGAGCATGGTGCAGATAAAATTCGTATTAATCCTGGCAATATTGGTGCAGTGGAGCGAGTGCAAGCTGTTGTAGATGTAGCAAAGGAACGAAACATTCCAATTCGCGTAGGCGTGAATAGTGGCTCCTTGGAAAAAGAATTGGTGGCCAAATATCATGGTGTTACAGCAGAAGGAATTGTAGAATCTGCGCTTGATAAGGTAAAACTAATTGAGGATATGGGCTATGATAATCTTGTCATAAGTATTAAGTCATCGGATGTACTTATGTGTGTGAAGGCCCATGAATTGATTGCGGATAAAACACCTTATCCACTTCATGTTGGAATTACAGAATCTGGAACCTTAACAAGAGGTAATATCAAATCTTCTGTTGGACTTGGTATGATTTTAGGTCAGGGAATTGGAGATACCATTCGCGTTTCTCTGACAGGAGATCCAATCGAAGAGATTAAATCTGCAAAACTTATTCTTCGCACTTTGGGCTATCGAAAGGGTGGTATTGAAGTGGTTTCTTGCCCAACCTGTGGAAGAACACAGATTGATTTGATTGGTCTTGCCAATTCAGTTGAGAATTTGGTGGAGCAATATGATTTGGACATTAAAGTCGCTGTTATGGGTTGTGTTGTAAATGGTCCGGGAGAAGCGAAGGAAGCGGATCTTGGAGTTGCTGGTGGAATTGGTGAAGGACTTATTATTAAGCATGGAGAAGTGTTTAAAAAGGTTCCAGAAGAGCAATTACTGGCAGAATTAAAATATGAACTAGACCATTGGGGTAAATAATAAAATGGTAAAATCGTTTTTTGAGGCGTTTCCTACTTTGCAGTTGCAAGGGGATTTAAAAGGTTTATTTCAAAATGTAGAAGTGACAAAATTAAGTGCGAATCGTGAGCAAACTCACATTCGCATTTATTTGCATGCCACTCATTTGATTGAAAAACCACATATCTGGACCTTAGAGAACGAGATTCGTAAGCAAATCTTCCATAATCGTGAAATGACAGTAAAAGTCATTGAGCGTTTTTCTTTATCAGAGCAATATACGCCTCAAAATTTGTGGGACATTTATAAGGATAGCATCTATGAAGAACTAAAATCCTTTTCTGTAATGGAATATAACCTCTTAAAAAGTGGCAAAATTTCTTTTTCGGATGCAAGACATATGGATTTGGTCCTAGATCGCACCATTGTTGCTGAGAATCGTACAGATGAGCTTATTTCTTTCCTTGAAAAAGTATTTTGCGACCGTTGTGGTATGGATTTAATCGTCTCTGTTGACTATAAAGAACCAGAAGAAAGCAAATATCGTAGACATGCAGAGGAGCAAATTCAACTACAGGTTCGAAACATCATGGAAAGAGTTGCACAAGCCAATGCTGACGCACCTGAAGCCACCGGTTTTCTTGGTGACAAAACACAAGATATGGATGGCAAGGATGGCGAAACTGCCAAGGATAGTGCTGGCAAAAATGATGCAAAAGTACCGACTGATGAAGGAAAAGTTGCAAAAGCAAAACCAACCTTTGAAAAAAGAGGCGAATTCCGCCGTAAATTTGAAGGTAAAAATGCAGAAAAGAGCACGAATCCAGATGTAATCGTAGGACGTGATTTTGAAGAGGACCCAATTGATATTTGTAAAATTGATGGACCAATTGGTGAGACGGTTATCCGAGGCAAAGTATTAAGCTTAGAGACAAGAGAAATTCGTAATGAAAGAACCATTGTATCTTTTGCAGTTACGGATTTCACAGATACCATAATGGTTAAGCTTTTTGCAAAAAATGAAGATCTGAAAGAACTCTTGGACGGAATTGGTCCAGGCAAATTTGTAAAGGTCTTTGGTAGTGTTGAGCTCGATAAGTATGACAACGATCTAACGGTTGGTCATATTATCGGTATTAAAAAGCTAAGTGATTTTACGGCTTCACGTATGGACACGGCAGTAGAAAAACGTGTGGAATTACATTGTCATACCAAGATGAGTGATATGGACGGCGTTTCAGAAGTATCTGACATTGTAAAACGTGCCATGAAATGGGGACATAAAGCCATTGCAATCACGGACCATGGTGATGTGCAGGCATTTACTGAGGCTAACCATGTGGTTGAAAAGGTGCCTGATTTTAAACTGATCTACGGTGTGGAAGCTTATCTTGTCGATGACTTAAAAACCATTGTTACCAAAAGCCGTGGTCAGTCCTTAGACGATAGATATGTAGTATTTGACCTTGAGACAACAGGCTTTAGCCCAAACTCAAATAAGATAATTGAAATTGGTGCAGTACGCGTGGAAAATGGTGAGATTGTAGATCGTTTCTCTACCTTTGTGAATCCAGAGGTTCCGATTCCATATCGTATTGAACAATTGACAACCATCAATGATTCGATGGTGCAGTCTGCGCCAAAAATCGATGAGATATTGCCACGATTTATCGACTTTTGTCAGGGTGCAACGATGGTTGGCCACAATGTAGATTTTGATATGAGTTTTATTTCTAAAAATTGCAATGATTTAGGAATTGACTTTGATCCAACCGTTGTGGATACCGTTGCAATGTCTCGTCTTTTGTTGCCACAGCTGAATCGATTTAAATTGGATACGGTTGCAAAGGCACTTAATGTATCTTTAGATACCCATCATCGTGCGGTTGATGATGCAGGCTGTACGGCTGAGATTTTTGTAAAATTAATTGCCATGCTTAAGGAGCGTGGGGCAAATAATTTGGATGATGTGAATGCTTTTGATTGTTCTTCTCCAGAGACCATTCGAAAAATGCCTTCTTATCATGCGATCATTCTTGCTACCTGTGATCAGGGAAGAACCAATTTATACCATTTGGTGTCTTCATCTCATATCAAGTATTACAATCGAAGACCAAGGATTCCAAAGAGTGAATTCTTAAAATATCATGACGGACTACTGATTGGTTCGGCTTGTGAAGCTGGTGAATTGTATCGTGCTATATTAAATGGTAGACCAGAGGAAGAAATTTCAAGACTTGTAGAATTCTATGATTATCTAGAAATTCAGCCACTTGGCAATAATGCATTTATGCTACGTGACGAGGATAGTCCAATTGCAACTGAGCAAGACCTTATCGATATTAATAAGAAAATCGTGAAGCTTGGAGAAGAATTTGGAAAGCTTGTCGTGGCAACCTGCGACGTACATTTCTTGGATCCGGAAGATGAGATTTATAGGCGCATTATTATGGCAGGAAAAGGCTTTGATGATGCAGATGATCAAGCACCTTTATTCCTTCGAACGACAGAGGAAATGCTAAAGGAATTCGAGTATCTTGGTTCTGAAAAAGCAGAAGAGGTTGTTATTACCAATACCAACAAAATTGCGGATATGTGTGAGCGTATTTCTCCAGTACGACCAGACAAGTGTCCTCCAGTCATTGAGAATTCAGATGAGATGCTTCGTACTATTTGCTATACCAAGGCGCACAATATGTATGGAGATCCACTTCCTCCAATTGTACAAGAGAGACTGGACCGTGAGTTGAATTCAATCATTGGTAATGGCTATGCGGTTATGTATATCATCGCACAGAAGCTTGTGTGGAAATCCAATGAAGATGGATATTTGGTTGGCTCCAGAGGTTCGGTTGGTTCTTCTTTTGCAGCAACGATGGCTGGTATTACAGAAGTAAACCCACTGCATGCGCATTACCTTTGTACCCACTGTAAGTACAGTGATTTTGATTCTGAACTTGTACTTTCCTTCAGTGGACGCGGTGGATGTGATATGCCAGATGCTATTTGCCCAAAATGTGGTAGACCAATGTCAAAGGAAGGCTTTGATATTCCATTTGAGACCTTCCTTGGATTTAAGGGTGATAAGGAGCCTGATATTGACCTTAATTTTTCCAATGAGTATCAGTCGAAGGCCCATAAATATACGGAAGTAATTTTCGGT
>JAZQQA010000204.1:0-5084 GCA_045628825.1 Agathobacter sp.
GCACTTGCTGTCATGTTGACACCGGTCTGAATTGCAGGGATGATTGCACTAACCTTAGTTGCACCGTTGCTCTTAGCATCGCGGCACTTGTACTCGTAGTTGATGGTTGCTGGTGCATCTCCGCCAACTGCCTCAAGGATAATGCCTGTCATATCTTCTGGATACTCAGTTGTACCATAGCATGCGGTAATGTACTCATCTAAGTATACCTCTGCAGTTGGATCACTCATCTCAAGGATGTTACGCTCAATCTTAATGTTAGAAGCGCCTTCCTCGAAGTACTCCTTGGTCTGAAGCTTGATGGTGCACTTAGCGAACTTGATCTCAACTGGATCAAGGGTAAGAACACGATTCTTTTTGCCATCAATCATCTCCTCAGAGAAGTGAGACTTGGTTGGGCAAAGGCAAAGGTCAATCTCTTCACCGTTGCAAGAAAGCTTTGCAGAACGAACGGTACCTGCTCCAGCATAGTGGGTAAAGTAACCTGCACGGTACTTCTCCTGAATTAAGAATGGATAAGAAGCATCCTGTACATGCTTGGTTCCAATACCAACTGGCCACTCAAGCTTAGCTACATATGGACGAAGGTCAACGATAGCGCCGCCCTGATCCATATTCACACATGCTCTCATGTATGGGTCAGCATACCAGAATACCTGCTTGTCTGATCCGTAAAGGATATCTCTCCATGGTGCACACTCTGGCTCATTGTAGTTGCCAGCATTCACACCCTTCTTCTCTCTGTAGTAGTCAGCGAACTCTGACATGGTGAGGTCAAGGAGCTTGCCTTCCTTCTTCAATTTGCCGTAGTAAGCACATCCATCAGAGTATGACTTAAGAAGTAACTCGTATGGTTGCTCCCAACGTCCCATCTTGTTCATCCAACCTGGTCCTACGAACATCATGTTGTAAGCATATCCATTGTTGTACTTTTCAAGAGAACGATACTGATCAATTAAGTTGTAAAGATATGGGAACTCCCATGTCTTTGTATCATAAATCATACCACGGAGAACGTTCTGTGGATGGGTTCCGAAGTTAGAACCATTTCCATCGTAGCAAGCAATGAGGTCACGGCTTAAGTGTGGAATTGCTACGATACCACTATCCTCAGCTGCGTTGGCTGCTGGAGCATGGGTGTTCTGCTTTGATGGAATCCATGGTGCCCATGGGCCGCCGTCAAATAAGGTGTACCAAGAGTTGTTACAGGTGTGGTAAGCCTTAGGGCCTTCCTCCCAGCAAGTAGCAACAGCACACTTTACCATTGGATACTGTTCCTTGATATAGTTGGTAAGATCCGCATCCATGTAGTAAGAACCAGTTGACTCTGGATAGAAGCCAAATGCATCATGGAACTTCTCAAACACATCGTTCACGATGGCTTTCTTATCCTCCATAGAGAACATCCAAATACAGAAGTCCTTGGTCTTATACTTCTCACGGAACTGCTCGCATGGAAGTCCAAGAAGAGAAAGTGCAATCTCATCTCCGTATACTTCATGGTCATGCTTTGCAAGCTCTACTGCCTCTTCGTTGAAAAGAGCCGCATATGTCATCTGAATGGTACACTTAAGTCCATTCTCATGTGCAAGTCTCTGCTGTGTCTTAAAAATATCGAGAGACTCGGTGATTAGCTTCTTGTCTCCGATGTCCTCTTCCTTACCCTGTCCTGTAACGGTTGCCGAATACTCAGGAACCATCTCTGGGCGATGGATGATATTCACTACAAACTGTTCCATCCTAATAATCCTCCGCTTAAAAATGATTGTATTATCAACTGCGCCTCTCCTCTGTTGCGCAATCGGTTGCTCTGTAAGTTCAATATATACCCCATATACATGGTTGTCAATATGCATTTTGTTCATTTTTGCATTTTTATTTTGTTCACAATTGCCAATCAGTGATAATTTTGCGCAAATAAATGCGTTTGTTGCGCAACCGATAAACCCTTGCAAAATAGGCACTTTGTACCACGCAAGAAAACGAGTTGCGCAAAAAAACAACCATGTGGCATGGCCACATGGTTGTATCTGCATGAAATCATATAATTCTAACATATCTACGGATAACGGCATTATGCGTTTCCGATTCGTTTTTCTCAGCTCTTACTTGGTAGATTCCTTTAAAACTACTTCGTATGAAAGAAGCGTTTTTTCCGCAACTTCCTCTCCTTCCATCTGGGCCAGAAGATTTTTACACACCTCAGCGCCAAGCTCTCTTGCATCAAAGGCAAGGGAAGTAATGGAAGTCACATGGTTTTCAAGCACAGAACTATTATAGAAGCTGGCAATACGTACATCTTCCGGAATCTTCACTTTACTTTGGCTAAGTTTACGAAGTACCTGGCTGCAAATGGCATCATCCATACAAAGGATACAATCTGTTTTGCGTTCCATGGCATCTACCACTGCCTTATCAATAAATGCCTTGCTCTCTAGATTTAAAAAGAGAAGGTCTTGGTTCACTTCAATGCCAGCTTGTGTATACGCAGCCAAAAAGCCCTTGTAGCGGTTCTGGTTTACCACATAATTCTCATTTCCACCAAGGAGGGCCACACGCTTCATGCCTCGCATCAATACATAAGAGGTAAGCTCGCGACATGCACTCTCGTGATCACTATCCACCTGCACGACACCTTTATATGAAGTGCTACCAGCAGCAATGAATGGTACATTTTTCTTTTGCAAGAATTCGATTTGGGCATCCTTCACAGAAGTGCGAAGTAAGATCACACCATCCACTTTGCGATTCATAATGATACGTTCAAGACCCGTGGTATCATTCTCAGGTGCAATGCAAAGAAGCAAATCGTATCCCATCATGCTGGCAATTTCCTGAATTCCCATAATGGCTTCCTGAAAAAAAGGAAGATCCACCAAAGCATAATCCTCTGGCATCACCACACAAATGTTATAGGTCTTCTGCTGCGCCAAGCCTCTTGCAATAGCGTTTGGTGTATAGTTATGTTCCTCGATGTAGGCAAGTACACGCTGTCTGGTCTCTTCGCCGATTCTTCCCTTACCAGAGATTGCACGGCTCACGGTAGTCTTAGAGACGCCAAGGGCGTCTGCCACATCGGAAATGGTAATGTTTTGCTCGCTCATAAAAATCCCTCTAAATATATGTGCAACTCGTTGCGCAAAAATATTGTGATTTATTTGCGCAAAAATGTCAAGGATTTTACTACTATCTCAAACAATTATGCGGTAATATAAGATAAAGATGCTTTTTTTATGTTGCGCATTTTCTGCGCAATTCTATATTAGGAGGAAACCCATGAAGGTAGATAAACTATATTACGGTGCTGCATATTATGACGAGTATATGCCTTACGACCGTATAGAAAAGGATATGGAAATGCTCTCTGCTGCTGGAATGAATGTCATTCGTATCGCAGAAAGCACCTGGAGCACCTGGGAGCCAGAGGATGGACGCTATGACTTCACCCATCTCCACCGTATGCTAGATGCGGCCAAAAAATATGGAATCTCTGTAATCGTTGGAACCCCAACCTATGCAATTCCTTCTTGGCTGGCGAAAAAATATCCTGATATTCTTGGACTTACCCATGGCGGTCAGAATCTCTATGGCGGCAGACAGAACATGGATATCACCCACCCTATATACTTGGAAAAAGCAAAGGCCCTGATTGAGCACCTTATGGAAGAGGTAAAGGATGAGCCTCATGTTATCGGCTTCCAGTTAGACAACGAGACGAAATCCTACGACACCTGTTCTCCAAGGGCACAAGCCATGTTTGTTGAATACTTAAAGGAACAGTTTCCAGATATCAAGGAATTCAACCGTGAATTCGGTCTCAATTATTGGAGCAATCGTGTAGATGACTGGGACAACTTCCCTGATATTCGCGGCACCATCAACCAGAGCTTAGATAGCGAATATCGCAAATTCCAACGCAAGCTTGTCACTGACTTTTTGGCTTGGCAGGCAGATATCGTCCGCAAGTATAAAAGAGATGATCAATTCATTACCCAGAACTTCGACTACGAATGGAGAGATTATTCTTTTGGTCTTCAACCTGAAGTCAATCAGGTAGAAGCTGCAAAATGCATGGATATTGCAGGTGCTGACATCTACCACCCTTCTCAGGATGAGCTTACTGGAATGGAAATCACCACCTGTGGCGCTATCGCACGTGGCATTAAAAGAGACAACTATCTGATTCTTGAGACTGAGGCCCAGGGTAACCAAGGCTGGCTTCCATATCCTGGACAGCTTCGTCTGCAGGCCTACAGCCATCTCGCATGTGGCGCTTCTATGGTGGAGTATTGGCACTGGCATTCCCTTCACAACGCCATCGAAAGTTATTGGAAGGGTGTTCTATCTCACGACCTTGGTGCCAACCGTATCTATCAGGAAGCATCTGTTGTCGGAAATGAATGGAAGAAACTAAGCGACCACCTTGTGAACCTGAAAAAGAATAACAAAGTAGCCATTATCGCAGATAATGCAAGCCTTACGGGACTCATCGAGTTCCCAACCCAGACAGCGGGAGTCCACAGCTACAACAATGTGCTCCGCTGGTTATCGGATGCCCTTACCACAATGAACATTGAGTTTGACATCATTCCAGCAGATGCGAGCCTATTGGCTGAATATGAGGTTGTAATGGCTCCTGCTCTCTACTCTGCAAGCGATGAATTTCTTCACGCGCTGAATGCCTATGTAGAAAAAGGCGGACACCTTATCGCAACCTTTAAGTCTGCTTTTTCCGATGAGTACCTTAAGATCAATCAGGATGTACAGCCACATATCATCCACAAAGCACTTGGTATGCACTATGATGAGTTCACCTATCCAAAGAACTGTACCATCAGTTTTAACGGAGTAACATCTAATACCTCTGAATGGATGGAGTTACTTCACCTTGATACGGCTACTGCCCTTGCCAACTATGGACATCACACCTGGAATTCTTATCCAGCAGTAACCACCAATCACTACGGCAACGGTACTGCTATGTACCTTGGTACACTCTTTGGACAGGACACCTTAATTGCGATGCTTCATCACTTTTTCGCTGATAGCGGCTTAGTACTCGCACCAGAGTACGCAAGCAAGAA
>JAZQQA010000205.1:0-9299 GCA_045628825.1 Agathobacter sp.
TGTACCACAACTTGAATTTGGTTAAGTTCTACTCCGAACAACCATTTTGCCTCCATAACTTCAAGACCTTTATTCACAAGAGTAGAAGAATCAATGGTAATTTTTCTTCCCATCTCCCAGTTTGGATGCTTTAAAGCATCTTCTACCTGAATATTCTTCATTTCTTCTCTTGTCCGACCACGGAAAGGTCCGCCAGAAGCTGTTAACAAGATTTTACGAATCTTATTCTCACGTTCTCCGTTTAAGGACTGAAAAATTGCACTATGCTCACTATCTACCGGGAGAATGGCAACATTCTTTTCCTTTGCAAGTGGCATAATGATATGTCCAGCAGTTACAAGAGTTTCCTTATTTGCAAGCGCAATGGTTTTTCCAGCCTCAATGGCAGCAATGGTTGGTCGAACACCAAGCATTCCCACAATTGCTGTAACCAATATTTCAGATTCTGGCATTGTTGCAATGGCAAGGAGTCCATCCATACCAGATAATACCTTAACTGATATATCAGATACGCGCTCTCGCAAATCCTTTGCCTTATCTTCGTCCCATACACTGGCTATAAGAGGCTTATATTTACGAATTTGTTGCTCCATCAAATTGAGATTTCCACCACAAGCGAGGCCAACAACCTGAAGATCTCCTTGTTCATCAACAACCTCTAATGTCTGGGTTCCGATCGAACCTGTAGACCCAAGAATTGCTATTTTTTTCATCAGAACCTCCTACCTTAACGAGGGATTTGCATAGCCAGTACAGCAAGATAATAAATAATTGGCGCTGTAATGATCAAACTATCAAAACGATCTAAAATTCCACCATGTCCTGGAATTAATTTACCATAGTCTTTTATCTCATAATGTCTTTTGATTGCAGAAGCCGTTAAATCTCCAATCATTGAGATAAAGCCTGCAATTCCAGCAATTACGCACAGAATACCAATGGTCTTTGCATCTATCCCCATTTGTGCTTTCACAATATTGCAATAAATGCAAGTAAGAAGGGCTGCGCCAAGAACTCCACCAATTGCTCCTTCAATGGATTTCTTAGGGCTAAGTACTGGAGCCATTTTATGTGTGCCGATGGTTTTACTACAAAGCATTCCAACACAATATGCGCAGGTATCGCATCCCCAAGAGCACCAAAATACTAACGCCGCAAGATATAAGCCCCCTGAAAGGCTACGAATTCGATAAATATAGGAAAGCATAATTGCTACATAAAACAGTCCAAAGAAGCTCCCAAAAATATCTGGAGCTTTGAATTTAGGATAGCGGAATACATAAATCATCATCAAAAGGATCATGTAACCCATAAACAAGAATTCAACGCCTACAGAAAGAAAGACAAATTTTAAATTCAAATAATATAGGATTGCAGCTATATAGGAAACAATTGCAAGTCCTGACTTTTCAAGTTTAAGTACGCGATATAATTCAAACATGCCAATTAGTGAAGTGAGCATAGTTGCAAACAATAACGCATAATCTCCTGTAATCAAAAGGGCAATAACAAGAATCACCAAAACGATTCCACTTAACAATCTTGTTTTAAACATGAATACACCTCTTTACTCTTCCTCGCTTAAAGCTCCAAAGCGTCGATCTCTTTTATTATATGCCTCAATTGCCTGCTCGAGCTCTTCCTTATGGAAATCTGGCCATGGAACAGGAGTAAAATAAAATTCAGCATAAGCAAGCTGCCATAACAAATAATTGGATAGTCTTTGCTCTCCACTGGTACGAATCAAAAGATCCGGATCTGGAATATCATCCGTATCTAAGTATCTCGAAAAAGTTGCTTCCGTAATTTCATCTTTTTCAATCTTTCCTGAGGAAAGATCCTCATACATATGACGCATTCCACGAATCATCTCATCACGACTGCCATAGTTGATTGCAATCGTCAAATTAAGACCTGTGTTCTTTGCAGAATGCGTTTCTAAGGTACGAATGCTTTCTTGAAACTTCTCATCTAATCGCGAAATATCCCCAATGATACGAACACGCATATTGTTCTTATCCGCTGTTTTCAAGCAATTCTTAAGGTATGAATCCAACAGCTTCATCAGCGCTTCTACTTCCGTATCAGGACGATTCCAATTTTCCGTCGAAAAAGCATACATCGTCAAATACTTAATTCCAAGCTCATCCGCAGCACGACAAACTGTTTCAACGTTCTTTGCGCCCATGGTATGTCCATAATTGCGTGGCATACCCTTACTCTTGGCCCATCTTCCGTTTCCATCTAAAATAATAGCAACATGTTGTGGAATTTTCATGTTCTTCTCCTAACATTCGTAAACCTATTGTTATGAACAAAAGAGGACATGAGTAATCATGCCCTCTTATACTACTTTTCTTATACAGTAAGAATTTCCTTTGTTTTCACATCAACTGCAGCATCAATTTTTGCAACAAACTGATCTGTAATCTTCTGCATTGCATCTTCCAAATCCTTAATTTCATCTTCAGATACATCTTCTGTCTTACCAAGCTTTTTGAAATGATCCATTGCATCTCTTCTGATATTACGAATTGCGACTTTTGCATCCTCGCCCTTTTTCTTAATGTCTTTTGCCAAATCCTTACGACGCTCTTCTGTAAGTTCTGGGAAAACGAGACGAATAATCTTTCCATCGTTGGTAGGATTAATACCAATATCAGAACAAAGAATTGCTTTTTCAATTTCCTTTACGAGGGATGCATCCCAAGGTGAAATCTGAAGAATTCTAGGTTCTGGAACACTAACATTTGCAACAGACTGAAGTGGAGAAGGTGTGCCATAGTAATCAACACGAATCTTATCAAGAACATGTGGATTTGCACGACCAGCACGAATGGCTGCAAAATCTTCTTCCATCTTACTAAGTGTCTTATCCATTTTTTCCTGGAAACCAGTTAATCTCTGATCCATCGTATTATACTCCTTTATCTGATTAAATCGTTTAAACCGTAACCTTAGTACCGCTAAAATCTCCGCTTAAAGCCTTAACGATACTATTCTCTTCATTTAATCCAAACACATACATAGGCATCTTATTCTCCATTGCCATAATGGATGCTGTCATATCGACAACTGCAAGCTTCTTTGCAATGACTTCATCAATTGAAACCTCTGTATATTTCTTTGCATCTGGATTACTCTTTGGATCACTGTCATATACCCCATCAATGGATTTAGCAAGATAAATCCCATCTGCCTCAATCTCAATTGCACGAAGTACTGTCGCTGTATCAGTAGAGAAATATGGATGTCCGGTTCCACCTGCAAAGAAAACAACCATATTATGAGCAAAATATTTATTAGCACGATCCTTTGAGTAAAGCTTGGTCATAGAACCACACTCAAATGGAGTAAGTACCGATGTTTTCATACCAACAAAACGGAAAATCTCAGAAACATAGATACAATTCATAACAGTAGCAAGCATACCAATCTGATCTGCCTTTGTACGGTCAATTGTCTCGCTGGTTCGACCTCTCCAGAAGTTACCACCACCGATTACAATACCTACTTCTGTTCCAGCATCCACAAGCTGCTTAACCTGTTTTGCAACTTCAATAACAGTTGCCTCATCAAAGCCATGATGCTTGTCTCCTGCCAATGCCTCTCCGCTGAGCTTTAATAAAATACGCTTCATAATTGGCCCTCTCTCATCAAATCAATTATCTGTTCTCAAAAAGTCCCTGAACATCGATATCTGCGTAGCACTGTGAGCAGAATCCTTCGATTACAGCACCATTGTTAATCTGTACTGAACGAGACTTAATGTTACCCATAATAACAGCTGAAGTATCAACAACAACTGGTCCCTGAACATCAATGTCACCCTTAACAGCACCTGCAATAACTGCAGAAGAAGCTGTAATATTTCCAATAATAACAGAACCTGTACCAACCTTAACAGTACCTGTACTTACTACTTCACCCTCAATCTTTGCAACATCAGCAAAGAATTCAGCAGAGTTGCTGTTACCATTGATTGTACCTGTAACAGTAAGCTTACCATTACATGTAATATTTCCGTTGATTGTACCCTGAATCTCAAATGATCCAGATGACTGAAGATCACCAGTTAATGTTGTGCTTGCTGTAATTACTGATGTCTCATCTGCTACTGCCTGTGGATTTACTCCTGTTACTGAAATTGGTTCCATTTTCTTAGTCTCCTTAATAATAGGTTGTGGTGTTACGGTTGTCTTTGAGGCAACTGGTGCCTCCTGTGCAGGTGCAAGTTCTGACTCAAGACTTGGCACTTCTTCATGTGAAGGTACTTCTTCTACATGCTCAAGTAATCCATCAAGCTTTGACAATTCAGAAGCTACATCAACGGTCTCATCCAAAGTATCAACGACAAGATCGTCTGTGGTTTCAGAAGCAGCCATATCTTCGCCCGGTAATAAACTGTCCACTGCTTGAGAAAAATCTTCTTTAAAATCCTTAAAAAGTCCCATTTAGGTTCCTCCCTTACTCAACACTATCCGCATGGATGTATTGGATATTCATTGTTGTATCATCAATCGGAAGAATCTCAGCCCCAATTCCTTTTAATTCTCGAATCAGCGGCGTAAGCGCCTCTACCGTTGTTGACTTTGTTGCATCGTCATGCAAAAGCACAACCGATGTTTTATATTGTGAAACGCCATTTATAACGTTTTCAACCAAATTTTGTGTTGTATAATCTGCCGCAGCATCTCCTGCGGAAACATTCCAATCATAATATACCGTATTTTGTTCATTCAAAAGATGAACAAATTCTGCCATATTCAAATTACTGATTTCATTACCACTTCCACCTGGAAAACGATAAAGTTTTGAATCCACACCAGTAGTTTCCAAGATATAATCATGAATTTGATTATAGTCCGAAATAAAATTCTCTGTAGATGAATAAATATCACTCATCTGGTTGGAATAGGAATGCATACCAATTGCATGTCCTTCAGAAACAATCTTTTCGTAATACTCGCTGTTTTCTCCAGTGATATCTCCAGAAACAAAAAATGTTGCCTTAACATTATTGGACCGAAGGACACGAAGAATGTCGTCCGTATTTTCACCCGGCTGACTATCAAACGTTAAATACACCAAATGTGTATCTGCTTCTGTTGCAAAATTCTCTGGACGATCAATACCAGTAACAACATTGGCATAAGGAATGACCTCTGTCGTATCTACCGGATTTGCTCCAACGGTTTCCACTGGTGCAACTGTCTGATTTCCTATCTTCTTTTCTAATTGATGCACTTTAGAATTCAAGTGAACCACAGCAACCGTTAAAGAAACAATTGCAATAAAAGAAATTAACATCCAAAGAGAAATCGTAAGTATAATCCCATTTCTTATTCGATTTACACGTTGTCTACGCAGTCTTTGCTGTTCGGCTGCTTGCTGCTGTTCTACTGTCAAAACGCCCTCCAAAAATATCCTTTTTCATTTTATCATATTTCTTTAGAATGTAAAGGGAAAAAGGGACCGATTTTATTTTGTTAATTCACAATTTAACATTCTGCAATCCCGCTTATTTCATTAAAAAAGAGGGCATATTTTACGCCCTCTCATATATTACATATTAGAATACTCAACAGCAGTTTTCGCACAAAGTCTTGCGTTATTGAAAACAAGTTTAATGTTGGAATCAAGGCTATCTCCACCTGTAAGCTCAGCCACACGTGCCAAAAGGAATGGTGTAGATTCCTTTCCATGAATTCCCTTTTCTACACTTTCACGAATTGCCTGATCAATTGCTGCATTAATCACAGCAGGATCCATAGAATATTCTTCTGGAATTGGATTGGTAACTAACATACCACCACCGATTTGCAAATCATGCTGTGCCTTGAATGCCTGTGCAAGCTCAAGTGGAGAATCCACACGATAGTCAACTTCAAAGCCAGAAGTTCTTGTATAGAAAGCAGGAAGCTCTTTGGTCTGATATCCAAGAACTGGAACACCATGTGTCTCAAGATATTCAAGTGTGAGGCCAAGATCAAGAATACTCTTAGCGCCAGCACAAACAACCATAACTGGGGTATGAGCAAGTTCTTCAAGGTCAGCAGAAATATCCATGGTTGTTTCAGCCCCACGATGAACACCACCAATACCGCCAGTTGCAAAGAACTTGATGCCAGCCATATGTGCAATCATCATAGTCGTTGTAACTGTTGTAGCACCATCCTCACCTCTTGCACAAAGCATTGCAAGGTCACGTCTTGATGCTTTTGTAATCTCCTGACCCTTCTTACCAAAATATTCAATTTCTTCTGCAGTAAGGCCCGCCTTTAATCTTCCACCAATAATCGCAATTGTCGCAGGAACGGCACCATTTTCACGAATAATCTCCTCTACCTTTAATGCAGTCTCTACGTTTTGTGGGTAAGGCATACCATGGGAAATAATCGTAGATTCAAGAGCAACAACAGGCTTTCCCTGTGCAACAGCCTCTGCAACTTCTGGATTTACGTCTAAATACTTGTTCATGTTCATTTCATTTTCCTCCATTTTATACAATCTTTCTATTATGAACGACTCATCATTTCAATTAATCGTTTTTCTGACATTTCTGAATTAATCGTGTCTGCTCCTTCTATTGCAATTGCTCCAGAAGAAGATGCAGCATTGGAGGTCCCCTCCAAATCTGTTCCTTGTAAGTAAGCCCAAGCAAGGCCTGCCATAAATGCATCTCCAGCTCCAGTCATATTCACAGGCTCTACCTTCTTGCAAGGATATATCATACTTCTTTCGTGATCAGCAGCAAACACGCCCTTTGAGCCAAGTGAAATAAATACGCGACGAAGTCCCGTCGAAAGTAACACCTCTGCGACTTTATCCAAATCTTCATCTGACTGAATTGATACTCCACTTAAGATTTCTGCTTCCATTTTATTTGGCTTAAGGGTATGAATCTTACCAAGAATGTTTTTAACCTTCACTGCTTTAGCCGTAGATACAGGGTCCACAAATATTGGAGAAGTACAATGCTCCGCCAAATATTCCAAAGATTCCTGCGGAATATTTGTATCTGCAACCACAAGTTGAGCATTATTAAGGATATGCAATTTGGATGCTAGATATTGTGGCGTAATCATATTGCAAATATCCATATCTGATACTGCCAAAGACATTTCGCCATCTGGCCCTGCAATATACAAATAAGTTGATGTAGCTCCACCTTCAATCTTGAGTGCACTGCTAATATCAATCCCAAGTTCACCACAGGAACTGGCAATTCTCTCTGCATAAATATCGTCACCAAAAGCCGTTAAAAGCCGTGTTTCAATACCAAGCAAAGACATATTATGCGCAATGTTTCTTCCTACACCACCTAAGCTCATACGAACCTGGCCAGGATTTGAGTCAGAAGACACCAAATTTTGATAAGACTTTCCACCAATATCCATGTTCACTCCGCCAACAACCACGGCATAGGTCCCTGAACGAAGTACATAACCCTTTCCAACAATATACCCCTTCTTCATTAGGTTGGATATATGAACCGCAACCGAGGATCTCGTAATTCCAGCCTTCGCAGCAAGTGCTTCCTGTGAAATCATCGGATCTTGTTCAATCCACTGAAGAATTTGACGCTCTCTTTGTGTCATAATGCCTCCAATAGTTTGTAATCATAAGTTTATTATATTAAACTAATGATTATTTCTCAAGTAGATATATGCACATATTTGCAATTTAATATTTATCCAAAACAAACAAAAATAGGCATAGTACCAAGTACTATGCCTATTTTATCATTCATAATATCGTAAGAAGAAATTAGCCTAACTGTGCTGCTACTTCAGCTGCGAAGTCTTCATTCTTCTTCTCCATACCTTCACCAACCTCGAAACGAACGATCTTAGCTACAGTAAGGCTCTTGTTTACAGTTGCAAGATACTGCTCAACAGTCTGCTTTCCATCTTCAGCCTTAACATAAACCTGATCCATAAGGCAGATTTCCTTAAGCTGCTTAGAAACACGACCGTCAACAAGGCCAGAGAACATCTTCTCTGCAACGATAGCATCCTTATCAGCCATTGCAAGCTCAGCAAGCTGTGCCTTAGCAGCATCTGAAAGGAAGTTCCATACGAAGTTCATGTTGGTCTTGTGCTCTTCGAATGCAGCAACATCCTCTGCACTCCATACGCCAGCCATAGCCTTATCAAGTAACTTCTGAAGGATTGGCTTTGGAAGTGTTGTAGCATCATTCAATGCACTATCAACAGTGATCTCTCTTAACTTAGCAAGCTCATCAGCTGAAATATCGTTACGACTGATGTACTGTGGGTTCATAGCTGCAACCTGCATTGCAACATTTGAAAGAGCTTCCTTAACTGCATCATCACATGCACCACAACCAGCAACAAGAACACCAATTCTTCCGCCACCGTGAATGTAAGATACTACTGCATCTCCAGAAACCTTTGCAAATCTACGAACAGAAAGCTTCTCTCCGATTGTAGCAGTCTTCTCGATTACTAAATCGCTTAAACCGTTCATAGCAAGAAGAGCTTCGATATCCTCTCCGTTTGAACCACCGTTTAAATCAGAAGCAAGTGCTGTATCAGCGATAGTCTGAACAAACTCCTGGAATACTTCATTCTTTGCAACGAAGTCTGTCTCTGAGTTAACCTCAGCAACAACTGCTACGTTACCGTTAACTGCTACACGAGTAATACCCTCAGCAGCAATTCTGCTCTGCTTCTTTACAGCCTTAGCTGCACCACTTTTTCTTAATACTTCAACAGCAGCATCCATATCACCATTTGTCTCTGTTAAAGCCTTCTTACAATCCATCATTCCTGCGCCAGTCATCTCACGCAAGTCCTTAACCATAGAAGCTGTAATAGCCATGATTTTTCTTCCTCCATATAATTAAAGTGTTTTCTAAAAAATTATGCAGGTATATAAAAAACCTGCATAATTAAAGTTCATTGTTCAGATATGAACGTTAAGGATTACTCCTCAACTGTCTCCTCAGCCTCAACCTCAGCATCAGCAACTGGAGCAACAGCCTCAGCACCCTGCTTAGCTTCGATAACAGCATCTGCCATCTTAGACACAATAAGCTTTACAGCACGGATTGCATCGTCGTTACCTGGGATAACATAATCTAACTCTTCTGGATCACAGTTTGTATCAGCGATTCCGATAAGAGTAATTCCAAGAGACTGAGCCTCCTGAATACAAATTCTTTCCTTCTTAGGATCTACTACGAAGATAGCATCTGGAATTCTCTTCATTTCCTTAATTCCACCGATGTTCTTGTCGAGCTTCTCCCACTCCTTCTTAATCTGGATAACTTC
>JAZQQA010000206.1:0-5398 GCA_045628825.1 Agathobacter sp.
TTACCTTCACAATGGAGCACCACTGGGACTGAATATCAACCAGCAAAGTGGAGTTGTATGCAACATCTTTGGAGACAACCCTGAGGATGGAAAGCGCATTTCCTGGAGAAATGTGGACTTAAAGACGACGACACATAATGGGCAGGTGGTATATTACTTAACCACTTCCGCTTATAATAGTGTGGCTCAGGTGGATGAGAGACGTGTGGAAGACCGCGTAAGACTTACAAGAGAAGCGACGCTGCGCGAGATTGTATCAGGGAAAAGTACACAGATTCGTATCCATGACGTCAGCGATAGCGGCATTGCATTTTACGCACCTACAACCTTTCAGCCAGAATCCAATGCATTTGTCATTAGCTTTAGCGATTCCATCAATGGCCATGATTTTACCCTAGAGGTAAAGTGTCATACGGTTCGAACCAAGGGTATGCCAGGAACGGTATTCTATGGATGCCGAATTACAGAAGATAATAGGGATTATTTGTTGTATGGCTGTCTGATGCGCCTTAAGAAGAATGCAGCAGGAGGTGCCGATGAATAAATATATGAAGGAAAGGCGCAAATCCATATTCATCACCGCGATAGGTGGTTTTCTTGGATTTGTTCTGATTATCACATCCGTAGTGTCTTACGCAAGGAGTGAGTACAAAAGTTCCCTCGACCAAGCGGGAATCGAAATGTCTCAGGTCACCATGCGAAGCGCAGAGACCATCGAGTTCTTCGTTGACTCTGGCCAAAGCCAGATTCAAAACATTGCCATTGGCGTATCCAATGTCATGGGTGGGGAGGAAATCCAGAATCCAAATGGCGTGTTAGAACCATTTGTGGAGAATTCTATATTTGAAAATATCGAGTACATCCGCGCCAACGGCATGAATATGACGAGTGCCGGTGAACCGTTTGATGCATCGGACCGTGTCTACTATAAGGAAGGCATCAAGGGACGCACAGGTGTATTTGTGAATTTCGCTCCAAAGTATTCTGATGAACCACTCATGAATTTCTACACCCCACTCTACTATGACAACAAAATTGTGGGTGTGTTAACCGGAACGATTGGCGGCAATCAGGCCTTAAAGGAGTTCCTGGTAGCAGAGTATCTGGGAGAAAATGTCTTTGGTCTTGTAGTAGACGAAGATAACTACATCATCGCCAGTACCATGGAATTTGAGAAGGGAACACAGCTAAAAGGCGAGGGTGTTGATGATAAATACCGCGAAGATTTTCTTAAAGCGGTAAAAAAAGCAGATGGAGCACGCGTCAATTTGGGTGGAAAATACGACAACACCATTTGTGTTGTTCAGGAAGTCAAGAATACCAAGTGGCGTATTGTGCAGATCATTCCATCTGTCAGCATACATGAAATCACAAATCTAAGTGAAACAAGGGCAATGCACGCCGTAGAAGGCATTTTGCTTGTCAGCGTACTATTCTTTGGGGTGGTGATTTATTTATTCCGAAGAGTTGCCAATATGAACCTCCATGAAGTGGAGGACCAGCGTGATGAACAGCTGCGGGTAATTACCTCTGTGTCGGATATGTATCACAGCATGCATGTGCTTGATCTGGTAAAAGACGAAGTCACCGAGTATAAGGCGGAAGGCGTGGTCAAAGAGATTATTGCCAAGGGCCAGGGTGCAATTGTATCCATGAAGGAAGTCGTAGCCGCAACCATTACGGATGCGTATCTGGATATCGCATATGAATTTTCGGACCTCACAACCTTGGCCGAGCGAATGCAGGGTAAGGTCTTCACTTACCAGGATATGCTAGGTCAGCATGTAGGCTGGGTGCGTTTCTACTTTATTACATTGGAAAAAGACATAGCGCAAAGACCAGTGAAGGTTATTATCGCAACCCAGGTCATTGATGAGGAGAAAAAGCGAGAGCAGGAGCTCCTTCGCAAGTCCAATTCCGATGAGCTTACAGGACTTCTGAATCGTAGATCCTACGAAGAGCGTATACAAGCGCTTGCAGAGGCACCAACAGAGGAAGATCTTGTATATATCTCTATGGATGTCAATGGATTAAAGCAGGTCAACGATAACCTAGGTCATGTGGCAGGCGATGAGCTCATTCGAGGAGCCGCAAGCTGCATGAGTGCATGCCTCAAAAAGTATGGACAGGTCTATCGCACAGGTGGAGATGAATTTATCGCCATTTTGCATGTGCCACCAGAAGAGGAAAATAGCCTAAAAGAAACCTTTGAAGCTACCGTGAATGCATGGAAGGGACAGCTGGTGGAAAAGCTAACCGTATCCAGCGGCTATGTGGCATGGAGAGAAGTGCCAGAGCTTGCAATCCTTGAGGTTGCAAAACTAGCGGATGAGCGTATGTACCTGGCCAAGTCCATGTATTATAAGAAGAAGGGCGTGGACCGAAGAGGCCTTGCATCCGCCCAGACAGCGCTGATATCGCTTTACAAAAAGATTTTAAAAATCAACATTACAGAAGATTCCCACATGAATGTCAATGTGAATGCAGGTGAAATGGTAGAAAGCATGGGCTACTCAGAGAAAATCTCCCAGTGGTTCAAGCAATTCGCTTTATCCGGCAACGTCCATGAGGATGACAGGGAGAATTTCCTGGCAAAGACAGATCTAGAATTTATGAAAGACTACTTTGCTAAGGGCAATGAAGTCCTGATCATTCACTATCGCAGAAAACAAGGCGACGGATACACACAGGTATTCATGGAAATCATTCCGGCGGATGATTATTCGCCAGACAATCAAAGTCTATTCCTATATGTGCGCGATGTCGCACTATAAACAAGGGGGACGGTTCTTGTGTCACAAGGACCGTCTTTTTTTGCTACGCGCAGGCCAAAGTACACATGTGCGTGGCAATAGGACCGTCCCTCCTGTATACCAACAGTTTACTTATGCAAACCCATGGCAGGCCCTATACTAGACTCGCGACCCGAAGTACGACGACACATCTGAAAGGAGCACGCCATGTCTGAAATAACAACTGCCTCAGGTCTTGAGGTCAAGATCTACGAACACGAACCACTCTTATCTCTTGCAGAATTGCACAAGGGCTTTACCGACCGGGATTTGCTGCTCTGTCAGCCGACGGATGAGAAGGGAAAAGTGATTGTGCTAGCCCTTTTCCAAAGACAGGATAAATGGGTAAATGCCCGATACATCGAAGAAATTCTGGATGAAATGCCAGAATGGCGAGACCGCCCACTGGTGGTGGAAAGCAAGCGCACCATCGAATATCGCGAAAGACGCCGCCGCATGGTAGAAAAATACCTAAATCTCGACGAAGACGTCGACTATATGCCCACAACCACCAAGGAACAAATCCAATACTGGCTGGACCACACCAAATTCGTGGACTTCCTAGACTATGTAACAAACCACGTCATGGGGCAGGAGCAGGTCAAACTCATCGCCGCCAACGTGTACAACTATCTCTTTTGCATCGCAGAGGGCAAACGCCATAACAACAATATCATCCTGGCAGCGCCATCGGGATGCGGAAAGACAGAGACCTTCCGAACTCTGAAGGCCTACTTCGCGGAAAAAATCCCGCTTCTACCAGTCCTACAGGTGGACTTAACCTCCATTACAGAGGAAGGTTTTAAGGGGAAAAATACGCAGGATCTGGTGGAGGGGCTCTTTGCAGCCAAACGGCCAGATGGAATCGGCATCATCTTCATGGATGAATTCGATAAAAAATTACTTCCATCCTACTCAAGCGGCGGAAGCAACGTCAATGCAGCAGTGCAGGCCCAGCTTCTTACCCTAATCGAAGGACGAGAGATTACCAAGGCCAACAACGGACCGACCATCGATACCAACAACACCATGTTCCTAGGGCTCGGTGCCTTCGATATGTGCCGAACAAGCAGAGAAGAAACGCGCAGCCACTCTTTGGGATTTGGAACGAGGGATGAAGAGGATGACTTAACCAGTGAAGAGCTTCACTACCAGGACATCACACGTGAAGACATGATAAAGGTCGGCGCAAGCTACGAGTTCCTGGGCCGATTCGCCAGTGTCATCAATTATCACGAGCTAACAAGGGATGCGATGGAGCGCATCATCGACATGCTGCGCAGACGCACAGAAGAAGCATTTGGATGCAGCATTGAGCTCGGGCCAGACATGCTGGAGGCCCTATGTGAAAAGGCCAACGGCCGCTACGGCTGCAGAATGCTTGGAAGCTTAATCCACGACACCGCGATGCACGGATATCTGAAAATGCTCATGGAAGGCGGTGCGCCAGAATGCTACACCATCTACCTGGAAGAGCCAGAGAAGGCTAGCCTAAAGAAAATGGACGAGCCTTCTCTTGCCCTGTAAGAAGGCTCATCTTGTATGTTTTTATATTAGAACAATACATTTTCTTGAAATAATTGTGCAAAAATGCTAAAATCAAATGCGTAGTGTTAATAATTTAACAAGACGAAAAAATTTTATCATTCATAAAAGGAGAAGAGTAGAATGGGAAGATTTACATTACCAAGAGACCTTTATCATGGGGCAGGATCTCTTGAGAACCTTAAGAACCTTAAGGGTAAGAAGGCAGTCATCGTAGTAGGTGGCGGCGCAATGAAGAGAGGCGGATTCCTCCAGAAGGCACAGGCTTATCTTGAGGAAGCAGGCATGGAAGTTAAGCTCATCGAAGGTGTTGAGCCAGACCCATCTGTAGAAACCGTAATGAACGGTGCAAAGGTTATGCTTGAGTTCGAGCCAGACTGGATCGTAGCAATGGGTGGTGGATCACCAATCGATGCTGCAAAGGCTATGTGGATTAAGTATGAGTACCCAGATTGCACATTCGAAGATATGTGTAAGGTATTCGGTATTCCAGAGCTTCGTCAGAAGGCACACTTCGTAGCAATTCCTTCAACATCAGGAACTGCAACAGAAGTAACCGCATTCTCAATCATCACAGACTATGCAAAGGGAATTAAGTACCCAATCGCAGACTTTGAGATTACACCAGACGTAGCAATCGTTGACTCAGACCTTGCTGAGACAATGCCTGCAAAGCTTACTGCTCACACAGGTATGGATGCTATGACTCACGCAGTTGAGGCATATGTATCTACCGCAAACTGTGATTACACCGATCCACTTGCAATCCACGCAATCGAGATGATCCAGGCAGACCTTGTTAAGTCTTACGGCGGAGACATGGACGCAAGAGCACGAATGCACAACGCACAGTGCCTCGCTGGTATGGCATTCTCTAACGCACTTCTTGGAATCGTACACTCAATGGCTCACAAGACCGGAGCAATTTTCCAGGACTACGGCGCACACATCATCCATGGTGCAGCAAACGCTATGTACTTACCAAAGGTAGTAGCATTCAATGCAAAGGATGAGACTGCTAAGAAGCGTTACGGCGTAATCGCTGACTACATGAAGCTCGG
>JAZQQA010000207.1:0-5464 GCA_045628825.1 Agathobacter sp.
GGTCGTTATCATAGCAAAGATCATGCAGATCCTCTTCCAGAAGGAACTACCTTAACCTATGCCTTGGTCGGAAATCAGAACTGTGGAAAGACGACCCTGTTTAATCAGCTTACAGGTTCGAACCAGCATGTGGGCAATTTCCCAGGAGTTACGGTGGACCGTAAGGATGGTCCGATTCGCGGCTACAAGAATACCGTTGTAACGGACTTGCCAGGTATTTATTCCATGTCACCATACAGTAGTGAGGAGATTGTATCTCGTAATTTTGTATTGGAGCAGAGACCTAAGGCAATCATCAACATCGTTGATGCAACCAATATTGAACGCAACCTGTATTTGACCATGCAGCTTCTTGAAATGGGAATTCCAATGGTTTTGGCACTGAACTTCATGGATGAAGTGGAGGGAAATCATGGTGCCATTGATATCAACCGCATGGAGGCGCTTCTTGGAATTCCAGTTGTTCCAATTTCTGCAGCCAAGAACCTTGGTGTACAGGAATTGATTCGCCATGCTGTGCATATTGCAAAATACCAGGAGCGTCCAGTGGAGCAGGACTACTGTTGTAAGTTTGACCACAATGGCGCCATTCATAGAGCGATTCATTCCATTGAGGCAATCATAGAGGATCACGCAGAGCGAGCAGGGATTCCCTCTCGTTTTGCCACGACTAAAGTCATTGAGGGTGACCACCTGATCATCGACGCATTGCAGCTAGACGCCAATGAAATGGAACTGATTGAACATGCCATTGTTCAGATGGAGAGCGAGGGTGGCATGGACCGAAGTGCTGCAATCGCGGATATGCGCTATGATTTTATTGAACGTGTATGTGAGCAGACCGTAACAAAGCCTGAGGTAAGCAAGGAGAGACTTCGCTCAGAGCGTGTAGACCGTGTGCTTACTGGAAAATGGACTGCAATTCCATGTTTTATTGGAATTATGGCTTTGGTATTTTATCTGACCTTCAATGTCATTGGTGCATTTTTACAGGATTTATTAGCAGCGGGCATTGATGCACTTTCTGGCCTTGTTGCAAGCGCAATGGTGGCTGCTGGCGTCAACGATACCCTGCAAAGTCTCGTAACGGATGCAATTTTTGCAGGAGTTGGAGGCGTGCTTAGCTTTTTACCAATCGTCGTAACCTTGTTCTTCTTCCTTTCACTTATGGAGGACAGTGGCTATGTGGCGCGTGTTGCATTCTTTATGGATAAGCTTTTACGCAGGATTGGTTTGTCTGGAAAAAGTATTGTGCCTCTTTTGATTGGTTTTGGATGTACCGTTCCTGCGGTTATGTCTACAAGAACCTTGCCATCGCGTAGGGACCGTCATATGACTATACTTTTGACACCATATATGAGTTGTACGGCAAAGCTTCCAATCTATGCCTTCTTTGTAAGCGCCTTCTTTCCAAATCATGGAGGCCTTGTAATGACGGCAATCTATCTGCTTGGTATTATAGTTGGAATTTTGGTTGCCTACCTTTATAAGCGATTTCTATTTACAGGTGAGGCAGTGCCATTTGTAATGGAACTTCCGAATTATCGTATTCCGAGTGCTAAGAATGTAGGTCAGTTGCTATGGGAAAAGGCGAAGGATTTCTTAACCAAGGCCTTCAGCGTGATTTTTGTGGCCACACTTGTTGTATGGTTTTTACAGAGCTTTGATATGCATCTCAATGTAGCGGTAGATTCCTCCACAAGTATTATGGCTATGATTGCTGGTGTATTGGTTCCGCTATTCAAGCCAGTTGGTTTGGGAGATTGGCGCATTGTGACCTCTCTCATTAGTGGGTTTATTGCAAAGGAGAGCGTGGTATCGACCATGCAACTTTTGTTTGCTGGAGATGTGACAGCAGTGATGGGAACAGCGGCAGCAATTTCGCTGCTTGTATTTTCTTTGATTTACACGCCTTGCGTTGCAGCGATTGCGACCATTCGTAGAGAGATGGGAGCCAAATGGGCAGTGGGTGTTGTTTTTTGGCAGTGCTTTGTGGCATGGTTTTTTGCACTTTTGGCAAAACTGATTTGTATGTTGTTTGGGGTGATATAATGTCAGTAGCAGACTTTGTGTTAATTGCAGTAATTGTTGCAATTATTGTAACTGCATTTTTGATAAAAAAAATTCGTGGGAAAAAGGGCAATGGCTGCTGTGGCAGTTGCGATAAGTGTAGTGGCTGTAAGTAGTATTTTTGCAGAAACATGCAAAGGAATCGGTTGAAGGACCAAGTCGCTCATGCTATACTTACTATATCAAATACATGGGGGCGTGGGGTGCTACCCGTGAGAAAGTCAGGAGAAGAACCATGGAAGAGAAATTAAGAAGCGAAATCGAAGCATTCTGCGGATGTGAGAATGATTGTGATTATTTTGAGACAAATGGCTATGCTGCAATGCGTACCAACCGTGATGGCAACAGCCTTGCAGAGCTTGTAGAGTATTTGGTGGATAGCGGATTCAAGAATGTCAATCAGATTCTTGGCGATATTCAGTTCAACTACACAGCTGACGGAAATAAGAACGAAATTGTATTTACAGGTGTTTCTGTTAAATAAATTGTTCAAAAAATTAGAAAAAAGTATATATATACCACAAAAATGTGACTAAATCCCTATTACAATTCCCTGGTAATTGACGATAAAATAGGTAAAGAGCTTGAAAAAGGAATTTTGAGCTTTTTTGAATCTATCCAAGGAGGGAAGCGTTATGGGAATTTCAAATGGCTTATCGGTTCTAGACTCGCTGTCTCTGGCGCAGTACCACCGTATTGAAAGACATTTGGTAGCTGCTTACGAGCATCGTGAAGAAGCGAAGGAAGAGTTACAGCAGAAGCTTTATCAGGTTCATACAGAGGATCAGGGCAATCGTGTCATTGCAAAGGATGAAGCCCAGATTGGTCAGTATGTCGATTTATGTTTCTAGTGATATAAGAAGATTGAGGAAGAGCGTTTTCGAGAGAAGGTGCTCTTCCTTTTGTTTTTTGCTTATGCTAAAATTGTGATTATGAAAATAATTGATAATGATATTAAAGCGAACGATTTAAAAAGAGCATATTTGATATATGGGGACGAGACCTATCTTATTAGACAGTATAAGGAGAAGGTAAAAAAAGCATTTTTCCCAGAAGAAGACTCTATGAACATGACCGTCTTTGAAGGGGACGATGTGGAACCCAAGGAAATCATTTCTTTGGCAGATACCTTGCCATTTTTTGCAGACCGAAGACTTATTGTAGTAGAGAATAGTGGTCTGCTTAAGCACGGGGGAGATGAGCTTGGGGCCTATATAGCAGATGCACCTGAGACAACCCACTTCCTTTTTGTGGAATCTGAAATCGACAAGCGTAGTAAGCTTTACAAAGCCCTTGGTAAAATTGGATATACCTGCGAAATTGCGACGCAAAAGGAGGAAACCATCTCCAAGTGGGTGCTGGCCCGTATGCGCAGAGAAAATAAGAATATTACCCAGCAGGCCTATCAGCTGTTTATCGAAAAGACAGGGCTTGATATGGAAAACATTGACAGAGAGCTAGAAAAGCTTTTCTGCTATACCATTGATAGAGATGTGATTGATGTGGCGGATGTGGAAGCCATTACAACAGAGCAGACCGTGAATAAAGTCTTTGACATGGTGGAAGCCATTACCATGAAAAGACAAAAGCAGGCACTGGATCTGTATTATGATTTGCTTTCCTTGCATGAGGCACCAATGCGAATCCTTTATTTGATTACCAAGCAGTTCGACCAGCTGCTGGTGGTTAAGTCTATGACCAATCGTGGGGAAAGTCCCAAGCAGATGGCAACCACCCTTGGAAAACCAGATTGGGTAGTGAAAAAATACCAGAATCAGTGCAGGGGATTTAGCTTGCAACAGTTAAAGGATGCGGTACGTGAAGGAATCGAGTATGAAACTGCAGTGAAAACTGGACAGATGGACGACCAGATGGCAGTGGAACTCTTTATTATTCAATATAGCAAATAAAAAAGACAAAAAAGAAACCCCATCGGTTTGACGGTACCGATGGGGTTTCGTTATATTTGGGTTGTTTTACAAGAATTAAGCGATGCTGTTAACAAGCTTTGTTAAACGAGATACCTTTCTTGCAACGTTGTTAGCGTGGTAAACGCCCTTAGAACCAGCAGCCTCGATTACAGAGATTGCGTTCTTAAGCTCTGCCTCAGCAGCAGCCTTATCAGCAGCAGCAACAGCAGCCTCAACCTTCTTAATAGATGTCTTAACTTCAGATCTAATAGACTTATTTCTGTCAGTTCTGATCTGAGCAACTTCGATTCTCTTCTTAGCAGATTTAATGTTAGCCAATCTGTCCACCTCCAATGTAATGGTCTAATTTTATACTTTATGGTGTCTCTAGTGAACAGACACGGACGCTCACACAGAAACATACTAAAGTATAATATGCTATAAATCCTCGATTTGTCAACACTTTATTTTATTAATAATACTTATCATTATTTATAAGAAAAATGTTTCAAATCAGGTCGCCCGTGGTATAATGATAATCTACGGTTACGCTTGGCGTAATCATAGCACACATTTTCCTATATATAAAGAAGGAAAATGTGGAAGAAGGAGGGAATAATTATGATCGATTACACAGAGGGATCAGGCAAACAGTATCACACAGGAGTGGGCCCTGGAGATGTGGGAGAATATGTGATTCTTCCAGGAGACCCAAAGCGCTGTGAGAAGATAGCAGCACATTTTGACAACCCAGTTCTGATTGCAGACAGCAGAGAGTATGTGACCTACACAGGCACCATCGATGGGGTGAAGGTAAGCGTTACCTCTACCGGTATTGGTGGACCTTCTGCATCCATTGCAATTGATGAATTAAGTAAGTGTGGCGCACATACCTTCATTCGTGTGGGTACATGTGGTGGTATTCAAGAGGAAGTAGTTGGCGGTGATGTTGTCATTGCCAACGGCGCGATTCGTATGGAGGGAACAAGTCGCGAGTTTGCTCCAATTGAGTATCCAGCAGTTGCAAATTTTGATGTTACACTTGCACTTAAGCAGGCAGCTGTGAACGCAGGCATTCGCCATCATATTGGCGTGGTACAGTGTAAGGATTCTTTCTTTGGACAGCATGAGCCAGAGATTATGCCAGTCAGCTATGAACTTATGAACAAGTGGGAGGCTTGGAAGCGTATGGGATGCCTTGCTTCTGAGATGGAGTCAGCAGCACTCTTTATTGCGGGAGATTTCCTTCGCGTAAGAGTAGGCTCTTGCTTCCTTGTAGTTGCAAACCAGGAGCGCGCAAAGCTTGGACTATCAAATCCACAGGTGCATGACACCGAGCTTGCAATTGTGACTGCAGTAGACGCGATTCGTCTTTTGATTCAGCAGGATCAGGCAAAGTAGGAGGCAGATATGGAACCAGGAAAATTGATTGAACTTGCGCTTGAGGCAAGAGAGTCTGCCTATTGTCCATATTCCAATTGGGC
>JAZQQA010000208.1:0-7831 GCA_045628825.1 Agathobacter sp.
GGATTCGGTACTTTCGAAGTATCTGAGAGAGCAGCTAGAACAGGACGTAACCCACAGACTGGCGCTGAGATGAAGATCGCAGCTTCAAAGGCTCCTAAGTTCAAGGCTGGAAAGGCTCTTAAGGATTCCCTTAACTAGTCAGTACTAGCTCGAATAGAGTGGATTTAAGAAGGCTGTAGCGAAAGCTACAGCCTTTTTTACAAGGAGAAACTATGCGTTTAGATAAATTTCTTAAGGTATCAAGATTGATCAAGAGAAGAACCGTGGCCAATGAGGCCTGTGATGCAGGTCGTGTTATGGTGAATGGAAAGCCAGCCAAGGCTTCTACCAATGTGAAGGTAGGCGATGAGATTGAAATTCTCTTCGGACAGAAGTCCGTTAAGGTTCGCGTTTTGGATATTCAGGATACGACCAAGAAGGAAGAGGCCAAGGATTTGTTTGAATATATTGCTTAATGGGTGAGTGAATTTGCCGATATATATTCATGGGCGGAGAGTTCAGCATTAAGGAGTGTTTGAATGGCAACGAAGAAGAAAAAGAAGAGAAAAATAGATGCGAGTAGAGTAAGTGTACTTGTCATTATTATTGCATTCGCAGTCATTATGTCTATTCAGATTGTGAAGTTAAAGCAAAAGGATGCAAAGTACGCAGAAATCGAGCAGCAAAAGCTCGAGGAGCTGGCGGAGGAGTCTGCCCGCGCAGAAGAGCTAGAGGAAATGGAAGAACATATGCAGTCCGACAATTTCATCATTGAGATGGCACATAAAATGGGACTGGTTTTTGATAACGAGACACTTTATAAAGAACAGGAGCAGCAGTAATTGCTGCTCCATTTTTGGAGATGTTGCATGGAGAAAAAGGTCTGGGATTACATCGGACAACATACAATGATTGCAAAAAGAGACAGAGTGCTGGTGGCATGCTCCGGTGGAGCAGACTCCATTGCTCTGCTTTTGTTGTTATGGGATCGGCATAAGGAACTTGGGTTTGAGGTAGAAGCATGCCATGTGGAGCATGGAATCCGCGGGGAGGAAAGTCTGCGTGACGCTGCCTTTGTGCGCGAGCTTTGCCTGGACCGCAATATTCCTTACACCTGTGTAAGGGTGGATGCGCCTTCCTATGCGACATCGCAGCATGTGGGACTGGAGGAAGCGGCAAGGATTCTTCGCTATGATGCGTTAAAGAAGAGAGCAGACGCCATTCAAGAGATTGAAGCCATGCTAGATGGCGGGGGCAATGATTGCACATCTGCAAGGAATCGCCAGGTGAAAATTGCTTTGGCGCACCATATGGAAGACAATGCAGAGACCATCCTTTTTCAGATGGCAAGAGGAAGTGGCCTAGATGGCATGTGTGGCATGACTCCCGTAAGAAGGGAAGAAAAATACACCTACATTCGTCCTTTGCTTGGTGTTACGAGAACAGAAATAGAAGCCTATTTGGCAGGAAAAAAGCAAGCGTTTTGTACCGATTCCACCAATGAGAATCTGGAATATAGCCGTAATTATGTGCGAAAGGAAATTCTCCCTGGTTTCGAAAACTTAAATGACCAGGCGATTTTGCATATGAACCAGATGGCAGAGCAGCTGACGCTGGTACAGGATTATGTAAGCACGCAGGTGCATGAATTATATGAAAAGCTGGTGCGCAGGGATGAAAAGGGGCTTCGAGTGAAAGCGGCAGAAATTGCATCCCTTCATCCAATGCTACAAAGAGAACTTTTGATGGAGCTTATGGCAAACTGCGCCGGAAGTAGAAAGGATCTGACAAGTGCCCATGTGATGTCTTTGGAGGATTTGCTCACGAAGCAAAGCGGAAAGAGGGTACATTTGCCGTACCAGATGCAGGCAGTGATTCGTTATGAGGACCTATGCATCGAAAAGTGTGTGGAAGCGGATGGCGCTCCTGTGGGAACAGAAGAGGAAGCGCTAGGACTTTGGGTTTCGGAAGAGATGCTGCAGGGCTTTTTGCAGGATGGTAAGCCACATTGTTTGCAGATTCCAGGAAGTGATACGACCATCACTGTTTGTGTGAGAGAGGACCTCTGCTATCAGGAAGAAATTCAGAAAAAGGCATATACGAAGACTTTTGATTATGATAAGATTAAAAGTGGATTTTTCGCTAGAAGACGGCAGGAAATGGACTATCTTGTGATAGACAAAGCGGGACATACCAAGACTCTATCCACTTTTTGCATCGATGAGAAAATTCCAACGGATGAACGAGAGGATTTGCTCGTACTAGCAAAAGACCATGAGATTATCTGGCTCCTTGGCTATCGTATGAGTGAGAATTATAAATTAGAGGAAACGACCAAGACCTTTGTTCAAATAACATATGGAGGAATAGACAATGGATACAACAAAGCGTAAAATCTCTGTGCTTTTTACAGAAGAAGAATTGAGTGCGCGAATCGCAGAAATCGGTGCACAGATTACAGAAAAATTCCAGGGTGAATCCGTTTACCTTGTGGTGATTTTGAAGGGCTCTATCTTTTTTGCAACAGAGCTCGCAAAGCATATTGAGCTTCCTATGATGATGGATTTCATGAGCGTATCAAGCTACGGCGGCGGAACCCAGTCATCGGGTGTTGTCAATATTAAGAAGGATTTGGATCATTCCATCGAGGGTGAGAATGTCATTGTAGTAGAGGATATCATCGATTCTGGTAATACATTAAGCCGTTTGATGCCTCTTCTTCAGAGCCGTAATCCTAAGAGCATGACACTTTGTACAATGCTTGATAAGCCAGAGCGTCGTGAGGTGCATGACGTAGAGTGTGATTACACAGGATTTGTAATCCCAGATAAGTTTGTTGTAGGATATGGTTTGGACTTTGACCAGAGATATCGTAACCTTCCATTCATTGGTGTGGTTGAAGGCGTAGAGTAAAAGGAGAAATAGGTTTGAATAATAAGGATAAAATGAGGACGCGTGGCTTCCTCTCATATGCGGGAATCGTTCTTATGGTGATTCTCATCTGGTATGTGATGAGTAAGAATACCGTTACCAACGCTTATACCCAGGCAGAATTTGTAGAGGCCTTGAATCAGAAGCAGGTGGCAAGTGTCACTGTCATCCAGAATCGAGAGATTCCAACTGGTTCTTTGGCGATTGTATATAACAGCGGGGAAAAGCATGAGCTTTACGTGTCAGATGTAAATGCGGCGCAGGAACTCATGGAGGCCAATGGATATTTGGATTTCCAGATGGCAAATGTTCCAGCAGAAAGCTGGCTTATGAACCTGCTTCCATATCTGTTATTGTTTGGTGCATTCTTTATTCTGTTTGTCATCATGAACAACAATGCGGCATCTCAGGGTGGCGGAAGCAAGATGATGAACTTTGGCAAGAGCCGTGCCAAGATTTCTACAGATGATAACAAGGTTCGCTTTGAGAATGTAGCTGGCCTTCGTGAGGAAAAGGAAGACCTGGAGGAGCTTGTAGATTTCCTTCGCGCTCCTAAGAAATATACACAGCTTGGCGCGCGTATTCCTAAGGGCGTGATTCTTGTGGGACCTCCTGGAACAGGTAAGACCTTGCTTGCAAAAGCAGTTGCAGGTGAAGCAGGAGTTCCATTCTTTAGTATTTCAGGTTCTGATTTCGTCGAGATGTTCGTCGGTGTCGGAGCAGCCCGTGTGAGAGATTTGTTTGAGGATGCGAAGAAAAATGCTCCATGTATTGTTTTTATTGATGAGATTGATGCAGTAGCAAGACGTCGTGGTACTGGTATGGGCGGTGGCCACGATGAGCGTGAGCAGACCTTGAACCAGATGTTGGTTGAGATGGATGGATTCTCAGAGAATTCCGGCATCATTGTTATGGCAGCAACCAACCGTATTGATATTTTGGATCCAGCAATTTTACGACCAGGTCGTTTTGACCGTAAGATTGTAGTTGGAAGACCGGATGTACTTGGAAGAGAAGAAATCCTTAAGGTACATGCTGTCAATAAGCCACTTGGTGAGGATGTAGATCTGGCACAGATCGCGCAGACCACAGCTGGCTTTACGGGTGCAGACATTGAGAATCTACTCAATGAAAGTGCGATTCTTGCAGCAAAAGAGAACCGTGCATACATCATGCAGGAGGATATTCGTAAATCCTTCATCAAGGTTGGAATTGGTGCAGAGAAGAAGAGCCGTGTGATTTCCGACAAGGAAAAGAAGATTACTGCATATCACGAGGCGGGACATGCAATTCTGTTCCATTTGCTTCCAGATGTAGGACCTGTATATACTGTATCGATTATTCCAACAGGCCAGGGTGCAGCAGGATACACCATGCCACTTCCAGAGCGTGATGAGATGTTCAATACCAAGGGGAAGATGCTGCAGGAGATTATCGTAGACTTAGGTGGTCGTGTAGCAGAAGAGCTTGTGTTTGATGACATCACAACAGGCGCTTCCCAGGATATCAAGCAGGCAACCAAGCTTGCCAAGGCAATGATTACCAAGTATGGTATGTCAGAAGAACTTGGACTGATTTGCTATGGAGATGATGAGGACGAAGTCTTCATCGGCCGTGATCTCGCACATACCAAGGGCTATAGCGAAGGTGTAGCAAGTAAGATTGATGCAGAAGTAAAGCGCATCATCGACGAATCTTACGCCAAGGCAAAAGAGATGATTCACGAGCATATGGATGTACTCGAGAAGTGTGCAACCCTCCTTTTGGAAAAAGAGAAAATTACACGCGAAGAATTCGAATCACTTTTTGAGTAAGGATTTGTGTGTAGTGTATATGAATAATATGCCTGTAATGCATGGGCAAGTAGACTCTTCTGAGCCGCGGCACTAGATTTGCAGAATGCAAATCGTAGTACCGTTCGTGCGAAGACGAAGCGGAAGCGAGTCTACGTCACATGTAAGTTAGGCTTGTTTTGTACAATATCCACAAAAAGCAATTTGATGTTTTGTGAAGTTTGTGCACACTTATCGGGGGCGCCGTGCTATTATAATCACTGTAAAAACCCCCCAATACATTATATAAAGTTTTTACTATCCCCATAGTAAAAATACCTTCTCCTAAAAAGACAGCAGTTCGTAGCTGTCTTTTTTTCATTACTTAAACAATTCCCAGCTTGCAGTATCAGGCCAGTCTGTGGTATCAAATCCGTCTCGAATACAATCACAATAGTAGCGATACTTATTGGAAATTGGAGTTCCTTCTGAGAAGGTTTCATCACCTGATTGATTAGTGAGATAATCTTTTACTGCATTTCCGAAGATAACTGCGCGGTCCTCTGTGGCAAAGGTGCAGGAGTAATCATCGATAAAGTAGTCTTCATAAGTTTCATATTTATCGTTGTTGATATAATTCTGATAAGAATCTAAATAATGAAAACCATCTGGATGCAATTTCATCCAAGCATCTTCAGAATAGAGGGCAGAATTATCGTAAGATGCGAGAAGATCCAGTCTTGCATCAATCATGTGACTCAGCTCATGAGCTACGGTATAATCCCAATCATAGGCGTAATTAATATCCAAGACCATAACCTTATAATCATTGAGTTCGGTGGCAAAACCGCTGGCATCCTCGAGAGCAGTCGCATCATCTGTTTTAATGCTACCTACGAGATAAATGCGTAGTCCCTTGTTCCTTCCGACAGCAAGCTGTGGTAAAAAACCATCTGGATAGACACTTAGTGCGTTGTCAAGAGAATCTAATGCAGTGAGTAGACGGTCAGAGTTGGTGGTTCGCTTTACTGCATAGACATTGATGTAGTCTGGAACTTCTGGTCCGAAATAGATGGAAATACCATAGCGATCTTCTAATTCTTTCGCACGATCGTTTACTTTTGTTAGCCAACCCCAATCATAGACGTCAGGATCCGGAATAAGGCTTACCTCAGTACCGAAGTGATTAATACCATAGTTTTCGCGATAATACTCTGTTAAATCTTCGTGCTCAGTGTGTAGGAATAATGCTTCCTCGCTGTCATACAAAGCAAGTGGTTCGGCCTCTTGACCTGCTGCATTCATATCCCAAATCAGTAGATATGGTTGTTCCTCTGCAGCATATACTAAGGAGAACGTAATCATTTCTTCGTAGAAGCTAGCATAGTGGTTAGAGACATAAGGTTGTTCCACTCCGCTTGTGGTGGCAAGAGCGGTAGACATAGATGAAATTACGTTTCCATCACTAGCATATCTAGTCATATCGAGGCTGCGTAGATAGTAGCTGTCATCATCTTCTGTGTAGTTGTGATTGTAAAAAATGACAGTTCCATCTGGAGCCAAATCGACACCGCGATAATTTGCGTACTGGAAGTAGTGGCTACCTGTTGGACTGACATAATTCCAATAGCTTTCTGTGGTATCACAGAGTCCTATATAGGTATCGTTATTGATTGCACCTCTCCAAGCTCCGATATAGGTTTCCGAAATAGAATCAGCGTTGTTGTCTATAATGGCAAAACGATTTTGTAGGGAGACCGGATCCATACCATAGATCAGCGTATTGGTATCGCTAGCATTTCCTACAATGGTATAGTCAAAATAGTCAAATGAAATTTCTTCCGTATAATAGCTGTTTTTTCCATCCAGGAAGATAAACTTAGTATCGCTTTCGGAACCCACATAGTATTTTCCGGAAATACCAGTAGAGAAGAACTGGATGTCCTCTAAATAGAATTCTTTTAGCTCAGCCATGAGATCGCTTAGGTCATAGGTCCCCATGTGCTTTAGGTTCTGATCGTAGATGGACAAAGTGTTGGTTGTAGAGTCAAGAAGAAACAGCTCGTCGCCGATGACTTGATAGCTATCGCAGGCGATATCATTATGGCGAAGGCTGTAGATGACTTTATCCCGCCATGGACTATACACATCAAAAGAGAACTTGAAGTTCTCGTCTGTGCCATATGTGGCTTGACCAACAAGGAGAATGTCGTCTCCGAAACGATAGAGGTCATTATAGGGTTTGTTGAGAAACAAATCGTTATCCAAAGCATATAGGTTATTCGCCCCAGCAACTGGAATTGCTGCATCCCAGAAGACCGGATTTTGTCTTGCTTCCTGGTCTAGAACCTTAGGATCTGTAAAAAGTTCTTCTACATCAGCAAGACCGCATCCACCCGTTAGGATAGATGCGGTCACTATTATACTTGTTATATGAATAATTTTTGCTCGTGTTTTCATGTGTTTATTGTACATGAATTAGTTTTTATTTGCAACTGGACCGGTAGATTCGCGGAGAATCAACTGAGGTCTCATGAGAGTCTTGCTGATTGGAATGTGATGTACTAAGGAATTTAACATAACATAGGCACATCGACCTAATTCGTTCCGCTCCTGACGGATTGTAGTAAGGGCTGGTGTAAGTGTTTCTGCAAGTGGAATGTCATCGAAACCAACAATGCTAATATCTTCTGGACAAGAAAGTCCCTGCTTTCTACATACTTCCATAGCACCCTGTGCCAATAGGTCGTTACAACATACAATTGCGGTTGCTCCATTGCGAAGGAAACCTGGAACATGGTACTTGGCGGAATCGGAAACAAAGTATCCGTGAGCCATCAGCTTTTCGTAAACAGGAAGTCCGACCTTCTTCATAGCGCTCTCAAAACCTTCCTGGCGAACTTCTGAAACATAAGAACCTTCAGAACCATTTAATAATGCAATCTTGCGATGACCCAGGTCAAATAAATGGCTGACAATCATGTCAATTCCTTCTGTAGAATCCGTTCCAACGTAGCATACGTTTGGATTACGGTCTACGGCATTGTCGAAAAGAACAGTTGGCATTGTTGTGGTTGGAATCTGGCTCATCCACTCATCATCCAAAGCAAATCCAACAAGAAATGCTCCACAGTAACCATTCTTTAATA
>JAZQQA010000209.1:0-20105 GCA_045628825.1 Agathobacter sp.
ACAAGCTGGCAACGGGAGTCGGACCCGTGACCTCCGCATTACCAATGCGACGCTCTACCTCCTGAGCCATGCCAGCACTTACGTTGACCGCGTCAACTATGCCATCATACAATAGGAGGTTAAAAAAGTCAATATCTTTTCGTAAGATTTTTCAGGTTGCCATATCCAGTTGCTGCAAGGAACCAGTTCCTCCGTTTTCATATAGAAAGAATCCACTTCTTCTAGCCATGGCATTGGTCACATTGTCCTCATTATTATAGGCAAACTGTGTATCAATGCTTCCCAAATGAATAGCACCAACTCCTGCTTCTTTCAGTGTTAAAAGCTTATCCGTGCCATCCTCCTGCTTCATCCAGATGCGAAGCTTATCAAAGATTTCATCCGCCTCATCAATCCAGCCATTACGATCCACATCGTATCGCTCCAAATCATGAAAGCCATTGCCACTCCTTGTTCCAAACAGTTCGCTTCCATCGTTGATGATGCCATCCTCATTCTGATCAAGGGCTAAAAAGCCATTGCCCTGTCCCAAAAGAGAGATTTCTTCCTCCTCTCCATCCGCATCCAGATCAAAGAAGAATTTCATGTCGCTTACCGAAGGCATGCTTCCATCTAACTGAATCACAAGAGGATCACAAAATACGGGTGCAGAATAGTCATAGTACTCCCTGGTTTCCATAACAAAACTACGACTTAAATTCATCTCGAAATTCAGATCCATCTCTCTTCCATCTGCCGTCACAACCTTACCCTGGGCAGCAAAAGAAACAGATTCATTCTCTTCATAATGAAAGTAAGAGGTTTGTCTGAATTGCTGGGTCTGAATTCCAATAGATCCAGCCTCTGCGGTATCCACAGTTTCCCAGGAGTCTTCGATTGGCATCGCACGCTTCTTTCCAAAAAGAACCTCAAGCAGATAGTCCAGTGTCTTGCTTCTAATTTTATTGAGCTGCTTGATACGCTCTGCCACAGAAGTCGACTTGACCGCCTGGGTATTCTGAAAGCGCTTGACCATATCAGATAAACTCTGCTCCTCCTCATGGTCTTTGGATTCCTCTTTTTCTTCCACCTCGTCCTCTACTACCTTTTTTGAAGTTTCTTCATCCCCTTCGATGAGATAGGCAAAGAAATCTGGCAACGCCCTTGTCCCAGCACTATCGCTAGTAAGCACATTGCTTGGCGCACCAAGTCCCGAAAGTCGCTGCGTCATCTGGGCCGAATAAGACTTGCTGGAATAAACTCTTGCAGACGAGAGTCTGGTGTCACTTGATTGAATAATCATAAAATGTCCTCCATTTGGTGGACCGATTATTTCTATCAACCTCCCTGTAAAAAGAAATAAAAAAACGATGATACTTAAGCCTTCCTGCTCTTAAGTAGCACCGTCCATGGTCTGTCCGTCATATTAAATTAATTTCTGTGATACTGGCCAGTTCTCACATGTATTCATAATATCGGAAGCTACCCCTACTTACTTAATGATTAATGCAGAAAAATCGTAAAAATATGATAAAATAAGTGTAACTATCATAAGGAGGAAAATGATATGCCCTCAATAACAGCTCACATAAAAGATATATCACAACCTCGTGGCGGTTATCTGCCTGTTAAAAACGCAATCGTGACAACCTATGACGATGGAAGAACACTTGTAGAAAATGAAAGTGTGCATCCTAGCATTGTCGGTATGGCTGTCGACTACCTCACAAGGATTGCGCTTGGCACGTCTCCAGAAGAAGCATTTAGTGTATCACTTTGTGGAGCTTCTCTGATTGATGAAGAGAAATACTCAAGAAAACTTCTAAAAAGAATTGATGGACTTACTCCTAAATCAATCGAAGCTGCATGCATGCTGTCTGGCTATGATGTTGTTGTCCGCAATGGTGGAGTCGGATATAAAGATGTGGATGACATGGATGTTGACGATGATACCATAAACAATATAAAGATTATGGTCACTCGCTCCGTGGAATTTTGGAAGCAGAATGGACCGATTGTGCTAAATGGCTTCACATTCGAGGGGGCATATACAGAAACAATCTCATCAGGTGATGGTGACTACCTCACTGCAGACACATTGTGGGATATGAAAGTGTCCAAGAATAAGCCAAACGCAAAACAAACCTTGCAGATACTTGTCTATTATCTCATGGGAACTCGCTCTACTCATTCAGAATTTAAAACAATCACAAAGCTAGGACTATTTAATCCTCGATTGAATACATCATACATTTTCAATGTTGCAGACATTCCGCAAGACATCATTCAAATCGTAGAAAATGAAGTCATTGGATATGGAACAGGAGCACCACAAGTAAAGAAATCCGCAAGCACTTCTGGGAATACATCAGATATGCTTACTACCCAAGAAGTAGCTGCAATGGCGGAATTAAGTAAATCTACGATATTAAACTATATTCACTCTGGAGACCTAAAAGCAATCAAAAAAGGAAATAGATACTTAATCAAACGAGAAGACGCTGAAAGTTTTATCCAAGACTTAGAAGACACCAAAGGAGTGGGTAGTCTGGGAGTATTAGTCGCAATACTAATTCCAATTATCCTGATTGCTACTGTATTCTTGGCGGTTCACTTCCTATAATTTATCATCTCAATTCACCAGCCCGACACCCTATCCCTAAGTTCCAAAACAAATGCCACCAAGACAATTGTCTTGGTGGCATTTTTGAGATGTTGCATGGCTATCCCCTCCTGCGTGCACACATTGGACATCCTGTCCTTTTTGTTCTAACAAATCGATCGCTTATTGTTGCCGACCATCGATACCCACACTTCTTACATATCCAGTTATATTTAACACGCTTTGAAATAACTTTACTTGGGGATATTGTATTATTTTCATAGTCCCATTCTTCTAGCCCTTCTGGATAAAGCGTCGCAAAATCATTTACTCCCTCGACTAAAACCTTTCCACTACAGCACGGGCACTTATCTCCTCTCAAACGATCCGGAACTCTTTTCATCCACTTATATCCGCACACCTTACATTTCCAATGATAATTAACTCCACTCCCACTTGTTACAGAGAAAGGATTCACTTGCCCATTCAAATCGCCATCCCATTCTTCGAGCAAATCCGGGTGAGAGCAAAAAACTGAATTTTCAACCGCCCGAATTCTCCTATCAGAAACTATATCAAAGTAATCTCTCTCGACATCAATTAACGAATCTATCGAACTCCATATTTGACTCGGCTTTTCTCTAAGCCAGAAATTTGACTTTGGATCTAAATCTTTAATCAATAATCTTATTAATTGCGTCAATTTCTCATGGGACTTTATATTTTCAATCCCATAGGAAACATCTGATATATCCTTTCTAATAGAATTACTTTCTGAAACTCTTATCAACCATATGCCATTCTCTTTACACGACTTATATTTTCGCAGATCACGAGCATAGCTTTCCTTTGTAGAGTGAAAATACGAACCATCATATTCAATTCCAACCTTTATTTCTGGTATATATATATCCAGTTCAAACCCATGCTCTGAATATCGATTAATTGCGGAAGGAAAAACCATCTTAATATAGTAAAATATTGCCTGTTCAGCAAATGATGTACACTTCATTGAACAGTTTGGGCAACCTCTTTTGTTTGAAGTCCTATTGCTCACGCAAGCATCCCACTTATGCCCACAAAAACTACACTTCCAATGTACTTTTTGACCGCTATGAGCAGTAACCTCTGAAGGTAAAATCAAATTGGCATCGTAATCCCACTCTTTAAGTAATTCAGGATATAATGTTGCTAAATCATTTTTTCCACTAATGCATCTTATTCCTGCACAGTATGGGCAGCCTGTCGGCCGCGTCCCCCTAGTTCTTGCGCGAATTGTTGCGCTCCAAGAATGACCATAACTGCACTTCCACCATACAGACACTAAACTAGTCTTTGTAATCCGATTTGGAAAAACATCAAGATTTTTCTCATAATCCCATTCTTCAATTAAGTCAGGATTGGTGATTGATAAGGGCTCAACAATTTTTCTTGGCATTCTATGGTAATAATCCTCTCCTCTATATAGCAAACACCTATTATTCTATAACCATATTATAATCAACCCCATTGTCCATTTCTATGTAATTTTTGTTTAACTATTGCTTCACAGAAATGATTCACCACGCTTTTCAATGCCTGTGAAATAGTCCATAGAACAATTCCATCACCAGAAATGCGATACTGGCAAAACGAATGACTCTTTAATATACACATGTACTATTAATTACTAACCTCAGAAAAGTTCTGCGAGATGTTCGCGGGATTGGACAAGAATTGGACAAAGACTTTTTTTATGCCTAGGCAAAAAAAAGAACAGCACCGAATGCTGTCCTTTTAGGAGAAGGTATTTTTACTATGGGGATAGTAAAAATTATAAAAATGTATTGGGGGGTTTTTACAGGAATTATAATAGCACGGTGCTATCATAAATGCTTCACAAACTTCCCAATTTTTGTTAATTGCTTTTATGCATTTTAGACAAATCCTGGTACCAATGATATAGGAAAGCCCTTACATATTTTCCCCACTTTATAAGCGACCAAGCTTCATCGCAATCTTTTTCTCATACATAACGCCATCCGCTGCACGATATAGACCACTTCTTAAGCTTACTTCGTCATCTGGATAACGACAAATCGCATGACCAACAGCCATACTAATTGGCACTCCAGCCTGACGCTTCTTTTCCAATTCCTCGTCTAGGCGATCATAAAAGTACTGCGTTGGCTGGGTAGCATCCACCACAACTGCAGCAAACTCATCTCCACCTAGTCGGAAAGAAAGAACACTTTTCCCAAGTTCTTTATTCTTGTCAAACACATTCGCAAAGCAGTCTGCTGCTGCTTTGATTAATGCATCTCCTGCTTCATGCCCCAGACTGTCGTTGGTCTTTTTCAGATCATTCAAATCAGCCATAAAGAACAGGATATCATGGGACTCATCACGTACCTCTTCCAGAGAATCAAAGGTTTTCTCCATCGCTGCTCGATTCGCCAGGCCAGTAAGCTGGTCCGTATATGCCATTTTCCAATAGGTCTCCGAATCCTTAGACTGCTTCAAAATACTCTGCTCATAACGCATGAGAAGAATAAACAAGAGCAATACATAAACACTAAATGCTCCCACAATTGGCCAAATACTGTTGGAATTCATTGGATCTGCCACAAACATTCCAATTGCAATACCAACGCCGATTATAAGAACCATGGAACCAAAGAAAACCACATGTGCAACACGATTGTCTTTCAGTTCCATCGCAGATAATGTCCAAGAAAAAATCACACAGAACGCTCCATATACAAGGATAACTGGGCTAAATGAAACCAAGTCTACAGTATCTGTGATATACAAAGCAATATATAATATGGTCAGAATATAACCAACCAACTCCGCGCTATGAAAATGCATCGCACGTCTTGGCATGATACATGCACAAAGACCCATATCATACACACCGATGCTAAGAAGACTCAGAAAGGCTACAAACTGCCCCACCGTCGTCTTATTGCTAAACATTTGCACAACCGCAGGGTCTGACATCAGCCAGGCAGATACCGCTCCTGCCAAGGATGCAAAATAGAAGAAGGAAAAAGTATGTGTGGCGGAAGATCTGGTAACAATATGCGAAATACCAAAAATCATAATCGTCACAGCAACAGCCAAAAAGGAAGCTGCCATAACAATTCGCCATACATTTTGATAGAGAAGGGTAAACTTAAACTCTCCTGCTGGTCCAAAATAAATCCCATCAAAATTAGTGCTTGATGTACCAAATGGATTGATAAACTCAATACGTAACGTCTGCCCTTCGTATTGGCGGAACATAGGAACCAAAACCTTGGCATTTCCTCTTGTCTTGCCAAAAGGCATGGTCGGTGTCGCTGCCACAGAATAGATAAGCTCATCATTTACATAGACGAGCTGCCCGCAATAATGCGCATCATATACAATGGCATCTCCTGGGCGAATTTCACTTGGCAAGGTGCAACTGATACTTTTCACTCCATCCTCACCAATTAGAAGCTTCTGCGGGAAATGAACTTCCTGCCCCTGGTTCGTGATCCACCGATCTGTTACCTGCGGATACTCATTCACCCCAATTTTCAGTTGGTCTTCTCTTGCTACCGCAGAGAGATAAAGCGTACTTCCTATCATCATGACGAGGAATGCCGCAAGGGCAACCACTCCATGCCAGACAGAAAGACGCTTTCCCTTTTCCTTAAACATATAAATGTTTTTTCCTTCTAGCTATTTATTCTGTGAAAGACTTTAACTCACGAATTTCCTGTAAGATAGAACTCATGCTATCTGCAAATTCACGAATAACCGTTACGTTCTGCGCACTGGTCTCAACTGCTTCCTGTGTACTTGCTGTAATCTCTTCGCTGGTTGCAGAAAGTGTATTTACATTATCTACAATCACATTGTTGGACTCAAGTAAGCCAGCAACGAGAGAAGAAATCTCTTCCATGCGCTCAGCAAGTGTGCTTACCTTTGCTGAAATCTCATCAAACTTTGAAGAAGCCTCTGTCGCACATTCATTTTCCTGATTAGAAACAGAAACATTGACTTCTACCTTCTCAATCATAGACTGAGCCTCAGCGGAAAGCTGATCAATAAGAGAGGTAATATTCTCTGTCTCGGTACGAGTCTGCTCTGCAAGGTTACGAATCTCATCTGCAACAACAGAGAATCCTCTTCCTGCCTCACCAGCTCTTGCTGCCTCAATACTAGCGTTTAATGCAAGAAGGTTGGTCTGTGATGAAATACCAAGAATAATACTGGTAATTCCACGCACTTCGTTGGATTTTTCCTGAAGTGAAAGTGATGCATTGTGCATCTCTTCGCTTGATCCAATAGACTCGCTTACATAGGTAAAGAGCTGCTTCATTGCTGCAGAGCCTTCGGTAAGTGCATGTCTTGCTTCAGCGGTAATTGCAGCGACCTGAGCGGTCTTATCATTTGCTTCATGAAGGGAATCCTGAATATCCTGGGTCTGTGTGGTCTGGTTCACAATTGCTTCTGTTGTTCCAGTAATACCATCACTAATATTGCTCATAGAAGTATTCATCTGCTCAGAAGCTTCCAAAATTACTTCAAGCTGTTCACGAATACGCTCTGACTTTTCTTCTACATCCGTTGCAACATCAAGAATCTGTCCACTGATTGCTTCATTCTGATCACTCTTTGCCGCAATCTCAGCAATACTATCGTTAAAGAACTGTGCCAGATGCTTGATACCCGAGTTTACTCCAACGGTAACAAGAATGGTAATAATGGCTTCAATCATAACCCCCTCAATTGCATCCTGTGGGTTTGCTGCTGTTGCCATGGTAAGCATGATACGAATTAAGTTGGCAAGTACAAAAACGATAGAAGCAACTCTTGTTGCGAACTGATCCAGAATTAATACGAATCCAAGTAAGAATGGAATCAAATATGGATAGGTTGATGCGCTGGAAGATGTAAGCAGCGCAATTGCATATAATGCTGAATAACCAATTGAAAGATAACGTGGATATAATCCTGGCTGACGCTTCAGATATACAAAAATACCACATACAAATACCAAAATATTGATAATCAGTGGTGCGATACTACGAATTGGTTCCATACCAGACATCATCAGCTGTGAAATCAATCCAATGGTCATAAAAATCGTACAAATTGTGTGTGTGAGGAAAAGTAACTTTCCCATTCTCTGTTCATGTTGTTCCCGCATAGTGTTTCTCCTTCTCTCTATTTTTTATTGCAAAATACTATTGCAAATAATTCTTAAGCACTTCACGCAATTGCTCACGATCGAGTGGCTTGCTCAAGAAATCATTTACCCCTGCTTCCCTTGCCAATTCCACATTGGCATCTGCATGATATGCTGACAAAGCGATAATTGGAACACTTACAGAATCGGCTCTCCCCAAAGCACGAATTGCACGTGTTGCCTCAACGCCAGACATATCAGGCATAATAAGATCCGTAATAATCATGCGGATTTCTCCCACTTCGGACTGTTTAAACAGTTCAAGTGCCTCACGCCCGTCCTTTGCTGTCAGTATTTCTGCGTCAACCATATCCTCCACAATGGTCTCAACAATTGACATGGATATCATGTTATCCTCAACAATTAGTATCTTCATAAAGCCTCCAATGGTACTTTTATCCCTATTCTCTTTCATTATATGTTAATTGACCTACACATTCAACCATTTTGCTTATTTTTATTTACATATTGAAATCCAATTCGGGTTGTGACAAGATAATGTACAAGATATTCATTTTTCAAGGCATTTATACGGGAAAACGGAGGAAGAATTTATGAAATCACTACTGGTTCTAGACGCAAAAAATTACGATGAAAATCTCCCTGTGTTTGAGAAATATTCCGTGCGTGCCATTATCTGTCGTGACGGCAAATATGCCATGCAGCAATCTGCACTTGGTGAGTATAAGCTTCCAGGTGGATGCGTAGAAGTCGGAGAAGACTTCATCGATGCTTTGGGACGTGAAATTGCTGAAGAAATCGGTCTTGTACTCATCCCTTCTTCTGTCGTAGAGCTTGGCGAAATCACAGAAAAACGCCTTGATGTATTTGATTCAGGCAAAAAATATGTCTGCCACTCCCTTTTCTACCGTGTGGAAGTGACAGACGAAATTGTTCCAACCAATATGACAGAGTCAGAAATTGCCAAGGGCTTTCATCTCGCCTGGGCAAATCTCGACACCATGATAAAGACCAATCATTCTCTTTTAAAAGAAGGCTGGCAGCTACGCGATACCACCTTCCTCGAATTATTGCGTGACGGGCGCGTGTAAGCGTTTCTTCTTATACAGGTAATAGAAACCGTCTGCCACCCCACACAAAGCCCAACTGATTGGGTATGTATAGCATATCTGTTCAAGGCTTCCATCACAAATCCAGAAAATCCAAATCACACGATACGCACAAATGAATACCAGGGAGTTAATTGTTGTAACCAAGGTAAAGCCCTGCGCTCTTAACGTCGATGCAAATACATCCACTGGCACAAAAAGCAGGTACGCCGGCGCAATCAGGTAAATCATAATCATGCCATAGGATAAAACAGAAGCATCTTTTGTAAAAAATCCCATGAAAAACTCTCCAAAAACAATCATGAGCGCACTCATTCCAACTGCAACTGCGCAATCTTCCCAGAAAGTAATTCTGGTTGCCCTTTTGACACGATCCATTTTTCCCGCACCAAAGTTCTGTCCCACCACTGTTACAAGGGCTATGGTAAGAGAATTGCTTATCATCCAAAACAGACAGTCTACTTTTCCGTAGGCCGTCCACGCTGCCATGACATCAACGCCCAAAAGGTTGACTGCCGACTGAATAAAGAGGTTGGACAAACCATACATACTGGATTGGATGCCGGATGGAATACCAATACGCAGTATGCCCGACATTGTCGCCCCATCTACAGAAAGACGGCGAAAATCCAAAGCAACGCCAGGTGTTCGAAACATCAGAGCTGTCGTTACAAGAACCGCAGATACGCCCTGACTGGCAAGGGTTGCAATTGCAACACCAAGCACTCCCATGTGAAAGGCAACTACAAGTATGAGATCAAGGACAATATTCACAAGGCAGCTCACAATCAAATAATAAAGTGGGCGCTTGGAATCCCCAAGAGCTCGCAAAATCGCACTTCCCTGATTGTAGATTAGGACAAACAAGATACCTGCAAAATACACTCTCACATACAAAACCGCCTGTGGCATAACCTCTGCCGGTGTATGGAGCGCCCTAAGAATTGGTGGAGCAATGATAATTCCCAAAACGCCCAAAAATAGGCCAAATACAATTCCAAAAGCATAGGATGTGTGAAGCGCTGTATCCAACTTTTCCTTTTGCTTACCACCGTAATACTGGGAAATCAATACACTTCCGCCCGAAGTAAGTCCCATAAAGAAGCCCACTACCAGCTGAATGATAATGGCAGATGCCCCACCTACCGCAGAAAGGGCTACTTTCCCTACATAGCGTCCGACGATGATTGCATCGACGGTGTTATAGAGTTGTTGAAAAAATGTTCCGATTAAAATAGGGAAGAAAAACAGCAAAAGCTGCTGCCAAATCTTCCCAGTCAAAATCTTGTTGTCATCAATATTGTTCATTTTTAAATCTCGATTATATATTTTTCGTATGCATTTACAACGGTTGTGCCATCTACCACATCCACTCTAGACATCTTGTGTCCATAGCTCAGATGCAGATGCCCATGGGCATGATATTTTGGCTTATACTTTGCGTAAAAGTCGTTAAAGCAAGTAAATCCCGTGTGGCACAAATCATCGCCATCATGCACACCCTTGGCTGGTGCATGTGTTACCAGAAGGTCCACACCACCGTGTTTCCAGATTTTAAAGCGTAGCTTTTTGATACGCCTTGCCATCTGCTCATTGGTATACTGATTCTTCCCAAGATTGTATCGCATACAGCCACCAAGTCCAACAATATTTACACCCTGATAGCGATAAAGCTTATCCTCAATGCAAATGCACCCCTCTGGTGGTGCAGATGCATAGCGATCATCATGGTTGCCACGGATATAGAGCACCGGAATTGCTGTCATGGTGGTTAAGAAAGACAAATACGCCGCACTCAAATCTCCACAGGACACAATCAGGTCAATATCTGCAAAATCTTCTTTTCGGAAGAAGTCCCAATAAGAAGTAACTTCTTCATCTGCTAATAATAAAATGCGCATGTCTACTTATTTTCCTCTACACCCTTTAATTCTACCACCGATTTTGCACCATCCACCAGTTCTTCGCTGCTTGGAATGCTTCCAATGACATTCTCAATCAGCCAATCCATTTTCATAATGTTTTCTGGCTTCATGCTGTCCTGCTCACGGTTACGAAGGTTGCCCTCCTGATCTCTGATTTCTCCTGAGAACACAGGCATAAAGCCTCCACGGATATCCGAAATCACATGCTGTGCCAAACGCTTTACACCATATGGCACACTGCCTGAGAAAATCAAATCAATAACACCTGCTGACATGCCCCACCAATAGTTCAGCGCTCTTCCATCGTCGTCTTCCTCAGACTGATAAGCCCCGTACAAGACACTTTGTATCATTTTTCCATAGAAAGCCCCCCAGTTCCAAAGTGGCATTACCAGATTGGTGGTCTGTCCGTCTTCGTACTGATACACGCCAAACATACGCGATGCCGAGTCTGGGGTAATCATATCCTGGTCAGATACAAAGTGGATATCGTTGTCCCTTAGGAACTTCTCACGGTCAAAGTCTTTCATGGTAGACCACGCCAAATAAATCTTCGCGCGTGGATTAATAATAGAAGCCCCCAGTGCAAAAGCGTTGATATTGGCAATCATGCCATAGATTGGATAATCCGCAATATATCCAATCTTTCCATTCTCCGCCAAGGCACCTGCAATCATTCCAGATACGAACTTTGCCTCATACATACGGGCATAGTAGGTTCTAATATACTTGTGTGGCGTATTTAAAGAGCAGTTCAAAATCTTTACTTCTGGATGCTCTACTGCCACCTTTAAGCTCTGTGCCATCATCTGTGGTGCAATGCCAAAAATGATAGTGGCTCCGTCACGAATGACATCCATAAGCACCTGCTCAATGTTATCCTCGTTGACATCAGAGACCGCAACGGTCTCAATGTTTTCTGGGAAGGTTTCCTCTAAATAATTTCTGCCAAGCTCATGGGCATAAACCCAGTCTGAAGTCTCTGGATTTCTTGGATATAAGAAGGCCGCCTTCACTCTTCTCTGCGATGGCGCAAGGAAGCCTGCAAAAAGGCCTCTCTTCTCTGTCACCTCCACTGGATCCATAACAAGGCCAACACGGTGCTTCTCTCCCATCATGAGAATCTCGCTCCATGCCTTTGCCACCTGAGCATTGTACTCGCTTGGCTGCATTGCAAGTGCTTCCTCATATCCGTAAACACTAATGAATGCAAGGAGCGCATCTCCTAATTTAATGCGCAGCTTATCTCCGCCGCGGAAATTGTAGGCTTTGGTAAAGTAGAATACGATACGATCAAAATCTTCTTTGGTCTTGTCATCCCATTCCTCTGTTTTTCCAACAAGATCAATCAGCTTCTGTGCGTTGCCTGGTTTGGTAAACTCGATGGTATTAAAGCCTGTCACCTCGCTAAAATGCATAAACTCATAGTAGAGCTTTACATCCTCATCCTCGCTAAGCTTTGGAATCTTACGGGTAACAATAGCCGGAATCGATACTGCCTGAAAGAACTTTAAGACACTGACACGCTTATTGCCCTCTACCACATAGTAGCGATTCATGTATTCATAACAGATAATTGGATCACGAATTCCCTCTGTCAACTGCGCGTCTGCCAGATTGGCCCACTTATAGGCAAACTCTGTGCCAGTCTCTAGGATTGGCATAAAATTCGCTGCAAACGCCTGGGTTCTACCCCTGGTGCTGGTTCCTACTACAAATTCCAGTGGAACATTCACAAGTCCAAGCTTTTGTTCTGTCTGAAACTCATCCTTAGACAAAATATCATCCAATACAGGAAGATAAGGGAAACGACCCTTTGAGATACAACTTTTATACTCTTTTTTTCCCATTTTCAGGGCGTCCAAATAGTGTGCTTCTGCCATACTTTTCTCCTTTATACTGGCCTTTCCACTCCATGTTACGTCAATTCTATATCAAATTCTACCACATTAGGACATATTTACTAGTTTTTTTGAAAAAAAGTAAATATTTCCTTTTCTATTTTCTGCAAGTCTGATATAATCACTATGTAGAATTGTATATGGAGGAGAACACATGGAGGGCATTACAAAAGAACAAGCCGACATCATCGGTGAAGTAGCCAACATTTGCACAGGCAATGCTGCTACTACTCTTAGTATGATTCTCGGTCACGCAACAAACATAACGACTCCGAATGTCGAGGTACTTGATCGTGAGGATGAGTTACAAAGCCCTGATCGGATTCTTGTCAAAGTTCCTTATACCAAGGGTCTAGACGGAACCAATCTCATGGTTTTAAAAGTCGATGACGCGCTTGTCATTGCAAATCTTATGATGGGTGGAAGCGGAGATATTTCTTCAATGGAATTTGATGAAATCACCCTTTCTGCAATTGCAGAAGCTATGAATCAAATGTGTGGCACGATTGCTACTTCCATGGCCACTCTTTTGAATGAGCCTACCGATATCGGTTTCCCACTGATTAATTCAAAGTACAAGAAGACATTTGAGATTCCTGAAGAACTTTGTAATGGAAATGATATTGTAAAGGTCACTTTTAGACTTACTGTCGGCGATTTAATCGACAGCACATTGATGCAGCTCTATCCAATCAGCATCGTAAAACAGATTACCAAACAGGAGGATATATAAATGGCAAAGATCTTAATCGTTGATGACGCAGCATTCATGAGAATGATGCTCAAGGACATTCTTACAAAGGGTGGCTTTGAAATCGCTGGAGAAGCAGCGGATGGTAATGAAGCAGTTAAGATGTACAATGAACTTAAGCCAGATCTTGTTACCTTAGACATCACCATGCCAAATAAGGATGGTATTCAGGCCCTTAAGGAAATTAAGGCAGCTGATCCAACCGCTACATGTGTAATGTGCTCTGCTATGGGACAGCAGTCTATGGTTATCGAAGCAATTCAGTCAGGTGCTAAGGACTTTATCGTTAAGCCATTCCAGGCAGATCGTGTACTTGAGTCAATTCGTAAGATTCTTGGATAATTAGCATAAAAAAGGAGTACTGTATGCATAAGGCAAAATCCGGTATTAGCCGTGTCCTTGCGAATATGACAGTGCTGCCACTCATACTGTTTGGAGTTGTAACCATGCTCATTGGATCCTATGCGGTCCGTACTTCTATCAATCATGAAGTCCGTCATGAGTTACAACGTCTTGCGCAAAGTGCCATTGTTTCTATGGATACGATGTATCCTGGCGAATACGGAAAGTATGGTTCCAGTGATGCTCTTCTCATCACAAAAGGCGATACGATTCTCAATGAGAATCATGCCTTCTTGGATTCCTTAAAGGAAGCCACCGATGTAGACTATACCTTCTTCTATGGCTCAATCCGTGTCAATACAACCTTGTATGATAACGGCGGGATGCGTTTGACAGGTTCCTATGCGAATGAACAAATAATTGCCGATGTCTTAGACACCGGCAATTCTGCTTTTTATGACAAAGTTGATGTATTCAAGGAAAGCTATTTTGCCTATTATGAGCCAATCAAAAATAGCAAGGGAGAATGTGTCGGTATGCTTGCCACTGCAATGCCAACCCAAAGGGTTCGTGCATTAACCATACAGGCAATCATTCCAATTCTCCTACTTACGTTGGTCTTTGCATTTCTTGCAGAACTATGGTCATATCATTTTTCCAAGCAGTTCATACAGATTATCCAGAAGCTAAAGGATGCATTTGATAAAAGCGCGAAAGGCCAGCTCATGAACACCGTTCCTACTGAGCTTCTTGCCAGAAAAGATGAAATCGGTGACATGTCTCATGCTCTTGTAGATATGCAAAAGGAATTACGTTCTTTGGTGGAGCAGGATATGCTAACGGGGCTCAACAATAGACGTTTTGGCCAGCAAAAGCTTCATAATTTGGTGCAGCAAACCAAAGGCACGAACAAACACTTCTCCATTGCACTTGGAGATATCGACTTTTTCAAAAAATTCAACGATACCCATGGACACGACTGTGGAGATGCCGTTCTTCGTGATGTCTCTGCAAGTCTCAAATCCATTACCAAAGATCATGGCTACGCTATTCGTTGGGGCGGTGAGGAATTCCTAATTGTACTTACTACCGGTTCTTACGCAGAGCATATAACAATTATGGAATCCGTTATAGAACACTTCCGCAATTCCACCATGCATTATGATGGAAAGGATTTATCCATTACCATGACCTTCGGTCTCATTGATACCACAAGCTATGATGATATTGATGCCATGCTCATTGCAGTTGACAAGCTTTTATATCAAGGCAAAGAGAACGGTCGTAACCAGCTTGTATATGAAACCAAATAAAGTAACATGTGCCGCAAGGTGCGCATGAAAAAAGAGACGGGCATTGCCCGTCTCTTTCTTAATTGTTTGAAAAGAATGCAACAAGAATTGCTCCTGGACCAGCATGGGTTCCAACTGCACTTCCAATCTGCACCATCTTCACATCCCCAAGATGTTCTCCTAAAAGGTTCTGATTATTGTCAATATAAGACAACAAATTACTATTATCTGTTCCTGAATACCCCACAACAAAAGGCTTATCGAAGTTAATTCCTCCCGCCTCGTTCACCTTCTTATCAAGGAACTGATTGCTAAGCTTACTTCCTCTTGCCTTTCCAATGGAAATGAGCTCTCCATCAGAAAGTGTAAGAATTGGCTTGATTCCAATCACACCACCAACAATGGCGCTTCCTTTGGAAATACGGCCACCCTTTTGCAAATACACCAGAGTATCTACAGAAGCATAGATCACGATGTGGTTCTTCTCTTCTTCCAGTGCTGCCACGATTTCTTCACGGCTCAATCCCTGTGCCACAAGTTCCTGGCAACGCTCAACTAAAATATATTCAGCACCAGCTACCTGCATAGAATCAACAACAGATATGTTGTCAAACTCCTCAGCTGCAATCATAGCACTTTGATAGGTTCCAGAAAGCTTTGATGAAATAGTAATAACAATCGCTTCATCTCCAGCATTCTTCACTTCCTCAAAAGCCTCTTCAAACTGCACTGGATTTATCAGACTGGTTACTGGAATTGTGTCACTATGCTCAAGCTTCTCATAAAAATCATTCTTATTGATGTCTATTCCATCCTTAAATGGAACCTCATCAATGGTTACTGTCATTGGCAATACAGTGACGTTTGCCAGTTCCTTCTGCTCTACATCCGATGCTGAATCAGTAATAATTCGGATACTCATAATTCTCTCCCTTCGTCTTCCCCTCGAAGAGAACCATCAATGTATCACCTCTCATCCATCCCCTTGGACTCTAGTACTATATCATTAACCGTATACTTCTTGCAAGTTTTCCAGAGCCTTTTCCTTTAATAACAGTTCCCCATGCTCTGTAATATGAGCCAGGCGCTCCATGGCTACTGAGATATCAAGCGCATACTCATCCGCCTCTCTTGACATACTCTCAACGGTATTCTCTGTGCTATGCATAAAGTCCACTACCAGCACATACACATCCAAATATTTATACAAAACAGATGGTGGAATGGCCTCTACACGAAGATTGGTAGCAAACCTACCAACTGTATCCAAATCAGGAAAAACAATCCCTGCAATAATTGGAACCTCTGGCAAAGAAGATCCTTCTGTCTTTGGCTGCTTTGGCGCAACCGCATCCTTCCATTCTTCCTTGGCACTCTCTGGAATCGAATGTAACAAACCATCGATAATATCCTTAAGATGCTCTGTCATAGATCCTGCTGGGTGACCAGAGAAAGTAAGCGTGAGTGTATGATCTGGCAAAAAGTCAGCACGTACCGTCTTGATGCCAAAATCAAACTTGGTCTGGAACTCATCTTCCGCCATATCAAATATGATATTCATGAATTCCTGCGTACGAATTCCATTGGTCAAGATTTCTTCCATTGTGAAGCCAAGATCGTCAATTTCCTGCTCGGTAATGGTGCATTTAATTGTATGATCGCCAACTCTCGCAAACTTCATGCTACTCCTCCATTTTGATTTCCATGCATTTCTTTCGAATGCGTTGGATTGCATTGTCAATGGTTTTCGGAGACTGTCCTAATCGCCTTGCAATATCTGTATACTTTTCTCCCGCCAGGAAAAGAGATAGGACATCCTTTTCCATGGCACTTAGCTTCTGATCAAGATTTTCCAAAAGCACCTTCCAGAATTCCTGTTCCAGAATACGCTCTTCCAGCGAATCTTCTGTCAAATCAACCAGAGTCTCCTCTAGTGGCAAGCCATTTTCTCCGACCTCTGCAGTAAGAGAAAGTGCATTGTTAAGAAGCATATGCTTCTCTCTTCCATCTGCCTTTTGTGCATCCGATAACTGACTACTGATACAACGGTATGCATGGGTTGCAAAACCAGCACCCCTGTCATCGCAATAGGAATTGACTGCCTTATAGATGCCGATCATCCCTTCCTGCGCCAAGTCATCGTTGTCTCCGCCAATGATATACACCGTGTTGGAAAGCTTCCGCACCATAGGCTTATATTTTTCCATGAGGTAGGTCATAATTTGTTCTGGATACATTCCATCTTCAGCAGAACGATTACCCTTTATTAACTCTTGATATAATTTTACCAATTCTTCATCGGTAAAAGAATCCATTTTCCCCAATCCAATCTTCTCCCTCGAGGTACATTTCGTCTGCACTACTTCTTCATGAGACGCTGTCTTACGATTTCATAAGCAAGAACACCCGTTGCAACCGATGCGTTCAGGGAATCAATGTCACCCTTCATTGGAATCGATGCAATCATATCGCAGTTCTCACGAACCAGCTTGCTCACGCCTTCGCCTTCGTTGCCAATAACAAGGCCAATTGGGCCTGTCAGGTTCAGATCATACATAGCAGTTCCACCCATATCGGCGCACACGAACCACATTCCCTGATCCTTAAGCTTTTTAATAGTATCGGTTATATTGGTCACTTTGGCAACCGGTGTGTAGTGAATTGCACCTGCAGAAGTTTTTGCAACAGTAGGTGTAAGTCCAACCGCACGACGCTTTGGAATAATGACACCATGTGCACCGCAAAGATTTGCAGTACGAATAATTGCACCAAGGTTATGTGGGTCCTCAATTCCATCTAAAATAAAAATGAATGGTGGCTCTCCCTTTTCCTCAGCGATACGCATGATATCCTCTACTTCTGCGTAACTATATGCAGCAGAAATTGCAATAACACCCTGGTGATGTCCAGTTTCTGATAACTGATCCAATCGCTCCTTACTTACAAAGTTAAGGATGGTATCTCCCTTTCTTGCCTCTCTTACGATGGTACGAACAGGTCCATCCTGACATCCATCCAATACATAGACCTTATCAATGGTCTTTCCAGAACGAAAAGCTTCAAGCACCGCATTACGGCCTTCGATTTTGCTTTCAGTTACCTGTCCAAGTCCGCTTTCTTTTTCTTCGTTATATCCCATATATTTTTCCTCTTATTCCGAATGCACGCAAAAAACGCTTTCTTCGCAGCCCTTCCTACATGCTTTTTCTTACTACAGACGAAGCCCCAAGATGTCGGAAGCCTTCTTCGTCAGCTCTACAATGCGCTCAAACTGATCTGTCAGATATAAATAGCCTACCAAAGCCTCAAATCCTGTTGCTGTACGATAGTCAGAAACACTGGCATTTTTTGCTGTGGTATAGGATTTGGCATTGCGACCACGACGTACAATGTCGCGCTCTTCCTCCGTCAGAAATTCGTCCAAAACCTTTACCATTTCTGCCTGGGTCTGCGCCTTTACGATGCTGCTGGTACGCTGGTGCAGCTGATTGGCTCTCGTATTGCCTTTTCCAACTACAACGGAGCGGATCACCAGGTCAAACACCCCATCCCCAATATAAGCCAGTGCCAAAGGAGAATAGGTGCGCACATCCACATCCTTCAGTTCGAATTGCTCCTTGATGTAAGAATCAATGCCTTTTTCCATTATACAAGCTCCCAAACTACGCCTTCACGAGTATCCTTAATTGCAACACCACGGGCCAAAAGCTCCTCACGAATTGCATCGGCCTTGGCAAAGTCCTTATCCTTCTTCGCCTGTGCACGCTCTGCGATTTTCTCCTGAATGAATGCCTCAAGCTCTGCGTCAACACCGCTTCCTGCCTCAAGGCTAGCCTTTGCTGCTGCAATAAGGTCAAGAGACAATACATAATCACAGTCTGCAATCAGTGCAAGCTTGGTCTTGTCATTGGTCTCTGCCTTAAGAATATCATAGATGACAGTAATTGCCATAGAGGTATTCAGGTCATTCTTAAGGGCATCCTCGAATTTCGCACGGTAGTCAGCGTAAACTGCCTGATCTACTTCACCCTCGTCCTTAAGCTCCGCAATTTTCTTAACGAGCTTGTTGTATACGCCAGTCATGCTGTCCAAAACCTCATACGAGAATTCCAGTGGCTTACGATAGTGTGACTGTAAGCAGAAGAGACGATATACCAGTGGGTTGTATCCCTTTTCCTCAAGAAGCGATACAGTAAGGAAATCGCCCTTTGACTTACTCATCTTACCAGACTGGTCATTTAAGTGATGTACATGGAACCAGTAGTTGCACCACTTGTGTCCCAAGTACGACTCAGACTGTGCAATCTCATTGGTGTGATGTGGGAAGATATTGTCGACACCACCACAGTGAATGTCCATATACTCGCCAAGGTGCTTCATACTAATGCATGAGCACTCAATGTGCCATCCTGGATATCCAACGCCGCATGGGCTGTCCCACTTAAGCGCCTGGTCTTCAAACTTCGACTTAGTGAACCAAAGTACGAAGTCTGTCTTGCTTCTCTTATTCTCATCTTCCTGCACGTCATCACGTACACCGACCATCATCTGCTCTTTTTCTACTGCAGATGAAAATACATAATAATCATCAAGCTTTGAAGTATCAAAATATACGTTGCCGCCTGCTACATAGGCATATCCCTTTTCCAAGAGCACTTCAATCATATGAATGAACTCAGAAATGCAGTTGGTTGCTGGTTCTACTACGTCTGGAGTCTTAATATGAAGCTTTGCAGCATCTGCAAAAAATGCATCTGTATAGAACTGCGCGATTTCCATAACGGTCTTATGCTCACGCTTTGCACCCTTAAGCATCTTGTCCTCACCAGTATCTGCGTCAGAGCTCAAATGTCCAACGTCTGTAATATTCATAACGCGCTTAACATCATAGCCTACGAAACGAAGGGATTTCTCAAGCACGTCCTCCATAATGTAGCTTCTAAGATTACCAATATGGGCAAAATGATAAACAGTTGGACCACAGGTATACATTGCAATCTTGCCCTCTACGTTAGGCTTAATGGTCTCAACAGTTCTCGA
>JAZQQA010000210.1:0-17586 GCA_045628825.1 Agathobacter sp.
GTCGGATTACGGAAATCCAACTCACTGTCATAATTCCTTGCTGCAATGACTTCCTCTGGATTGTGGCACACGTCGTATCCTGCCAGATCCAAGGTCAGACTGCCCTGCCCCTTGGTATAAGCATGTACTTCACTGACATAATCCTGCATGGTAGAGACTGGCGCGCGACCATCAATTTTTGCTAGATCAATACCTGTTCCAGAAATGAACTCAGGCGCTTCCATCTTGGCAAAGCGCTGCTCCAAATCTGTCATAGCGCGTCCCACATTCTCTGTCGGCACCTGAAGGGAAAACTGATAGTAAGGCTCCAGCAATACGCTTTCTCCCGCCTTCAGTCCCTGACGAATGGCGCGGTAGGTAGCCTGTCGGAAGTCGCCACCTTCCGTATGCTTGGTATGGGCTCTTCCCGTTAATATAGTGAACTTCACATCCACAAGGCCTGAGCCGGTTAAGACACCCTTGTGCTCTCGCTCTTCCACATGGGTTGCAATGAGTCTCTGCCAGTTCTTATCCAATATATCTTCAGAGCAGACACTGTCTACGGTAATACCACTACCTGGCTCTCCTGGAGATAGTTGCAAATGCACCTCTGCATAATGGCGCAGGGGTTCAAAATGTCCCATGCCCTCCACTGGCTTTGCAATGGTTTCTTTATACACAATGCTGCCTGGTCCAAATACAACCGTTACGCCAAAGCGGGACTGAATCTGGGATGCCAATACCTCCATCTGTACCTGTCCCATGAGCTGCACATGAATCTCCTTGTGTTCCTCATCCCAGATAAGATAAAGCTGCGGATCCTCTTCCTCAAGAATACGAAGATTCTTCATAAACTCCGCCGGATTCACCTCCGGTGGCAGAATCATGCGGTAGTTAAGCACTGGCTCAAGAATTGGTGCATTATCACTCGCTGCTTCCCCAAGTCCCTGACCGGGATAAGTCATAGAAAGACCTGTCACCGCAATGACCTCTCCTGCTTCCACAGCATCTACCGTCTCATATTTCTCGCCAGAGTACTTTCTGAGCTGGTCTACCTTTTCCACCAGCACATCGTCCGTACCCTTTTGCTTGTACTCTAATTTATCTCGCGCTACCAGCCTTCCACCTGTTACCTTAAGGAAGGTCAGTCTGGCACCTCTATCATCTCGTCCAATCTTATAGACTCTTGCGGAGAAAACAGATGGATATGCTTTTTTCTCCATATAATTCCGAAGGCCTGTCAGAAGCTCTGTAACACCTTCTAGCTTCAGCGCTGCGCCAAAGTAGCATGGAAACAGATTCCTTCTTGCAACCGCTCCTGCTACAAGCTCGGTTGTAAGTGCCCCCTGCTCCATATAGTGATCCATCATTTTTTCCTCACACACGGCAAGGTTCTCAAGGAACTCCTCCGATGCGCTCTCCAGTGGTCCTTCCATGGCAACCACAGAGCCAGACAGCTCCCGCTTCATCTCGGCGAGCAAAGCCTCCTTGTCTGCACCTGGAAGATCCATCTTGTTCACAAAAAGGAAGGTTGGTACATCGTAGTGCTTGAGTAGTCTCCACAGGGTTCTGGTATGTCCCTGCACACCATCTGTTCCACTGATTACAAGAATGGCATAGTCAAGGACTTGTAAAGTTCGCTCCATCTCTGCGGAAAAATCCACATGTCCCGGAGTGTCCAAAAGCGTCATCTCAAAATCCTCTGATACAATGCGCGCCTGCTTCGAGAAAATGGTAATTCCTCTCGCTCGCTCCATCTGGTTGGTATCCAAAAACGCATCCTGGTGATCAACACGTCCCAAAGCGCGAATCTGCCCCGTCTGATACAAAAGAGCTTCTGATAAAGTTGTTTTTCCCGCATCTACATGGGCCAAAATACCGACAACCAATGGATTTCCTCCTAAGCGAATTGTTACTTTTTTATTCTACCACAAAACCCGTGAGCGGTGTATAATGATTGGGTCTAACAATTAGAACTTGGAGATATAATATGAACAAAAGAGAAGTATTGGAACTGAAGCGACGCTTCAAAAAAGAGGCAGCAACCTTTACCCGTTTGTGTGGTTGCTACGTAGATTGTAATCGTAACAAGGTTTGTACCTGGGGTGGTAAATTCTTAAACCTTGACGAGGATGAATTTTTCAAATATCTGGAGATTGCCAACAAGGCATTATCTGGAACTCTTGGCAACAACCTGCTTGACTTATCCTTCCCAATTGAGGAGGAGGCAGTTGGTGGACGCCAGCAGATTCTGATGGCACTTCGCGACACCAAGCTTGAGGATGAGACCTTACTTAACACTTACTATGATTTGATCATTGACACCTATGATCATCCAGGCAATTACCTGATTCTTCTGTATCATGATGTCTATGATGTTATGACTAAGACCAAGGATGATCTTAAGATTGATGAATCGGAGGAGTCTTTCTCTTACCTCATTTGCGCCATCTGCCCAGTTGAGCTTTCAAAGCCAGGCCTTGGCTATCGTGAGGAGGAAGGACGCATTGGTGCTCGTATTCGTGACTGGGTGGTTGGTGCTCCAGACACCGCATTCCTTTTCCCTGCTTTCAACGATCGAAGCACCGATATTCATAACACCCTCTTCTACACCAAGAATACCAAGGAGCCTCATTCAGAGTTCATGGTAAATGGACTTGGCTGCGGCGTAGAGCGTACTGCTACGGAGCAGAAGATGGCCTTCCACAGCATTGTACGTAATGTACTTGGTGCAGAGGAAGAAGGAACCGAGGAAGTGCTTCTTGATATCCAGCAGAATTTAAGTGACATGGCAGAAGAGTACTCTTCTACCCATGATGAAGACGATGATCCATTTGTACTGGATGCAGATGTAATTGCAAAGGCCCTTGCAGATAGTGATGTACCAGAAGAAAAGGCTGCCCGCATTGAAAAGTCTGTAGAAGAAGCCTTCGGCGGCAAGCATCCAGAAGTAAGCCACGTAGTAGACTCCAAGGCCTTGATTGCCAATGAAATCCGCATCGAGAAGCTTGCACTTGAGGATCAGGTCGGAGACCTTACCCTTCAGCTCAACGCAAAGGACGAAGAACTCCGTGAGCGCACCGAGCAGTTGGTAGAAAAGCAGGAAGTCATTGACACCTACATCGCCGAAGCCAAGACCTACGACGTCGTTCTCCGCGTAAAACCAGAGAAGGCTTCTGAAATCCATAGCGAAGTCATCAATGGGCAGAAGTGCATTGTAATTCCAATGAAGGATAGTGAGAATGCTACCGTAAATGGAGTAGGAATTAACTAAAAAGAACTCGCGGAAATCCGCGAGTTCTTTTTTTACCACGAAATAATCTCATATCCATCCTCGGTCACAAGCACCTGAATCTCCCACTGTGCCGAAGGCTTTCCATCCTCTGTATAGACTTCCCAACCATTGTCATCGTCTACAAAGATTTCCACGCCACCCATGTTGACCATTGGCTCGATGGTAAACATAAGACCTGGTGCAAGAACCATGTCTGTACCACGCTTGGTGTGATATCCAACCCATGGATCTTCATGGAATTCTACGCCTACGCCATGTCCGCCAATCTCACGAACGATGGTATATCCATTGGCATAAGCATGGTCATGTACTGCCTGTCCCATATCACCTAAGAATCCCCAAGGCTTCACTTCCGCAAGTCCCTTGTAGACACATTCCTTGGTAACTTCAACAAGCTTCCTTTTCTCTTCACTCACTTCTCCAATGCAAAACATTCTTGAAGAATCCGAATAGTATCCGTTCAAAATGGTCGAACAGTCTACATTCACAATATCACCAGCTTTTAAGACCACATCCTCCGATGGGAATCCGTGGCACACCTGCTCATTGACAGAGGTACATACCGAATATGGGAATCCCTCATAATTCAGAGGCGCTGGAATACCACCCATTTCTGTCGTCATATCATAGACAATCTTATCAATTTCCGCAGTGGTCATGCCTTCATGAATCACTTCTTCCAAGTAATCCAACACTGCCACATTAATCTTTGCAGACTCCTTAATTCCCGCAATCTGCTCTGGTGTCTTAATCATGTCACGTCTTGGCACCTTATGTCCTGTCATCTTGAACTTGGCAAGCTTATCATCAAATGCTGCATGACATACTTTATACTTTTTTCCAGAACCGCACCAACATGGGTCGTTTCTTCCGATCTTCTCTGCCATTCCTCTATCCTTCTTTATCCTTTACCTGTCTATGGTTACATTCCCAAAATCCACGCGGCTCCATACGTCCCCCACCACCTTATAGTCCACTGTCTTTAAGAATGAGCGGTAAGCATCCGTGGAAAAATCATAGGTCTCATAAGGCACATTGTGAAGCTCTGCGTAAATGTCCTGCATCTTCTGCGCATAGGTCATGCGAAGCATCGTCTCTGCAATATCCTCATAAGCAATACCCATCATAGACTCTTTGCCATCCTCTGTCAAATCTGCCCATGTGTCATAAAGCCTTGTCTCATAAAGGTTTCTTTCATCCTCACGCAGTTCGATTCCCTCCTCCATGGCCATCTGATAGAAGATCTCATCGTGAATGCCCATCTGCAGGGCTGCATTGCGCGCCGCTGTCCTGATATAGGTGTGATCGGTTCTCGTATTCCAATAACGGTTCGGGTCCTCTGGATTATAGACCATCGCCTGCTTTTCTACCTGCGTCTCCTCATAGAAGACATAAAAAGCAAGATTGCGAAGGGTCAAATCCTGTCCATTCACGGTAACCGCCACAGTGTCCACATTCGATGCATAATCAATTTTGCTTCCGCGCCCATCCTGGGAAAAGGAATAGATGCCAAGTCCAGCCAACACGAGGACGAGGACCAGCGTCAGTACCCATTTTTTTGCCAAATCCTTCGTAATATACTTCATGGCATACTACCATCCTTACAGCAAACGACGAATACCTGTAATGGTATGACACTTGACTGGTCGATTGCTTGTAATTCCTGCCTTTGTGGACTGTGCCTCAACGATACAGCCATTTCCAAGATAAATTGCCACGTGTCCTGGATATACCACGACATCGCCCTTCTTCATATTGTTGAAGGATACAGGAGAGCCTTCGGTCAAAAATGCCTGCGAATAGCGCACCGTTGAGATTCCGAAGTTCTTATACACCTGATTTACGAAACCTGAACAATCGCATCCATTGGTTAAGCTATTGCCACCCCACTTGTATGGATTGCCGACATACTGTAAAGCAAAGTTACATAAATCGTCTGGCGAAATGCTGGTCTTATAGTCTGGATTGTAGCTATCATCCGTCAAGTACTTGGCAGAACCAAGTCCTCCCTTACCAGTACCACCACCAGCGTAGCTATTAGGGTCTACACCAGCTGCAAGCGCTTCCTGCTGACGAATGACTTCTGCCCAGCTGGAAACCTCACGCTCGTACTGACTCTTCAAACGCTTTGCCTCTTCCAAATCACTGGCATACTGGCTGGACTTCTGCGCCAAGGCACTTAAGGTTGCTTCCAGCTGTGCCTGCTTTGACTCATAGCTTTCACGAAGGGAAATCAAGTCCTTCATCTGCTGCCCCAACTGCGCCAGCTGGTCCTCTACATTGTGCATAGCAAGATCATATGCTTCCAAAAGCTCACGGTCTGTGCGATGCACATCGGAAATGTACTCAAGACGTACTAACATCTCTGCAAGTCCATTGGATGTAAGAATTGCTGTCAAAAGGGATTCATCCGTATTGTTCTCATACATGAACTGGATACGGAGCTTCATGGAATCGTACTGCTCCTGTAAGACACGCTGTGCCTCCTGGAGTTCGATGGTCGTCTTATCAATTTCATCCTGCTTTGCAACAATGTTGTTCTTTGTCTCTTCCAACTCCTTCTTAACAGTAGCAAGGTTGGTCTTGTTGGAGCTGATCTGATTCTTGACGTTCTTCTGCTCACCTGTAATGGTGTTGATTTCTGTCTTTGACTTATTGACGTTCTGCTCCGCCTCTTTTTTCTTCTGTTTGGCCTCATCAAGCTTACTCTGGTCGAATCCGCTGCTTGACTGCGTAGCATAGACTTCCATGCTTCCTGTCACTGAGTCATACCTTGTACCAGTTGCTCCATATGGAAGCAAAAGTCCAAAGCTCATAACAAGCGCACCAGACACCAAACGATTCATCCATTTTTTCTTGTTCTGATTTAACTTCACGTATATTCCTCCGTAATGTTAGCCTCTATCTACAGTGTTACTCTACGCGAATGGTAACCTCACTCAAAGTGCCATCCTCATAGATGAACTCGATATTTCGATAGTATTCTCTTGTGGATCCACAGTAGTACTCGTAGGCTGCATAGTAGACTTCTCCATCCTCAAGCAAGAAGGATTCTTCATCTGCTTCTCCAAAGAGTTCCACCATCTCTTCCTCTGTCATACCCCAAGTCACACCCTGTACCAGTAACATTGGCACTGGGTCATCTCCGCTCCAATTCGAGTAATCAGAAATAAAGATTTGTACCACTGGCAAGTCCATTGGGCTCGCCTCTTTGTCTCCATCGTTGATGACACGAATGTTCGCAATTGGCTGGTCCAAATCCGCGTCATTGAAAAGCATATAGTACGCATCATCCAAAGGAGCAACTAGGTCCTCGTAGAAATCGTCGTCCACATAATATCCAAGATTGATTAAGTCCTCACCAAGACATGGCAAAATGAATGGCTTCCCATCAAATTCCACCTTGGCATAGTCCTCTAAAGATGGATGCTCTACAAAGGTTCTCTGGGTATAGATATAATCATCCGAACGGTATGTGATGTAGTCATCCCCAGACTCGTATTCCTCTGTGCTATCGACACTGGAAGATGACTGGGTTGGCAATGGAGCTGGATCTCTGTAGCGATCGTAGTCATCCTCATATATGGCTGCAATCACACCAATCACGATAAGAAGGAGATATAATCCCACAAACACACCACCGATCGAAAGAAATACAGTGGCTGTCTGCTTCTGAGTACGAAATGCATGAAGTTCCCCATCTTCATAGCTTTTATTCGCCTTTGTTGCAAATACAGTGCCAAGAACTCCAAAAATTGTTGCAAAGATATTGCAAAAAAATCCAGAAGCAATTTCCAAAATACCAAAGGTTAACTGCAATGGAAAATTATGCTTTACCGGGATTCCATTTTCCAAAAGCGGATTGTTGAGTCCATACTTTGGTTTTTTCGGTGCCTGCTGATAAGTATAGGTAGCCTGTCCTGGCTGTGTCGCTGGCTGTCCCTGCGGATTATATCCATAAGCCGGCTGTGCGTAAGGATTGTCCTGTGGGGAAGTATATGCTTCCTGCTGCGTAGTTGGCTCTGGCTCCACAGATGCTGTTGGCGCTTCTGGTGTTACTCCAAGAGGCTGGCTCACATCAAAGCCTGTTGGGTTATAAAAAGGAGTTTCCGTAGAGGTGTTGGCATCAGCCCCGCTACGTCTGCGTTCCTCTTCGGTTGGTGCACTATAATCTCCATGTGATCCCATAAATCTTTTCTCCTCAAATCTTTCTCTTCTTCAAAATAGGCGCAAAAGGGCCCACTTCACTATAACCTATATCGGCATTTCCATCTATAATCTCAAGGAAAAATTAAGAAAAAAAATCCCTCCACCAAACGTGGAAGGACTTTGAATAAAATGCTTCTTCTTAATTTATTTGTCAATTAGCAGAGCTTCATACGAATGTCTTTTGTAATAACATCCTTGTAGCTAAATGATAACAACTGTGGTGGATTTAAGTCACGCTCGTCATCTACAAGTACAGTAAATACACTAGGATATGCCTCCTGAATCACGCCTTCCTGGATATCTACTTTGTTACGACCACGATCCAACTGAATCTTAACTCTACTGCCACACTGCTGACTAATAGAAGAACGTACCTTGCTGATAATTTCTTGTTCCATGTAAAGCCTCCCTATATAGCATAAACATATATTCCATAACACTATATCTAGTGACTTTAGTATAGCAAAGTGTCAAATTATTATCAATGGTACCTAGGTACCAAAAGCACATCATCTAGCGCTACTTACCACACTGTTCCACCAACATCTTGTGGACAACCTCCTGTGTATAGGCACCAATACGCTTCTGTTCCTCTTTATCCAGTGAGTTTGGGTCAATTGGCGTGCCATAGGTAAGCTTGATGACGCCACCTTTGATCCAAGGAATGTGCTGCTCAAATACTTCCCCAGTACCAGAAATGGCAAATGGGACAATTTTACAGCCCGTTTTTAGCGCGATCTTAAAGGTACCTTCCTTGAACTGCAGCATATTGGTTGGGTCTTCTGCATCTCTACAGCGGGTTCCCTCTGGAAATACGCAAACAGAAATCCCTGCGTTGATTAAGTCGATTGCACTTAAAATCACCTTAAGACTCTGCTTAATATCCTCTCGCTCTATAAAGAGGCAATAGAGTCTCTTCATCCAAAGGCGCAGAATTGGCACCTTTTTGATCGACATCTTCGAAATATATCCGGTTCTATTTGGACACATTGGATAGGTTGCAAGCACATCAAAAATACCGCGATGGTTTCCAATGAATAAGACTGCCTCATCGGTTGGAATATTCTCTTTTCCACTGACTTCTACACGAATGCCACCCAAAAACAGAATCACACGAAATGCCCACTGCACGATACGAAGCTGGTGCAGGTCTGCCGTTTCCCTTTTGATTTTCCCATAAATCCATTCCACTCCCAGGACTGGTAATCCCAGTATGAAAAAGAAAATTAAAAAGATTCCAACTAAAATTGTATGCATATTTTCCCCTCGTTTTATACCGTAAACGTACCAAGAATCTGCATTAACTGATCTGCCTTCTCACGAAGATCTAAGGATGCCTTTTCCAGCTCCTTTACTGCGCTAAGCTGCGAACCTGCACTTGAGTATACTGTAGTAGAACTTGCTGCTGTCTGGGCAGAAACTGCAGAGATACTCTCGATTGCTTCAAGCGTAGTATTGCGTGAGCTATCCATATCACTGACGTTGGTGGAAATGGTACCCAGTGCTTCAAGAAGCGATGCCACCTGCTTATCAATCATCTGGAAGCTCTCTGTGGTTGCCTCTACTGCCACAACCTGTCCAGATACCACATCTTCTGCCTGTCTTGCAATACCGACAACTTCGCCTGTCTTAGAGACAATATCCTCGACAATATTGCCAATCTGTGCAGAAGAGTCCAAACACTGGTCTGCAAGCTTTCGAATTTCCTCTGCAACAACAGCAAATCCACGACCTGCTTCTCCTGCACGTGCTGCCTCAATAGACGCATTAAGTGACAAAAGGGTGGTCTGCTCTGCAATATCATTAATCGCAGAAATAATGTCGCCAATGGACTTGGATTTTTCCTCCAGTTCCTCAATGGCCACAATCACGCTCTGTGTAATTTCTGAAGTAGATTCTGCACTCTTGGTAAGTCCCTGTACCGATTCAATACCGGAACGGATGCTCACTCCCGTCTGAGAAGTCAAATTACCGATTTCTTCTGTGTTTACACTCACATTGGAAATCTTTCCAGAGAGGGAATCCATCTGAAGCATACAATCTTCCGAGCCTGCATCCAATCGATTTACACCGATTTCAATCTCGCTGACTGCATTTTGAATATCCTGGGATGTCGTAAGGAACATGCCAGACGCTTCATTTACGTAAGCAGCCGCCTCTGTTAGCCTTGCACTTACTTCGTTGACATTTTCAATTAATAACTTTACCTGTTCCACCATATCATTGATGCTGTCACAAAGCAATGCAAATTCGTCTTTTGATTTTGACTTAAGCTTTACGGTCAAGTCTCCCTGTGCAACCTTCTTTAACTGGTTCATAATGTAGCGAATGGTACCAGTTAAGGTTCTTGTCATCACTACACCAAATAGAATTGCAAGAACAACAGACACTAACACAAGAACCAAAGAGATCTGCTTAATTCCTGCTGATTTTGCAAGCAAGATGCTTTCTGGAATCAGAGCCATAATGACAGCTCCACCAATCTCCAGCTTACTATATACAAGAATAAAATTCTGTCCCTTTACGTTAACATTTGAAACTCCACTGACTGCTTCATCCTCCATAGCCTTAGTATAATAGTCTGTGCCATAGAAAATCGGAGTCTCTTCTACCTGGTTCTCATCTGCGTAGAATTCGCTGCCGTCCGCAGTTACAAAGGCAACACATCCACCAGCACCTGGATCCAGGGATTGGAGAGCAGAGCGTAAGAACTTCGTGTCCATATTGATGAGAAGAATCGCCTTCTGCTCGCCGAACTTTTTGGCAATACGAATTGCATAGTCTCCCATAGAAGCATCAACACCCGCATCTGCATCTGCATCGTAGCCAAATACAAACCAGCTGGAAGACTGCTCCTTCACCTGCTGTCCCTGTGCAGTTGCAATATACTGACTATATTGGTCTCCGTTGACCATATTCTCAGAAGGTGTAATGGTACGGTTTTTATCCGCAAGAATCATTGCACTGGCAATCTTATTGTCCATTGCATTCTTGTTGCGGAACTTTGTCTGAAATGCCTTACGCTGGTCTCCCTCGTTTTCAAAGCAGCCGCCCATCAAAAAGTTCGTCATGTCAGCATCGTTCTGGTAAGCCTTGAATTCATCCTTTTCACTCACCATGGCAAGACCGACATACTGCTGCATCATGTCCACCGTCTGCACAACGGATTCCTGATAATTCTCCACAATGGCATTACTTGCCTGGGAATAACTGGTGGCTCCCAAAATCAAAATTCCAATAACTGGAACCAGAAATGCAGCAACCAATTTTACGCCAATACTACGATACATTGGTAATTCCTTTTTCATCCCTCTAATTCTCCCCCTACTTTAAATAACAGATAGACTGTGCTGGCATGGTCACGGTATTTCCCTCAAGCGTTACTTCCCCATCTGTCGCCACGAGGTAACCTCTTATGTGCATATCCTCCAGCACACTTCCAGACAAATCAATGACCTGTTCCTCTGCGCTGGTGTTATAAATCACGCCAATAGTACTTTCGTCATATTCTTTAGTAATTGTAGCATAATCGGAATTGCAAAGTCCATCTACTTTTTTCATATGCCCACGAGCAATTTCCGGATTCTCATTCCGAATACGAAGGGCCCTCTTGTAAAACTGATTGATGGAATCCATGTCCTGCTGCTGTTCATCCAGCGCCGGGAAGGACTGCTTTACATTTTTATCGCTTCCCACAGGACCATTGGTCTTTCCAGTTTCATCCGTTTCGGACCAAATCATCGGAAGGCGCTTGTTTTCATCGGCATTGCCAGAGCTCTTCATGCCAATCTCTTCCCCATAGTAGACGAATGGACTACCCTTCATAGATAGAAGCAGAGCCCCTGCCATTTTCATATTCTCTTCCTTACTTACCAATGCATTGGCCACACGCCCCATATCATGATTGGTAAGGAATGGGGCATCGATATAGTCCGCATAGATATCCCGGCACATCTTGTCGTATTCTAGCATGGCATTTACAAAATTCTCAGCGTTTCCACCTCTGGCTGCCTTTAGAATCTTGCCCTCTGCCTGACCTGCATCGAAGTTAAACATACTATCCGTCTGGCTCATGTAGTAGTCCGCAACGGTTGCCTTGCTCGCCCACACCTCAGACACCATATAGAATTCTGGATTAAGCTTTTTGCAATACTGGTACATCCAAGACAGCACTTCGGTATTAAACGCTGTATCATCCTCTTCAAAATGCATGGCTGCATCCACACGGAAGCCGTCAATTCCGATCTCTTTTACCCAGAAGTCCATAATTGGCTCAAACTCTGCCCGCACTGCTGGATTCTCCCAGTTCAAATCTGGCTGCGTGTAATAGAATACAGACTCATACTTGTAAGGCGTACCTGTCACATCGGAGTAGCCGGATCCACCCTTATCCCTGGAAAAATGATAGTAATCCACATATGGGCAAACGTTTGCATCTGGCTCTTCCCCTTCGCCTAGACTCTGCAAATACGCGTATGCTTCCTTGAACCATGGATGCTCGTTAGAAGAATGGTTGACAACAAAGTCCACGATGATACGAATGTCTTTCTCATGGCAGGCGTCCACCAGGTTCTTAAAATCCTCGATGGTTCCGTATGCTGGATCCACATCCATGTAATCCGTAGTGTCGTACTTGTGGTAGGAAGGAGATGGCATAATTGGCATGAGCCAGATTCCATTGAAGCCCATATCCTTGATGTAATCCAGCTTTTCTGTAATTCCAGCAAAGTCCCCCATTCCGTCTCCATCCGAATCATAGTAGGATGCCACAAAAATCTCATAATAATTGCGGTAGTTATCCTCAATGACCTGGAGCTCCTGTGTATAGGCATAGCCATCGGCTTCCTTCGTTTTTACTGCCTTCCCACAGGAAGTAAGACTCGAAAGAAGTAGTGCTGCGCTTAATGTAATGCAAAATATTTTCTTTTTCATTTTCTGTTCTCTTCCTTTTTTGCCCTAAGGCACATACTTTTTTCCCTATGAAAAAGGCCGACAACCCCCTTGGATTGTCGACCCCTAAATTCATTCAATTACAAAGGGTTAACCCTTTACTGCACCACCGGTAACACCTTCTACATAGTACTTCTGAAGTGCCATGAAGAGTAAGGTTACTGGAATTGCTACAAGAACACCACCAGCACAGAATCTGGTGAAGTATCCCTGATAATCCTTGGTATTTACCCAACGGTACAATGCAACTGCTACGTTGTAGCCTTCTGACTGACCAAAAGCAACGTAACTTGCAAATACGTAATCACACCATGGAGCCATGAATGCAGTCAAAGCGGTATAAATAATGATAGGCTTTGAAAGTGGAATGGTCAGTGTGAAGAAAATACGTGCACGACTTGCTCCGTCGATACGTGCAGCCTCGTCCAAAGACTTTGGAATGGTATCGAAGAAACCTTTACATACGTAGTATCCCATACCAGAGCTTGCAACACCAATAAGAATCAATCCTGGTACTGCACCAGTCTGTGTCATATGGAACTGCTTTAACAGGAAGTACAGGCAGATCATGGTAAGGAATCCTGGGAACAGTCCAAGAATCAGACAAATTCTCATCCAAAGCTGACGTCCCTTAAAACGCATTCTTGAAAGTGAGTAACTTACCATAAGAACCATAATGGTCTGACCAATTGCTACGAAAAATGCAATGGTAAGAGTATTCAGATACCAACGTACAAACTGGCTATCGCCACCGAACAACCATACATAGTTGTCAAGGGACCAATTCTTTGGCCAGAAATAGGTAACCATGCCGCCCCACTCTGTATCAAAGGAACGGAAGCTCTGTGCTACGATTCCAACGAATGGGAACAACCAAATAATACTAATTAAAATAAGTACAGCATAGCTAATGCCATTGCTTAAATGCTTATGCTGCTTGTGTAATTTCTTTTCTTTAGCCATTACTGGAATCCCTCCTCATCCTTTACTGATGGCAACAATCCGTAGGTAAGAAGCGTTACTGTTGCAGTTACAAGGAATACCATAATACCAATGGTAGCTGCCATACGGTAGTCGGTATCGTTTACGGTCATCTTATATAACCAGGTAACAAGAAGGTCTGTTTTACCAGCACCACCGGCCATATCTGCTGTGTTTGGAGCACCACCGGTTAAAAGGAAAATAATGTTAAAGTTGTTCAGGTTACCAGTGAACTGTGTCAAGAGGTATGGACCTGTAACGAATAACATGTAAGGAAGTGTAATCTTGCGGAACATCTGCCATGCATTTGCACCATCAATTTTTGCACTTTCATATAAATCCTCTGGAATATTCATAAGAATACCAGTAGAAATCAACATAAGGTATGGAATACCAACCCAACAGTTCAGGACAACGATGGTAACCTTTGCCCAAGTTGGATCTGTCCAGAATGGAAGTGGCTGTGTAATCCAGCCCCACTGCATAAACTTCGCGTTTACAATACCATCAACTGCAAACATCTTAGATACATAAAGCAAAGAAACAAACTGTGGAATCGCAATGGTCATAACAAGAATTGTTCTCCAAAGTTTCTTAAACTTAATGCCTTTTTTATTAATTAAAATTGCAACCGCCATTCCAAGGAAGTAGTTTAAGAAGGTTGCAAAGAATGCCCAAATTAATGTCCAACCAAGTACCTGGAAGAAGGTAGAACCAAATCCATTTCCACCAAAGCCAACCAGCTTCTTGAAGTTCTCAAGACCTACCCATGTGAATAAGTGGGTTGGTGCCTGATGCTGCTTATCATAATTTGTAAATGCAATACAAACCATGAAGATAATTGGCAAAATCATGAAGGTAAAAATACCTGTTGTAGGAAGTGCCAATAAAGTAATGTGGAATTTCTCATCCAAAAGCTGATATAAATCCTGCTTTACAGATGGCACTGGCTTACCAGCGCGTGCAGCCAATTCCTCATTACGATTCTCGCGAATATTCATTCTCCAAATAAGAATGAAGAAGCAAATAAGAATCAGAGTCAAAAGACCCCATAACAAAATAAGGAAACTGTTGTCTCCATAGACCGTAACAAAGGTCGCTGGATCCATATGTGTCTCTTCTGTTCCAAGAGTACCAAGGTCTTTGATCCAGTTTGCACCGAATCCAACCATATACCAGATAAATAAAATCTCTGAAGCAAGAAGCGCAATTCCTCTTGCAAAATATCCTCTTAACAATGGACCAAATCCCATAATTAAGAATGAAAGTTTTGTTTTCCAATCGCCGTCAACAAAGGTAACACCAATGTCTTTTAAATCATTTCCGAGCCATTTGAAAAAGTTTTTCTTCTTTTTTTCCATAGTGCCTCCAAATATTCCATGCCTGTAGGTAACCAGTGTGCGCGCGATTGTCCCACAGCGTGTAAGATTGCAAAAAAGCATTGGGGGAGAGAAAGACTCTCTTCCCCTAATGCTTCCATATTACGTCCTAATAATTTCAGTGAAATGAATTACTGAACATCGTCATCTGCGATGTCAACAAGCTTCTCAAGGTAAGCCTTAAGCTCATCATCAGACATAGCTGCAAGAGTTGAAGCATCACCGATTAAAGCGTCTCCAGACTTCCAGTAAGATCCTGGATACTGTCCCTGTGGTACACAGTATGGCATCTGTGAAGCAAGTGCTGCAAGATGTGGAGCAGCCTTTACAGCATCAGAAGCTGCTGCTGCAACGTTTGAAGGTCCCCACTGAACTGCTTCGAAACGAGCAACCTGTACTTCTTCACTTGTGAGGTACTGAGTAAGCTCTAAGCAAAGCTTAAGCTTTCCAGCCTCTGTCTGTGGCTTAACACCCATAAGCTTGTTTCCTGAGAAACCAGCCATGTGGTAGGTCTTTCCATCAGAACCTTCGAATGAAGGAAGCTCAACACATCCAAGGTTGTCGCCGAATACCTTCTGAGCATCGCCGTAATCCCAAGTACCATCAACGATAGCTGCGATCTTCTCAGCGTCAGCAGCACCGATTGAAGAACCCTGAACGTATGCTGGAGAAGCTGCCATATCAGCGATCTCTCTAAGAGCTACAACACCCTGTGGGTTTGTTGCGTAGTCAATGTTCATAGCTGTGAAGTTACCATCAGCATCTGAATCATAAGAAGCTGTACATCCTGTAGCGAAGAAGAATGCTACATTGTACCAAGCACCAAGATCATAATAGAAGCTCTTTCCAGCTGCTTCACAGTCTGCAAGAATCTTCTCAAGAGAAGTTGGATCAGTTACAACACTCTTATCATAGTATAAGAAGTATCCGTTATCTGAAGTTACAGGGAAAGCGAAGATCTCTCCACCAACAGTTGCTGCTGCTGCTGCACCAGCATCGTTCTGCTCTACGATCCAGTTGTCAAAGCCTGTTCCTGTAAGCTTCTGAAGAGCGCCTGCAGATACAAGACGTGAAGTCTGGTCCTGAGCAAATCCATAGATATCAGCTGCTGCTTCTACGTCAGTAATAACGTTACCAGCTGCATCGCCTTCACCTACTGGCTGAACGTCAACTGTATAGTCAACACCCTTGTCAGCGATGAACTTCTCAGCCTGCTGCTTTGTGAAGTCAACAACGTTGTCTGCTACCCAAATAGTAATTGTGCCTGAGCCATAGTCAAAAGCCTCAGCCTGTGGCTGTGTCTCAGCTGGTGCTGCTGCACCCTGTGTTGGTTCTGCCTTTGCAGCGCCACATCCAGCTACCATAGAAGCTGTCATTGCTGCAACAAGTAAAACTGATAATACTTTCTTTTTCATTTTTTTCCTCTCCTTTTCGTTGTGAAAAAGTTTTGTTTGAACACCTTGATTCTAAATTTTCGTAAAGTTTTTGTCAACGGATTTGAGCATAATGGATTGTTTTTCGTCCTATTCAACATTTTTATTGTGCTATTTTTGTAAAAAGGTTACAAATTTTTTCGATTATTTTCGAAAAATGGCCCAAACGGATTGTTTTTCCTATTCTTTTTTCATATAATGTAGGCTGAGTGTGAAGGGAAATAGGAACTTTACACATAAAGGATGTAAAGACAAAAAAGAAGAGGATAACACCATGGCAACTATCAAAGACATTGCCGAACGCCTGGGGGTATCTGTCAGTACCGTTTCAAAAGGACTGAATGGTGCAAGTGATATTAGTGAAGAGCTTCGCCAAATGGTTTTAGACACAGCGGTCGAGATGGGATACAGCACCAAGCGCTCTCGTAAGGAAGAGCATCGTAAGCTTTGTATTCTTATTGAGAATATGCGCTACCAGAATCCTGGCGAATTCGGTTACGACATCGTGCTGGGATTCAAACAAAATGCATACAAGAACAAATGGGATGTAGATATCGTAGAAGCAACCCCTGAGCTTCAGGCAAGCGAGAAATACGATAACTTCATATTAAGAAACGGATACGGCGGTGCCTTTCTTGTTGGCTTCGCATTGGATGATGAATGGATGAGTCAGCTCCCTGCCACCACAATGCCAACCGTACTCTTCGACAACTTTATTGCGGCCAATCCACATATTTGTTATGTCGGAACCGATAGTAATGAAGGAATCGATCTTCTTGTAAAGCATCTCTATGATTTAGGTCATCGCAAGATTGCTTTATTAAATGGATCCGAAGGCTCTTTCGTTTCCGAAGTCCGTCAGTTTTCTTTTGAAAATGCGATGAAGAAGGTTGGACTTCCTGTATACGACAAGCTGATGGCGCATGGCTACTTTGTATCCGACTCAGCCAAGTATCATGTACCTGGCTTCTTGCGTGCTGGTGCGACAGCCATTGTTTGCTGTAATGACCTTTTGGCTCAGGGTGCCATCGAGGTATGTGAGCGACAGGGACTTCATTGCCCAGAAGACATTAGTATTGTTGGCTTTGATGATGTGCCACTGGCTGAGACCTTAACGCCTCCACTGACTACTATCCGTCAGGAGCGCAACGAACTCGGTCGCTGTGCCTACGTTATGCTTAACTCTTTGGTACATGAAATTCCAATCAGTACCACCTTAATGCGACCACAGTTGATGCTTAGTGAATCCACTGGTCCAGTTGCAAAAAAGAAGTAACTCATGTAAAATAAGCCCATGAGAACACGAGAAAAATACATTTCCATAACTACAATAATCATGACCGCATCTATCCTTATGGGT
>JAZQQA010000211.1:0-9358 GCA_045628825.1 Agathobacter sp.
GCAGGTCTTGATTATCCAGGTGTTGGACCAGAGCATGCATATTTGCATGATTCAGGTAGAGCAAAATATGTTCCAATCACGGATGTTGAGGCTATGGATGCTTTGATGGAGCTTACTCAGATGGAAGGAATTATTCCAGCAATCGAGAGTGCTCATGCTATGGCCTATGCATTTAAGAAGGCCAAGGAAATGACAATGGATCAGACCATGATTGTATGTCTTTCTGGTCGTGGAGATAAGGATGTAAATACCATTTCAAATTACCTTGCTGGTAATGGATATTTGAATTAGTGATAGGAAGGAAAGTTGTGATGAGTACAAATAGAATTGAAGCGCGCATGGCGCAGTTGAAAGCAGAAAATAAAAAAGCATTTATTACTTATATTACCGCTGGACTTCCAAGCCTTGATCGAACCAAGGAAATCATTAAGGCACAGGAGAGGGCAGGCATTGATGTCATTGAGCTTGGTATTCCTTTTTCTGATCCAATTGCTGATGGTCCAGTCATTCAGCAGGCAAGCTATGAAGCCATTCTTGCTGGTACATCATTGAAAAAAGTATTTACTACCATGGAAGAACTTCGCGCAGAGGGTGTTAATGTTCCAATCGTATTTATGATGTATTACAACACCGTGATTCATTATGGAGTAGAAGCTTTTGCAAAGAAATGTAATGAAGTAGGTGTAGATGGTCTTATTATTCCAGATCTTCCTTTTGAAGAGCAGGACCGTTTACAGGCAGCCCTTGCAGGTAGTGATACAACCATCTTACTTGAACTGGTATCGCCAGTATCAAAGGATCGTATCCCAATGATTCTTGAGAACGCAAGAGGATTTGTATATTGTGTATCTTCTATGGGCGTTACTGGTCAGGCGGCGGACTTCCACAAGGAAGTAATGAGTTATTTGCAGAGTGTAAAGGCAGTATCCAAGATTCCTGTTATGATGGGATTTGGTATTCGTGAAGCTAAGGATGTGGCTCCTATGAAGGATGTGATTGATGGTGCTATCGTTGGTAGTTATTTTATCAATCTTATGAGGGACAATCAGTTTTCCCCAGAGGCAGCTGCAAAATATGTTGAGACATTTAAGAGCGAGTTAAACGCTTTATAAAAAAGGAGAAGAGAAAGATGATTAAGGAAGCGATTATTAAAATTGTATGTAAGGAAGATTTGACTTACGATGAGGCATATGCCGTAATGAATGAAATTATGAGTGGAGAGACCACTCCAACCCAGAATGCTGCATTTCTTGCTGCACTTTCTGCAAAGAGCGCAACTGCTGAGACTATTGATGAAATCTCAGGATGTGCAGCTGCTATGCGTGAGCATGCACTTCCAGTAGATGCTGGAGATATGGATACCTTTGAAATCGTTGGTACTGGTGGAGACGGAGCACACAGTTTTAATATCTCTACTACAACAGCATTTATCCTTGCAGCTGCAGGCATGAAGGTAGCAAAGCACGGAAATCGTGCTGCATCTTCAAAATCAGGTACCGCAGATTGTCAGGAAGCACTTGGCATCAACATCCAGCAGGAGCCTGAAAAGTGTGTTGAGTTGTTAAAGAACAATGGTTTCTGTTTCTTCTTTGCACAGAAGTATCATGCTTCCATGAAGTATGTTGGCGCAATTCGTAAGGAGCTTGGTTTCCGTACCGTATTTAATATCCTTGGACCTCTTACCAATCCTGTACATCCTAAGCGTATGTTGCTTGGTGTATATGATGGCAATCTTGTAGAGCCACTTGCGCAGGTACTTTTAAGTCTTGGCATTAAAAATGGTATGGTTGTCTATGGCATGGAAAAGTTGGATGAAATCTCTTGCGTAGGCGCTACCAAGGTATGCGAGTTTAAGGATGGTTGGTTCAAGTCTTACGAGATTACTCCAGAGCAGTTTGGCTTTACTCGTTGTACAAAGGAGGATCTTGTAGGTGGAACTCCAGAAGAGAATGCACAGATTACAAGAGATATCTTAAGCGGAAAGCTTACAGGACCAAAGAGAGATACGGTTCTTATGAATGCGGGCGCTGGTCTTTACATTGGTGGAAAGGCTGCAAGCATGGAAGAGGGCGTAAAGCTGGCTGCTGAGATTATCGAAAGTGGAAAGGCGCTTGCAAAACTGGAAGAAATTATTACCGCTACTAACGCATAGGGGGGACGGTTCCTAACGACAACTGTCAACAAGAATGTTAACAAAGGTAAACAAACAGGTTGACAATCGAGAGGCGAAGTAATAGAATCCTCTTTGGATGCAAAAATGTATCCAGAGAGGATTTTTTATTATGAAGAAGATTTCGGTTCGAGACATTTGTTATGTAGCAATTTTTGCAGCTATTTTATCGGTACTTTCTATCTTACAGATTCCTACACCATCTGGTGTGCCATTTACCTTACAGACCTTTGCCGTTGCACTTTGTGGTTTTGTATTGCTTCAGAAGTTTGGTGCGGCAGCCACATTTATCTATGTGCTTCTTGGCCTTGTAGGCGTTCCTGTATATGCTGGCTTTTCCGCTGGTCCTGGTGTTTTATTTGGAACCAGTGGCGGATACCTTTGGGGATTTATTCTTATGGCATTTTTCTGTGGCTTTGGTATGAAGCTTGGTAAGAAAATGCATAATGTGGTAGGACATGTTGTAGCACTTTTGCTTGGTGTGGTAGGACTTGCTTGTTGCCATATCCTTGGTATTATTCAGCTTAAGTTCGTGCTTTCATGTACCTGGGCAGAAGCAGCATTATGGGGATCAATTCCTTTTTTGCTTAAGGACTTTTTGTCTGTCATTGGTGCCTATGTGATTGCGCTTGTGCTTCGCAAGGCATTAAAGGCTGCACATTTACTTTCAGATGAGGCATAAAGAATGAAACTTCGTGTTCACCATATTTTATGTACCAATCTATATCGTGGTCTTGGGTATGATGGTCCTTTTTGTCAGAACATGACGCAAAAGGTGACTTATCTTCGAGAACATCGGAATGAGGCTCTTATGCTTGTGGCTGAGCCAGATGACATCTGCGCCCATTGTCCAAATCTCAAAGAGGATGATTATTGTGCCAACGGAGACAATCACGTCTGTGTTAAAGATCGTTCCCTTTTGGCGCCGCTTCATTTGGTAGAGGGAGAATCTTATACCTATCAAATGCTTATGGAGCACGCAAGGAAGTATTTGACGAAAGAGACATTTGAAGAGAGCTGCAGTACTTGCATGTGGTATCAGCAAGGCGTATGTAGGTATGAGGATTTTCAATTCGAAAGATAATGAAACGAAACTCGCGGGTGAAGCCGCGAGTTTTTTTACTTCATAGGGAATTCCTATGACACCAAAACCTCTGCCATGCATTTTGCACAAAAGACACAAACGAAATTTGTCGAAAAAAGCATTTGCAAAGAGCATTTATCTTCGGTATAATAAAAAACGAAAAAATACGAAAATTGCAGCGCGAATGATACGCAGGGGATTTGTATGAGTATACTGAATTGGGAAATATTCAAAAACTATGAAGGAAATGATTTGGGAGTAACCTATACAAAGGAAGCTTCTTTCTTTTGCTTATGGGCGCCGAGTGCCAGCGCAGTGTCTCTTTGTCTTTATGAAGAAGGAGATGGAGGGGAGCAGATTGGTCTTATGCCGATGCAACAGAATGCAGCCAATGGAACCTGGACCTATTCCTTGGAAGGAAATCATAAGGGACTTTACTATACCTATCTGGTAACGGTAGATGGTGTGACGAGAGAGACCTGTGATCCTTATGCGAAGGCTACTGGAGTCAATGGAAAGCGTGCTATGATTGTGGATTTGGACGAAACGAATCCAGTAGGCTTTGACACGGATTGTGGTCCTTCTTTGCAGCATTATACAGATGCCATCGTATGTGAGATTAGTGTTTCTGACCTTACTTCTGATGAGACTTGTGGCATTTTACATAAAGGAAAATACCTTGGCCTTACCGAAGAGGGAACAAAAGGAATTGATGGCACAGCAACGGGGCTTGACTATATCACAAAGCTTGGGGTAACTCATGTGCAGCTGATGCCAGTCTACGATTTTGGTAGTATTGATGAGCGTAAGTGCGATACCTACAACTGGGGATATGATCCGGTAAATTACAATGTTCCTGAGGGCTCCTATGCGACAGATCCTTTTCACGGGGAAGTACGTATCCGTGAGTTTAAGGAAATGGTGATGGCCTTTCATAAGCGTGGAATTGGTGTCATTATGGATGTGGTATATAACCATACCTATGATGTGGATGGCTCTCCGCTTCATCGCGCAGTGCCAAATTATTATCATAGACAAAATCCTGATGGGTCCTTTTCCAATGCGTCTGCATGCGGCAATGAGATTGCATCCGAACGTCCTATGGTAAGGAAATACATCATAGATAGCCTTTGCTATTGGGTGAAGGAATATCATATTGATGGTTTTCGATTTGACCTTATGGGAATTCTCGATAAAGAAACAATGCAGCTTGCACACGATACCTTAAAGAAATTGAATCCGAATATCATTCTTTATGGAGAAGGCTGGGCAGGAGGCCCATCTGTTTTCCCAGAAGAAAAGCGTGCAATGAAAAAACACATTGGAAGCATGGAAGGAATTGGAGCTTTTTCAGATGATATTCGCGATAATGTTCGCGGTTCCGTATTCCATCACGCAGGCTGTGGTTATGTAAATGATCCGACTTCAGTTGATGAGGTGAAAACAGCAATTGCCTATAGCATTGTTGGTGCGACCGCGCATCCGCAGATCGATTACAAGAAGTATCATTATTCAGAAGGCCCATGGGCGAAGAGTCCATGTCAGGTTGTGAATTATGTAAGCTGTCACGACAATCTTACTTTGTGGGATAAGCTTGCTGCAACTTCGGGGCATGAGTCTGATGAAATTCGTCTTGCGATGAATCGCCTTTGCGCAGCCATTGTTATGACAGCCCAAGGAATTCCATTTTTCTTATCAGGAGAAGAGATTGCAAGAAGTAAGCCAGTAGAGGGCGCCAATTTCCCTTCGGATAATAGTTATAATTTGCCGCTTTATACCAATGCACTTCGTTATAAGAATGCACAGGTGTATCGTGAATTGCTTTCTTATTATCGAGGGCTGATTGCGATTCGTAAGGGACATAAGGGCTTTTGCCTTTCTACTGCAGAAGAAATTGCAGAGAGATTAAGCTTTGTATCACAAGAGCATCCTTATGTGGTGTCTTTTGAGATTCGTATGCCAGATGAAATTCTTTTTGTGGCCTTTAATCCATGTCAGGAAAAAGTGATGGTTACCCTTCCAACGAGTGGAACCTTCGGCGTCTTGGCAAAAGAAAACAGAGCCCAGGAAACTGCATTTGATGCAGCATCGGGCTCCGTGATGTTAGATGGAATATCTGCGTTTATCGCATGTAAACATTTGTAATTAATGAGTCATCTTGTTGATATAGCTGGTCTTGTATTTGCTGTATACAATTTTCTGGCTTCGATATAAACCAAAATAGCCAGAGAACATGTAGCTGAAGGAAACAGCCAACAGGAAATATGGCATTCCATCATAGCCAAAAAGCTCAAAGCTAATTAATAGTGCGGTAATTGGACTATTGGTTACACCGCAGAATACAGAACACATTCCGACTGCAGTGCATAGGGTAGGAGAAAAGCCTAGGAGATTGCCAAAGAGGCATCCAAAAGCAGCTCCGGTAAAGAAGGCTGGAACAATTTCGCCACCCTTATAACCAGCACCAAGTGTGAGTGCGGTAAAAAGAATCTTAAGCAAAAAGGCTTCTGGTCGAACGGAGCCATCGAGACATTGTTCGATGATGTTGATACCTGTTCCGTTGTAGTTTTGATTGCCAACCAGAAGTGTTAGTACAAGAACGATACATCCACCAATAAATGCGCGGAAGTATGGATTCTTCAAAAATCTCTTATAGAGTTCTTCCGTGCGGTGCATAGCAACGCAAAAGAGAATACTAACAAGAGCACAGAGTGCAGCAAGAATCGAAATTTTGATTGCATTTACAATTCCAAAGGTTGGAACCAAATCAATTAAGAACAGCTCATTGCTACAACCAAAATAAATGGCGATTCCGTGAGCAACCAAGGAACTGATTACACAAGGAACAAGAGCTGTGTAATACATAATGCCGACACTGACCATTTCCATAGAAAAGATGGCTGCTGCCATAGGCGTTCCAAAGAGAGCAGAGAATGCAGCGCTCATACCACACATGATCATAACATGACTGTCTTTTTCATCAAAGCGGAAGAATTTTCCAATGGAATTTCCGATGCTGCCACCCATCTGAAGGGCTGCACCTTCTCGTCCAGCAGATCCACCACAAAGGTGTGTGATGATGGTAGAGATAAAAATCAGTGGCGCCATACGGAATGGAAGCTCATCACCAGAGTGAATGGCGGAGATGACCAGGTTGGTTCCGGTATCCTTTTCATTTTTACAAAGATTGTATAAGGCTACGATAATCACGCCACCAACAGGAAGTAGATAAATGAGCCATGGATGCTGACCACGAAGTATGGTCACGAAGGATAGACCATAATAGAAAGCGACTCCGCAGATGCCTACAATGGAGCCGACAATGATGGAAAAAATAACCCAACGAAAAGAGACCGTTGCTCTTTGAATGTTGTGGGAAATTTTGTGTTTTAGTACGTCATTCATAAGAAATTTACTCCTCTTTTTCCTATATAAAATACTAGCATTGGCGATTCTTTTTTACAAGGGAAAAGTGCCAAGAAGAAGTTGCGAGAAATTTCGTGTAATGATATGATAAACGTTAAGAGAAGAAACTGTTCAGGAGGGAACAATTCATGAGAACAAGTGGTATACTTATGCCAATTTCATCATTACCATCTCCGTACGGAATTGGTACCATGGGTAAGGCGGCTAGAAAATTTGTGGACTTTTTAGAGAAGGCAGGCCAGACCTATTGGCAGATACTTCCAATTTGTCAGACAAGCTATGGAGATAGCCCTTATCAGTCTTTTTCAAGCTTTGCGGGAAATCCATATTTTATTGACCTTGAGTACCTTTGCAAGGACAAGCTTTTAACGAAAAAAGAGTGTGAGAGCTTTGACTGGGGTGGAAGCCTTCATTATGTAGATTACGGCACGATGTATGAAAGCCGTTATGCACTTCTTAAGAAGGCATTTTCTCGTTTTGTAAAGAATATTCCTTCTGATTTTGATGCGTTCTGTGAGGAAAATGCAGAGTGGTTGGATGAGTATGCACTTTTTATGGCATTAAAGGATGCCCATGATGGTGCGTCTTGGCTCTCTTGGGAAGAGGATTTGAAGCTTCGTAGAGCTGCAGCTATGCGTAAGGCTAGAACGCAGTATGAAGAAGAGATTCTGTTCTGGACTATGCTGCAGTATCTTTTTTTCAAGCAGTGGACAAGTCTGAAAGCATATGCCAATGAAAAGGGAATTCAGATTATTGGCGATGTTCCAATTTATGTTGCGCTTGACTCTGCGGATGTTTGGGCGAGTCCAAAGGAATTCTATTTGGATAAGGAACTTAATCCAATTGAAGTTGCAGGATGTCCACCAGATGCATTCTCTGCAGATGGTCAGCTTTGGGGCAACCCATTGTATCGTTGGGATGTTATGAAAAAGAATGGCTTCACATGGTGGATTAAGCGTGTGTCTGCGCAGGCGAAGTTATATGATATTGTTCGTATCGATCATTTCCGTGGATTTGATTCTTACTACGCAATTCCAGCACAGGATAAGACTGCTAAAAATGGTCGGTGGAAGAAGGGACCTGGTATGGATTTGTTCCATGCTTTGGAAAATGCGCTTGGAAAGCTCCCAATTATTGCTGAGGATTTAGGATATCTTACTCCTTCTGTTATTCAGCTTCTTAAGGATAGCGGATTCCCAGGAATGAAGGTATTACAGTTTGCTTTTGACCCTAGAGAGGAAAGCGACTATTTGCCACATAATTATCCAACCAATTGTGTTGTATATACTGGAACCCATGACAATGATACCATTATGGGCTGGTTCAAGACTTCTCCTAAGATTGCAAGCAAGTTTGCAAAAGAGTATTGTCATCTAACAAAGGAAGAGGGATACAACTGGGGTATTATTCGAACTGCTTTTGCCTCTGTTGCAGATATTGCAATTATTCCTTATCAGGATATTGTAGGACTTGGCTCAGCTGCTAGAGTGAATACACCATCTACCCTTGGAGATAACTGGAAGTGGAGATTTACAGAGGATCAGATTACATCTGAGTATGCAAAGAAATTACGTAAGTATACACAGATGTATGGACGATTGAATTAATAATTTGTTATAATGAGTCGTATAGGGGAATTCCCCTATACGACTTTTTCTTTCATTTGAAAAAGAAGTTTGTTTGGAGAAATCATGCAGGTTATTTTTATTCATCACAGTTGTTTTTTGGTGGAAGTGGATGACAAAGTTCTCATTTTTGATTATTTTGATGGGAATCGGGTGAAGGACTATCATTTTTCCGGAAAGATTCCGACTTATGCCAAAGATACACCAATTTATATGTTTGCAAGCCATAGTCATCAGGATCATTATGATATGGATATCCTAAGGTGGGCTGAGCAATATGAGAATATTCATTATATATTGTCAAAGGATGTGCGAATTAGTCCCAATTTCCTTAGGAAGCATGGTATCGATCCTACGGTTCGGGATAAGGTGTTATTTGTGACACCGGATCATAAATATGACTTGGATGGGATGGTTATTAAGACGCTTCGTTCTACGGATGTTGGTGTAGCCTTTTATGTTGATGTGGATGGGGTTACTCTTTTCCATGCAGGAGATTTGAACGATTGGCGCATGGAAGGCGCAGGAGATTTGGTTGGCGGGAAAATGAGCCGCGAATACAGGTTCCAGATTCATAAGCTGGCAAAAGTGCCAATCAACTTGGCATTTGTGCCAATGGATCCGAGACTTGGTAGATACCAATTTGATGGAATTGATTATTTCCTTAAGCATACCAGCGCGGAATTTGTTTTCCCAATGCATATGTGGCAGGATTATTCAGGAATTACAGAGTACAAAAAGCAGATTACCAACTTGGGAATGGCAGATAGAATCATGGAGATTAGCCGTGAAAATCAAGTATTTCCTTTTGGTGAACTTTAATGTATAATATTCATTTGTGAATGGAGGATTAACTATGACTGAGTTTTTACTTTGCATTTTACAGTATCTGCTGATTATGGCAGTTTTAGGAGTGATTGCATTTGCAGGTGCCAAATTGGGCATTAAGCTTCGCAAGAACAAGGATGCTAAGGCCGCTGCAACAAATGCATCAGAAGACAATTAGTTCGGAGGAAATTTGTAATGAAGAAGAGTTATGGCGTTAACGAACTT
>JAZQQA010000212.1:0-2204 GCA_045628825.1 Agathobacter sp.
ACCATGAGTCTTGATAAAAGGCCTGCCCTCCACAAATGCTCGCTACATACAAAATACATATGGTTTTTGATTGCGAGCATGGTATAAATCATGTCGTTATCCGTCGTGTGATTTGACACGCAGATGAACGGTTCCTTAATATCTAGCACATCTTCCTTCGAAATGGAAAATCCATACTTTTTCTTCACATTGTACTTTACAATGGGACGTGCCACTGCATAAACAATCTTCTGAAATCCATTGGGGTGAATTTTCTTGCGCTTCTTCTTCATAAACGTAAATACGCTTTCCGGCCCTGGGCCATTTATTCATTGATTGGGCTTTCACTCATAATGCAGTTTCCAATCACATGTTCAATTTCTTTGGCAAATTCTTCTACGGAACAAGCCCTATCCTTACACCACACCTGATGATTGGTTTCATTGAGGTGTGTAATCAAAAGCTGTATGTGTTGCTTCTCAAAGGTTCCCCATTCCCTTAGATCCTCACATATCGGCTCTAGAAATTCATCAATTGCCCCATGGCGTGCATAGCGTAAGTTCCCCTGCCATGGATTTGGAACATTGGTAAGATCCGTCCAGTTTGCCCTGCAATCAAAATCCGTAATCTCATACGGCAGTGGTCCCGCTCCATGTCTAGTGACATAAGATCTGGTCACATAGGTAATGGTCGGCTCCTCTTCTAGCAGCCCATTCTCCCGTAAAAAGGAGAGGGGATTATGGCATCCTGTTCTGGATGGCGTCAGATGCGGTGCATACTTCTCATACAAATCATCCAAAAGAAGGCCCTGGGCCCCTTCGAATATCACGTGATCATAGGAACGGACAAAGGGCTGCACATCCGAAACGAGCGATAGATGTCTCTTATTTTCACACATCACCATCGCTTCCTGTTCCAGGACATAATCTGATGTAAGCAGTTCCAAATATGGTCCTATTATACTACTTATATGCAGCTCTTCCAACCTTTTTCGGGTATATCCACATCGAATTTCTCTGAGTCTATGGACAACCTCTTCCTCTGACCTCTCGAACAAGTCTCCCACGGAAAACTGATAGTCTTTGTGAGCTGTCCGTTGCACTGCCTCGTTGATGCCCATGCCACAGCTACCATGGGCCGCATCTCCCCTTGAGGCCTCCAACGCCTGATTGATGAGCACATCATCCAAAAGCACCATCTGGCAATCGGCATGCGCATAAATGCGTGGAGCCTTCGGTTGCCACGGCAGCGCACAGAAAGCCTCCATCTCCTCCCCTATCTTGTATAGGTCTGGCAGATAGGTCTTATCCCAATAGGTATCCGCGCCACGGAAGGATCCCGAAGAAAGCTGATGAAAAATAAAACGACCCATAGGCAGGTCCACTGTGTGACCTGCCTGTGCGCCGCCATTATGCTTGATGACCAAACATGCTTTATTCTTTTCTTGTGCTTCCTTGGCAAAAAGATCGACCGTAAGGCCCTTGCCCTCATCCCCGAAGTTTTTGCCTATGACAATATCAATTTTCATTCGATTAGAAGAAGAAATGCTTTTTCTTTTTGATAGGAGCAGAGAACTCTGTTGCTGCAATCGCCTGCGCTACCACATCTCTGGTTCCATCTTCCGCATTCCACTGGTTCAGTACCTGGTTCAAATCTGCACCCTGTACCACCTGCATAATGGTCATAATGACTTCAGACAAACAATCTACACGATCTGCAGGAAGAACCGCATAATGCTTTCCAAGAATAGACTCCCAGTTCTGACTGGTCTGCTGCAGATTGCGACCACGGCCAGACATAATGATATGGAAGGTCTCATACTTTTCACTTACCTTGTTAAACAAATCAGTAGAGGCCATGCTCTTTGCGTTATCGTTAAAAACGCTCTGGATTTCGGTGCTTCCAAGCTCAAGGTGGCATGGTTCATCGCCAACAGTGAAAAGGAATCCCTTTTTGCCACGTTTTTCAAAGGCATCCGTCTTGGTGTGTTTATCTGCAAAATACCAAGCAAGGTGGTAAGATTCTCCACCGTTTCCACCACCTCTTCCCTCCAAATAGAGGTCCAAAAGCTGCTCTACAATACGAATGTCTGCCTCAAACTGTGTTACCTGAAGTGGCGCCTGATCGCTCTTAGAATCACCAACTGCTGCCACAAGTACATGTGGATTGCTCACTGGCTGCTTATCCATCATGTATAGGATGGTCTCATTGAGTGCATTCTTGGC
>JAZQQA010000213.1:0-24971 GCA_045628825.1 Agathobacter sp.
CCGTCCACAGAACCAAAGTTTCCATGACCATCTAGCATGGTATAACGAAGTGACCATGGCTGAGCCATATTTACAAGCGCTCCATAAATTGAACTATCACCATGTGGATGATATTTACCCATGGTATCACCGACAATACGAGCACATTTTTTGTGTGGCTTGTCGTATGTGTTACCCATTTCGTTCATAGAGAATAAAATTCTTCTTTGAACAGGTTTAAGTCCATCTCTTACATCAGGAAGTGCACGACTTGCAATTACACTCATGGCATAATCGATGTATGAGGTTTCCATTGTTTTTTTCAGGTCGACATGTTGTATTTGATCAAAAATCTTGTCATCCATTAAAAATTGTCTCCTTAAATATCAAGGCTATACGTCAAGGTTCTGTACGTACTTTGCATTCTCCTCGATAAACTCTCTTCTAGGCTCTACCTTATCACCCATAAGAGTGGTAAATGTTACATCAAGCTCTGATGACTTTTCCTCGTCAATCATAACTCTCTTTAAAATTCTCTTTTCTGGATCCATGGTGGTTTCCCATAACTGCTCGGCATCCATTTCTCCAAGTCCTTTGTAACGCTGAACTTTATTATTCTGATCACGACCAATCTCTGTCATGATTTTGTTAAGTTCCTCATCACTGTAGGCATACCATACACCTTTTCCCTTCTCAACCTTGTAAAGAGGAGGCGTTGCTAGATATACATGACCCTGCTTAATCAGCTCTGGCATGAATCGATATAGGAAAGTCAACATTAAGGTTGCAATATGAGCACCATCAACGTCGGCATCTGTCATAATAATAATCTTATCGTAACGAAGCTTTTCAATATCAAAATCTTCATGAATGCCAGTTCCAAAAGCAGTAATCATAGAACGAATCTCTGCATTATCATAGATTCTATCTAAACGTGCTTTTTCAACATTCAAAATCTTACCAGGAAGTGGAAGAATTGCCTGTGTCGCACGGCTTCTTGCAGTTTTTGCAGATCCACCAGCGGAATCACCCTCTACGATGAAGATTTCACATTCCTTTGGATCCTTGCTTGAACAGTCCGCAAGCTTTCCAGGAAGAGAAAGTCCGTCCAAAGCTCCTTTACGACGTGCTGTTTCTCTTGCTTTTCGAGCTGCTTCTCTTGCTCGCTGCGCAAGCAGCGATTTTTCACAAATATTTTTTGCAATCTGTGGATTCTGCTCCAAGAAATAGGTTAATTTCTCACTTACAACAGAATCAACAGCGCCTCTTGCTTCAGAATTACCAAGTTTTTGCTTGGTCTGACCTTCAAACTGAGGCTCCTCAATCTTAATACTGATAATCGCGGTAAGTCCTTCACGAATATCATCTCCTGTAAGAGCTGGATCGGAATCCTTTAAGATTTTCTTTTCTCTCGCATAAGCATTGAAGGTCTTTGTTAATGCATTTTTAAAACCAGTTAAGTGTGTTCCACCTTCTGGAGTAATTACATTGTTTACGAATGAGAAGGTAGAATCATTGAAGGAATCGTTATGCTGGAAAGCAACTTCCACATACACATCATCTCTGGTTCCTTCACAATAAATAACTTCACTGTAAAGCGCTTCTTTTCCACGATTCAAGTATTCTACGAACTCTTTAATTCCGCCATCATACTGGAATTCATGACGGTGCTTCTCCTCACGATCATCCACAATGGTAATGTGGAGTCCCTTGGTAAGGAAAGCTGTCTCACGAAGTCTCTGCTTTAAGGTATTATAATCATAAACACTTGTCTCAAAAATCGTATCATCTGGTAAGAAATGTACCTTTGAGCCATGAAGAGAAGGATCGCACTTTCCAATCACTTTTACATCGTCATCTGGCTTACCTCTCTTATAAGACTGTGAGTAAATCTCTCCATCCTTATATACTTCAACGGTCAACCAGGAAGAAAGAGCGTTTACAACCGATGCACCTACTCCATGAAGTCCACCAGATACCTTATATCCTCCACCGCCGAATTTTCCACCAGCATGAAGAATCGTAAATACAACTTCAAGTGCAGATTTTCCGGCCTTGTGATTCATTCCAACTGGAATACCACGTCCGTCATCCTGTACAGTAATGGAATTATCAGCTTCGATGGTAACAGTAATATTTTTACAATATCCAGCCAAAGCTTCATCCACGGCATTGTCTACAATTTCATAAACCAAATGGTGAAGTCCTCTTTCTGAGGTACTTCCAATATACATACCTGGTCTCTTACGTACAGCCTCAAGTCCTTCCAAAATTTGGATTTGATCTGCACCATATTCCTGACCATTCTGCACTTCTGCACTCATTCCTTATCCTCCTTAAGGATGCTGTTTGTCATATACATGACCGTTTACGACTTCATATACCTGGTTTAGTTCGATTCTGTTGCGCACAAATTCTTCCAAACCTGTACATGTAATAATTGTCTGTGTATCAGTAATACTATTCAAAAGATAATTCTGTCTATTGCTATCAAGCTCCGAAAGTACATCATCCAATAATAAAATTGGAGTTGTTCCCGTCACCTTTTTTACCAAATCAATTTCTGATAGCTTTAAAGATAAAGCAGAAGTTCTCTGCTGTCCTTGGGAACCATACTTTCTAATATCAATTCCACCAATGGAAAAAAGCATATCATCTCGATGTGGTCCAACTGAAGTCTGGCAAAAACGCAAATCTCTTTCTTTTGCTTTATTTAGCTCATCCTCCATGAAAATATCATCAATATTTGGCTCGTATTTTAGAATTAACTCTTCTTTTCCACCAGAAATCTTATAGTGTATGCCATAGATGACTTCATTTAACTCATCAATGAACTTCTTACGTCTCTTTATAATGCGCCTTCCATAATCCACCAGCTGCATATCCCACATAGGAAGTGTCTCTATAAGACTTGGCTTATAAACAATATCTTTTAATAGCTTATTTCTTTGATCAAGGATTTTGTTGTACTTTGTCAAATCATCCAAATAAATCTTATCAATCTGACAAAGCTCCATATCCATGAATCTTCTTCTTTCCGCTGGACCATCCTTAATGATGTCCAAATCACTTGGCGAAAAGAATACAATATTAACTATTTCAAATAATTCACTGGCCTTTTTGATTGGAATACGATTAATTGCAACACCTTTGCTTCCACGACTTCTAAGGTGCATATCAATTACGAATTCTTTTCCGTTTCGATCAATCACCATTTTGATATGGGCTTCTTCCTGTTCAAAACGAATCATTTCTTTGTCCTTGCTACCCTTATGAGACTTTGTTGTCCCACACACATAGCAAGCTTCCAAAATATTCGTCTTTCCCTGGGCATTTTCCCCATACAAAATGTTAGTACCAGCATCAAAGTGAAGTTCCAAATGTTCATAATTACGGAAATCACTTAATTCAATGGATTTAATAACCATTATTTTACAACCTGAAATGACTGGCCATCGAAAGTAACAACTTCTCCACCATAAAGCTTCTTTCCACGCTGTACTTCCACTTCACCATTCACAAGAACTTCACCATCCTGAATCACAATTTTGGCTTCTACACCTGATGATACAAGATTGCCTTTTTTTAACGCCTGGCCAAGGCGGATGAATTCTTCATCTTCTCTAATTTGTACTGTCTGCATATCGATACCTCTTGGAAAAATGATTAGTTTGCAGCAGTATTGAAGTTTACAGGAAGAATCAAATAAATGAATTTTCCTTCTTCATCCTTGATGAAACATGGAGCCTTAGGATTTACCATGTAAAGAGTTACCTCTTCTTCATCAATTACACGAAGTGCATCAATAAAGAACTTAGGATTGAAACCAATCAAAATATCCTTACCCTCTTTTTCAATTGCAATCTTTTCATTCATAGATCCAATGAAAGAGTTAATCTTCAGTTCCATTGCTCCATCTGTTACACCCATAATAATAGGCTTCTTATCACCCTCTTTTACAAGAAGAGTAGAACGGTCAATACAAGCAAGAAGCTCCTTCTTGTTGATTTTAACCTTGGTCTCATAAGCAGAAGAGAGCATCTGGTCAATCTTAAAGTACTCACCTTCAATCAAACGAGATACAACAGTGGTATTTTCAAAATCAAAAACGATATGATTCTTGCTGAAGTAAATTACGACATCATCATCAACATTTCCAGGAACAATCTTTGAGATTTCCTGTAATGTCTTACCTGGAACAACAACCTTCTTTGGTTCATAGCTATTCTTAAGATCAATGCTACGAATAGAAATTCTGTGACCATCCAATGAAACAACCTTAAGGTGATTTTCTGAAATCTCAAATAATTCACCTGTCATAAGCTTATTGTTATCATTGTCTGCAATGGAGAAGATTGTCTGACGAATTACTTCCTTGAGACTAAACTCTGATATTACAATAGAATCATTCTTTTCAATAACTGGAATATAGGAAAAATCATCTCCAGACTTTCCTACAATGTTAAACTGTGCATTTTCACAGGTAATGACTGTCTTAAAGCTATCGTCTGATTCAATGGTGACATCATTATCAGGAAGCTTACGAACAATTTCAGAGAAAATCTTTGCATCAAGAGCAATTACACCTCTGTCAACAATATCTCCTTCTATTCTTGTTTCAATACCAAGTTCCATATCATTGGCAATCAATTTAATTTCACCAGCAGAAGCATCAATTAAGATACATTCAAGGATTGCCATAGTCGTTCTTGTTGGTACTGCTTTTGAAACAATGTTAACTCCATGTAAGAGATTCGCTTTTGAACAAATAATTTTCATCGGGTAAAGCTCCTTCCTGCGTAAATATAATAAATAAATATTAAATTCTTATTCTTCTTATTAGGGCCTGTGAATAAGTGTAAAACCACTTCAAAGCCTTATGTTTTCTAACAAAATGATAATTGATAACTTTGTTAGATGACCCTTCGTAAAAAAGGGATAACTTGGATAACTTTTTAAGTGTAAAAACTTATCCAATTCTTTCACTTTACATCCACAGTGGATAAACGTGGGTAAGTGGAAAAAAGGTGAATAACAACATGTTGTATTTCATTCCTTATTATAATAGGAAGAAACACAATTAATTTGGATTAATTTTCTTCTTGATTGTCTCAATCAGATTCTTTGTTGATTCATTGCTTTCGTATTCATCGGCAATCTTATTGACACCGTGAATAATGGTAGAATGATCTCTTCCTCCAAGTAATGCACCTACTGCATCAAGAGAACTTGATGTCATATTCTTGCAAAGATACATGGCAATCTGTCGTGGTCTTGCAATATCATTACTTCTGGTTTTTGAAATCATCTGATCCACAGAAATGTGGAAATGTTCTGCAACTACTTCAATGATCAGCTGAGGAGTAATTTCTCTTGGCTTATCTGGAGTAATAATATTTGAAAGCTCTTTTTCCGCAATTTCCATTGTAATATCTGTTTTTACCAGATTGTGGTATGCAAGAAGCTTATTAAGCGCACCCTCTAATTCACGGACATTAGACTTAATATTATTTGCAATGTAATTTAAGATGTCTTCATCAATATCAAAATTGTCTGATTCAGCTTTTTTACGAAGAATTGCCATTCGTGTCTCATAATCAGGAATTCCGATGTCTGCCATAAGACCCCATTCAAATCGAGAGCGAATTCTTTCTTCTAATGTCTCCATTTCCTTTGGAGGCTTATCACTGGTAATAATGATTTGCTTTCCAGCAGTCTGCAATGCATTAAATGTATGGAAGAATTCCTCCTGTGTAGCCTCTTTTCCAATAATAAACTGGATATCGTCAATCATAAGTACATCAACAGTACGATATTTATCACGGAATTTGGTCATAGAAGAGGCATTACCATTTCGGATAGATTCAATTACTTCGTTGGTAAATTCCTCAGAGGTAATATAGATAACCTTGGAATTTGGATTTTGATCCAAAATAAAGTTACCAATGGAATGCATCAAATGGGTTTTTCCAAGTCCTGGACCACCATAGATGTAAAGTGGATTGTAGGTTTCTCCTGGAGATTCTGCTACAGCAAGAGCTGCTGACTGTGCAAATCGATTGTTGCTACCTACGACAAAGGTATCAAAGGTATAATTTGCATTCAGATTGGTTTCACTGGAGATAGGAGCCTGCTTTTTTGCAGATCCTTTTGATTTGCCTTTGATATTAAGTTTCTCTTTTTGGTCTGGAAGAATGAACTGAATATCGTATTCAACTCCACAGATTTCTGCAATTGCTACCTTAAGTGGAAGATAGTACTTCTTCTGAATAAAGCTTAAGGCCATTTGCTCAGATGGAACTAATATATATAAAATATTATCTTCAAGTGCATATATTTCTAATGGGCGAAGCCAGGTATCAAAGGAAACATCGCTGATTTCATGTTCGGTTTTGACACTCTCTAGAATCTCATCCCACTTCTCAATGATTTTATTCATCTAAGTTCTCCACAAATTGCTTATTAAATAGGATAGTTTTCCATAATCCTACGTATATAATAGTACACTATTTAGGGCTTAAATTCAACGATTTAAGGTGTTTATAAGGCAAAAAAGTTATCTACCCTAGTTTCAGTGGCTCTAAGGGCATTTTAAACATTTTATAAAGGGTATATTGACATGTTATACACAGGTTATCCACATAATGCGGATAACTTGGATATATAAAATAATTATAAACTTCAAGTTTTCCTTGACTTTGAGGCTTTTTTTGTTATAATCGTATTGATGTTTTTAACTGTAGAGGAGGTGGATAAAGTATGAAGATGACATTCCAGCCAAAGAAGAGACAGAGATCTAAGGTACATGGTTTCCGTTCAAGAATGAGCACAGCTAGCGGACGTAAGGTTCTTGCAGCAAGAAGATTAAAAGGCAGAAAAAAATTATCAGCATAGGCCACATTTTATGTGGTCTTTTCTTCTTTTATGAAAGTTTTTGAGGTTATCTTGCTATGAAATTTTCAGAATCATTGAAGAAAAATTCAGATTTCCAGAATGTGTATAAGAATGGAAGATCTTTTGCAAATAGACTCCTAGTTATGTATGTTCTGGAAAATCAAACAAATTGTAATCGTATTGGAATATCAGTAAGTAAAAAAGTTGGAAACAGTGTTATAAGACATCACTTGGCTCGACTCATTCGGGAGAGCTATAGACTACACGAAGATATGTTTAATAGTGGTTTAGACATTGTAGTCGTCGCGAGGGTAACTGCTAAAGAGTCTACTTATTCGGAAATTGAAAGCGCGCTGTTACATCTCGGACATCTTCACAATATTACTATCGAATCTAATTAGTAGAAGAAGATGGAATCGTTGAAAAAAATTTTAATTGCACTTATAAAATTTTATAGAAAGTATATTTCTCCTATGAAAACAACAAAGTGTCCATATTATCCTTCTTGTTCCACCTATGGACTTGAATGTGTGGAAAAGTATGGTGCTTTTAAGGGTGGGGCTTTGGCTGCATGGAGAATTATGCGATGCAATCCTTTTTCCAAGGGAGGATATGATCCGGTTCCATAATGGAGGATTTTTATGTCAGGTATTGTGTTAACCGTTCAATCCAGTGCTATCCTTGGTCCTATTGCTAAGTTCCTCGGATGGGTTATGAATGGAATTTACCAGGCCATGTACAATTGGTTTGGTGTGGAAAGTGTAATTCTTTCAATTGCAATTATTACGATTATTATCTACATGCTTATGCTTCCACTTACTGTGAAGCAGCAGAAGTTTTCGAAGTTGTCTCAGGCAATGCAGCCAGAAATTCAGGCTGTTCAGGCAAAATACAAGGATCGTAAGGATCAGGCTTCTATGCAGGCTATGAATGAAGAAACTCAGATGATTTATCAGAAGTATGGTGTTTCTCCAATGGGTAGCTGCGTACAGCTCATTATTCAGATGCCTATTCTTTTTGCTTTGTATCGTGTGTTCTACAACATCCCTGCTTATATCGGTGCTGTTAAGAGCAACTACGAAGGACTTGCAACTCAGATTATGTCTGATGCAGATGCAACAAGTAAGTTATCTCAGTTATTAACTGATTTTAACTTCAATACCGCAAGTGGTATTACTGCAAAGAATGTAACAGAAAAACTTGCTGGTGCAGAAGGTGAGACTCTTAAGAATTTCATCATTGATATTCTTTATAAGCTTCCTTCAAATGGATGGCAGGCAACCAATGATGTTGTTATTTCTTCTGGAGCAGATGCTGTAACAACATTAACAGGACATTTTGGTTCACTTGGTTCACAGATTGCAGATGTTGCTTCTCATATCGAGAAATTTAACTATTTGTTCGGTATGAATATTTCAGATACTCCTTTATATCTGGTTAAATACAATTTCACAACAAAGAATTTTGGACTTATTATTCTTGCACTTATGATTCCTGTTCTTGCTTATGTGACTCAGCTTATTTCAATTAAGATGATGCCAACACCAAGCAATAACAATGGCGGTAATGATCAGATGGCGCAGCAGATGAAGACCATGAATATGATGATGCCACTTATGTCACTTTTCATTGGATTCACAGTTCCTGTTGGTCTTGGTTTCTATTGGATTATGACAGCCGTTGTTCGTTCCGTTCAGCAGTTCTTTATCAACAAGAGCATCGAAAATCTTGATTTGAATGCAATTATTGAAAAGAATAAGGAAAAGGCAGCAAAGAAGCGTGAGAAAATGGGTATTGCTCAGGATCAGATTCGTCAGGCAGCAGCAATTAAGACAAAGAGTCTTGCATCAAGTGCTGATTTGACTACCGATGAGGATACAGAGGCAATTCTTGCAGAGGCAGCAGCTAAGAAGGCAAGTGCTTCTCCAACAAGTCTTGCTGCAAGAGCTAATCTTGTTCGTGATTTTAATGAAGGTCATTTCGATAATAAATAAAGGGGTATATGAAAATGGAATTTAGAGAGTTTTCTGCAAAGACAGTAGAAGATGCCATTACAGAAGCAAAGGTTGCTCTTGGCACAACTTCTGAAAAGCTTGAATATGAAGTAGTTGATCGTGGAAGTACAGGTTTCCTTGGCATTGGCAGTAAGATGGCTGTTATCAAAGCTCGTGTCATGGGTTCTGTAGAAGATGATGTAAAGGATTTCCTTCTTAGCGTTTTTGCTGCTATGGATATGGAAGTTGAAATCATCGCTAAGGTTGATGAGAATGAAAAGGTAATTGATGTAGAGCTTAAGGGTGCTGATATGGGCGTTCTTATTGGAAAGCGTGGACAGACACTTGATTCTTTACAGTATTTAACAAACCTTGCTATTAATAAGCATTCTGAGAATTACTACAAGGTAAAGATTGATACAGAGAATTACCGTAAGAGACGTAAGGATACTTTGGAAGGCCTTGCTAAGAACATTGCTTACAAGGTTAAGAGAACAAGAAGACCAGTTGCTCTTGAGCCAATGAATCCATTTGAGAGACGAGTTATCCACTCAGCTCTTCAGAATGATAAGTTTGTTACAACACATAGTGAAGGTGAAGAACCATTCAGACATGTAGTTGTTACACTTAAGAAATAAGGATTAAATGAGAGGTTATGCAAATGTTTGCATAGCCTCTTTTTTCATGTTATAGTATACGTTATGAAAACAGACACTATTGCAGCAATTGCAACGGCTATGTCTCCTTCGGGAATCGGAATTATTCGAATCAGTGGAGAAGATTCCTTTGCAATTATTGATCGAATTTATCGTTCAACAAAAAAGAATAAAAAGTTAAGTGAGTGTGATAGCCATACCATTCATTATGGATATATTTATGATGGAGATGAATTAATCGACGAAGTTATGGTTCTCCTTATGAGAGCTCCACATTCCTATACCACTGAGGATTCCATTGAGATTGATTGTCACGGTGGCGTTTTTGTTATGAAGCGTATCTTAGAAACCGTGATTAAATATGGTGCAAGACCCGCAGAGCCAGGTGAATTTACGAAGAGAGCCTTTCTTGGTGGAAGAATTGATTTGTCACAGGCGGAATCTGTTATTGATGTTATCAATTCAAAAAATGCTTTTGCTCTTTCAAGTTCTTTGAGTCAGCTTAAGGGTTCTGTTCGTGATGATATCCACGATATGCGTGAAGTGATTCTTCATGAGATTGCCTTTATAGAATCAGCACTCGATGATCCAGAGCATATCTCCTTGGATGGTTATTCAGATAAGCTTCTGGAAATTGTAGAAAAGCTTTTACTCCGAATGGAAAAGCTTCTTTTACAATCAGATAATGGTCGTATGCTTAAAGAAGGTATTCAGACGGTTATTCTTGGAAAACCAAATGTTGGTAAATCTTCTCTTCTTAATATTTTGGTTGGCAGCGATCGTGCTATTGTTACAGATATTGCCGGAACGACAAGAGATGTATTAGAGGAGCAAATTTCTTTAGGTTGTATTTCTTTAAATCTTATGGATACTGCTGGTATTCGAGATACATCAGATGTTGTTGAAAAAATCGGTGTTGAGAAAGCCATGGAATCTGCAAAAGTAGCAGATCTTATCATCTATGTGATAGATGCTTCCAGAGAACTTGATGAAAATGACCATGCAATTATTTCCTTTGTACAGGATAAGAAGGCGATTGTTCTTTTAAATAAATCGGATCTTTCAACTTGCATCTCTGTAGATCAGGTGAAACAAATGGTTTCCTTACCTGTTATTTCGATTTCTGCAAAAGAGCATGCTGGAATTGATGATTTGGAATCGCAGATCAAGGAAATGTTTTTTCATGGTGAGGTTTCATTCAATGATGAAATCTATATTACCAATGTTCGTCAGAAGAATTCTTTGTCAGATGCTTTGAATTCTCTTAAGATTGTAAAGCAAAGCATTCTTGATGAAATGCCAGAGGATTTCTTTACCATTGATCTTATGAATAGCTATGAATCTCTTGGAAATATTATTGGTGAGGCCTTAAATGATGACCTTGCACAAGAAATTTTTAGTAAGTTCTGTATGGGTAAATAAATTAAAACTATATTTAATATGAAGGTAAAATGTAATGCCAGAGAGCCTTTCAGAAACAAGAAAAAATAAATTGATTGAAGACTATGATGTTGTTGTCGTTGGTGCAGGTCATGCTGGGTGTGAAGCAGCCCTTGCTTGTGCGAGACTTGGACTTTCCACCATCATGTTTACCGTTAGTGTCGATTCCATTGCCATGATGCCATGTAATCCAAACATTGGAGGAAGCTCAAAAGGTCATCTTGTTCGTGAAATTGATGCCCTGGGTGGTGAGATGGGTGTGAATATTGATAAGACATTCATCCAGTCTAAGATGCTGAATAAGTCTAAGGGGCCTGCTGTACATTCTCTCCGCGCACAGGCAGACAAGGCGGATTATAGTGCTTCTATGAGACAAACTTTGCAGAATACTCCGCATTTGACGATTCGTCAGGCTGAGGTTGCAGAGATTCTTACGGATGCTGATGAGAATGGTGATGCAGCAACTGCTTCTATGCAGAAGATTGTTGGAGTACGTACAGCATCTGGTGCAACCTATCATTGTAAGGCTGTTGTTCTTTGTACGGGAACCTATCTTCGTGCTAGATGTTTGACAGGTGAGATGATTACACACACAGGTCCAAATGGATTACAGGCAGCACAGTATCTTACAGATTCCCTGAAAGCACACGGAATTGAGATGTATCGTTTTAAGACAGGTACTCCTGCTCGTATTGATAAGCGTTCTATTGATTTTTCTAAAATGGAAGAGCAAAAGGGTGATGAAGAGATTGTTCCTTTTTCTTTTATGACAGACCCAGATTCTGTACAAAAGGAGCAGGTATCTTGCTGGCTTACTTATACCAATGAGAAAACACATGAGATTATTCGTGGAAATCTTGATCGTTCTCCAATTTATGCGGGAGTGATTGAAGGTACTGGACCTAGATATTGTCCTTCCATTGAAGATAAGGTTGTTCGTTTTGCAGAAAAGGATCGACATCAGATATTTATTGAGCCAGAAGGTATTCATACCAACGAAATGTATGTTGGTGGTATGTCTTCCTCACTTCCTGAGGATGTACAACATGAAATGTATCGCACGCTTCCTGGTCTTGAGAATGTTGTGATTGTTCGTAATGCTTACGCGATTGAATATGATTGCATCAATCCAACCCAGCTTTTTGCCTCTTTGGAGTTTAAGAAGATTTCTGGTTTATTTAGTGGTGGTCAGTTTAATGGTTCAAGTGGCTATGAAGAAGCTGCATGTCAGGGATTGATTGCTGGAATTAATGCCGCTTGTAAAGTTTTAGGGCGGAATCCATTTATCCTCGATCGCTCAGAAGCTTATATTGGCGTACTTATCGACGATTTGGTTACAAAGGGAACCCAAGAACCTTATCGTATGATGACCAGCCGTGCAGAGTATCGTCTTCTTCTTCGTCAGGACAACGCTGATCTTCGACTTACCAAGCGTGGTTATGAAGTTGGACTTATTTCAAAAGAACGATATGAGCATGTATTAGAGAAAGAGCGTCAGATTGAGGATGAAATTGCTCGTGTAGCAACCATTCATTGTGGGGCGAATCAGGAAGTGCAGGAATTATTGGAAAAATATGGAAGTATTCCACTTTCCAACGGTGTTACTTTAACTGAACTCATTCGTCGTCCAGAACTTGATTATGATAAGCTTGCTCCAATTGATCCGAGTCGTCCTTCGCTTTCACGTGAAGTGCGCGAGCAGGTTGATATTTTAATTAAGTATGATGGCTACATTAAGCGCCAGGTAAAACAGGTTGAGCAGTTTAAACGTCTTGAAAAGAAGAAACTTCCGGTTCCATTTGATTATCATGAAATTTCAGGCCTTCGTATTGAAGCAACCCAGAAATTAAATCAATTGCAGCCTTTGAATATTGGTCAGGCTTCTCGTATTTCTGGCGTAACACCTGCAGATGTTTCTGTAATTCTTGTTTATCTAGAGCAGCTTAAGTATTCAAATCCAGATTTGTTCTATTCTTTGAATACGGGCTCTGAAAATGAGTAATTTTTATGAAAAATAAAACGCTCTGTATGCGTTTTTTATGACTACGGAGGTACAATTTATGGGTTATGATCTCTCAAAACTTCATACAGGGCTTCAAAATTTAGGCATTATTTTGACTGATTTACAAGAAGAGCAGCTCATGAAGTATTATGAGATGTTGATTGAGAAGAATAAAGTCATGAATCTCACGGCAATTACGGATTTTGATGAAGTAATTGAAAAGCATTTTCTTGATAGCTTGTCCTTGATTCGTGTTATGGACTTGCACCAGGATCTTAAGGTTTTGGATCTTGGAACTGGAGCTGGTTTTCCTGGTATTCCTCTTAAGATTGCTTTTCCAGAACTTAGGATTACTTTATGTGATTCCCTGAATAAAAGAATTTTATTTTTACAGGAAGTAATAGAAGCTCTTGGTTTAGAAAAAATTGATACGACTCATGAGCGTGCGGAAATTCTAGCTGCTAATGGAGATTTTCGTGAGCAATATGATTTGGTCGTATCTCGTGCAGTTGCGAATCTTTCTACTTTGTCAGAATATTGTCTTCCGTTTGTAAAGGTTGATGGTAACTTTATTTCTTATAAAGCTGGAGATTGTGATGAGGAAGTGAAAGCATCGAGCCACGCCATTTCTGTTTTGGGTGGTGAGCTGAAAGAGGTAAATAAATTCTCTTTGGGTGAATCGAGTCGTGCCTTTGTTATGATTCATAAAACTGAGAAAACAAAAAAGAAGTATCCACGTAAAGCGGGTACTCCTTCCAAAGAACCATTATAGATGAAAAAGCAGGTCCTTTTTGGGACCTGCTCTTTTTTAGATTTTTTCACGAATGATGTTTGCAATTTTTTCTGGAATCTCCATTTGTGGATAGAGACTGCTATTGCTTACCATAGTCACTTCGATGCCATTATTTAAACGATGATATTCTTCTGCTGTCTGCACATTATTTCGAATTTCACGACTCGCAATGATGTAGGTTGGCACTTTGATATTTTTTACTGCCTGCTTAATATTGATATTCAAATAATTGCCAAGTAAGCTTCCAAATAGGAATCGACCAGCGCTTTCTCCAATATGTGCAGATTCATAATAAGTATCCTTTGCCTTATTCGAGATAAGCTGCGCATTGTGATAATACTTTTCACGGAAAGCAAGATCAATATGAATTGGATTGTTCTGCAAATTGTAGATGAAGGTTCCAAGAATCGGAATGCTATATAAGGTCTGCTTTGCCTTTGATAAGGTATCAGGAATCATTTCCATTTTCTTTGCGGAAACAGGATTGATGAATACAATTTTTTCAAATAATTCTGGATTCATCTGATTTGTCATAGTAACAAATCCACAGGACATATTGGTTGCAACAACGGATGTTTTTTCGCCAATTACATTTTCAATAAATTCATTTAGAATCTGAACGTAAAGGAAGTTGGTGTAGTTATATCCTGGTTTGTCAGATCTTCCGCATCCTAATAAATCTATGGTGTATACGGTGTATTGCTTTTCCAAGCGTTTGATTATCATATTCCATTCATATGCTGAGCTTCTTGGATTTGCATCGTGAATCAGAAGAAGAGGTGATCCGCTTCCTTGCTTCGTATAGAATATGTCTCCATGCTTTGTTTCGTAAAAATCTCCATTTGCCGTAGAGAGTAAATTATTTTTTGTAGCATGTGTTGCGATAAAATAGTTGTATCCACACATACCTGCAATTGCAGCTGTTGTTAAAAAAAGAAAACGCTTCGTACCTTTTTTCATTTTGCTACCCCCTCATTTCTTTTCTTATATTATAGTAAATTTGTCTTCTTTATACAAGATTCCTTTCTTTTACATATTTCTTGCAAAAAATATATTAATTTAGCCCAAAAACATTCAATTTTTTCTTTTCATTCCTTTATCAATCTTATATAATATATTATGCCTAGTATGGCATATTGGCGAACATATGTTTGTGAGGAATTTATGGTAAAAGAATTTCTTGAGAAGACAAGAGACGAATTACTAGAGCAGCAAATCGTTTGCACGGATCGCTTGAGTGAGTTGAATAACAAGTTGAAGGAAAACTTAAAGTTCATCTCCATGCTTGAAGAGACAAGTGATCCAAATGCAGCAGCTTTTACTCCTCGTAAAATCAATGGTCCGAATGACCAGAAGATTCAGGAGTTAAAAGATGAACAAGTAGTTTTGTCTGAGCAAATTCATCAAGCACAATTAGACCTTGATAGTGTGATGATGAAGATTTATGAAATTAATAGTGTGATTAAGGTTGCTGGGGTTGATTCGGAAGATGGTGGCATAGAGTCGAAATATTCGAAGTCTGTGAATCGTCTTGCAATCTTGGAAACGCAAGAGAAGGAGCGGCAGAGAATTGCTCGTGACCTTCATGATTCTACCGTTCAGAATTTGACCTCTTTGGTTCATAAGACTGAATTGTGTATGAAGCTTATGGATGTGGATCCTGTAAGAAGTAAGCTTGAGCTTTCTTCTTTAAGCAAGATTCTTAGAGATATTATCTCTGATACTCGTAATATGATTTATGATCTTCGTCCAATGTCATTTGATGATATTGGTTTTGATATTACGATTGAAAGATTCTTGGATCGATTAAAGGGAAGCACGATTGGTGTTAAGTTCTCTTATCAGGTTACTGGTGATCCATATCAGTTTAACAGTGTTATTGCACTTACGCTTCTTCGAATTATTCAAGAGGCATGTAATAATGCTTTGAAGCATGCAAAGGCTTCCGAGATTAAGGTTCGTCTTGATTATCGTGAGTCTGAAGTAGAGTTGTCAATTGAGGATAATGGATGTGGTTTTGATACTACTACTCTTCCAGAACATTCAAGAGATGACAATTCAGGTTTTGGTATGTCCATGATGAGAGAAAGAGTATTTCTTTTGTCAGGTACAATAGATGTTTCTTCCAATGTAGGAGAGGGATGTTCAATTAAGGTTATTATACCGATTAATAAGGAGGAAGTTGAAAGTGGCAGTTAGAATTATGATTGCAGATGACCATTCTATGATTCGTGAAGGTCTCAAAAATTTGTTAGAGTTAGATGGAGATATCCAGGTAATTGAAGAAGCGGTTGATGGTGCTGATTGTTTGGCAAAGCTTGATGAAGCAAATCCGGATGTTCTTTTGTTGGATATTAATATGCCAAAGGTAAATGGTCTTGAAGTACTTCGTGTATTAAAGGATCGTCATTCTAAAGTTAAGGTTCTTGTACTTACTGTTCATAATGAAACAGAGTATTTGATGAAGGCTGTAGATATCGGAATTAACGGTTATGTTCTTAAGGACTCAGAGTCTTCTGAACTTAAGAAAGCAATCTTTGCTATTTATGGTGGTGAGAATTATATCCAGCCTAGCTTAATTCCTGCTCTTAATGCTAAGAGAATTGAGAAGAATGAAGACGAATCTAAGATTGATGAACTTACCAGAAGAGAGCTTGAAGTGTTAAAGCTTCTTGCTATTGGTATGTATAATAAGGAAATCGCTGAGAAGTTAAATATCAGCGAGCGTACAGTAAAGAATCATGTATCTAACATCTTCAAGAAGTTGGAAGTTACTGATCGTACACAGGCTGCTGTATTTGCTATCCGTAATAATTTGATTCAGATTTATTAATTTGTTTCTGATTTATATGAATTCTAAGGGAGAATGTTTCACGTGAAACATTCTCTTTTTTTGAAAAAATTTTCACGGCACATCTACTAGATTTAGTTTCAATGTTTCACGTGAAACACTATATCATGGGAAGCGGAAAAAAGTGTTTCACGTGAAACATTTTTGCTAGTAGAAATGAAAAAATAGAAGTGCTATAATGAAAAAGCACAAAATTCGAGAGAAAAATGCGAGAAAAACCTAGAAAGAAAGGGCAAAAAATGGGTAGAGTAATAGCAATCGCAAACCAAAAAGGAGGCGTTGGAAAGACAACAACCTCCATCAATTTAGCAGCATGCCTTGCTGAAAAAGGAAAGAAAGTATTGGCAATCGACCTTGATCCACAGGGAAATATGACTAGTGGACTTGGAGTTGATAAGAACGAAGTTGAAAATACAGTGTATGAGTTGATGCTCAACGAATGTTCCATCAACGAAAGTATGCAGAAAACAGTTGTTGAGGGTCTTAAGTTAATCGCATCAAATGTTCAGTTGGCTGGTGCAGAGATTGAACTTTTGGGAATCAATGACAAGGAATATATTTTGAAAACCGCAGTGGATTACGTAAAAGATGATTTTGATTTCATCATTATCGACTGTCCACCTTCTCTTAATATGTTAACTGTAAATGCAATGACAACTGCAGATACAGTTCTTGTTCCAATTCAGTGTGAATACTATGCGTTGGAAGGTTTAACACAGCTTATGCATACCATCGATCTTGTTCAGGAAAGATTGAACGGACATCTTCAGATGGAAGGTGTTGTATTTACTATGTATGATGTACGAACCAATTTATCAAACCAGGTAGTAGAAACCGTTAAGGAAAATCTTGATACAAAGATTTATAATACTATGATTCCAAGAAATATCCGATTGGCAGAAGCTCCATCCTATGGAATTCCAATCAATATGTATGACGCAAAGTCAGCCGGAGCAGAAAGTTACAGAAACTTAGCACAGGAAATTATTGATAGAAAGGATTTGTAAAAATGGCAACCGCAAAGAAGGGATTGGGTAAGGGATTAGATTCATTAATCGCAGATAAGGGTGCAGGTAAAGTTGCTCCTGCAAAACCAGCTGTAGAAAAGAAGCCAGTTGAGGGCGAAGTCCTCATGATGGATATCAATAAGGTTGAGCCAAATCGTAATCAGCCAAGAACTCACTTCGATGAGGATAAGTTACAGGAGATCGCAGACTCTATTAAGTTGTACGGAATCTTGGAACCACTCCTTGTTGTGAAGAGAGACGATTATTATATGATCGTTGCTGGTGAACGTAGATGGAGAGGTGCAAAGATTGCAGGAAAGAAAGAAGTACCTGTAATCATTAAGGAATTGACAGATCGAGAAATTGTTGAGATTTCCATCATTGAAAATGTTCAGAGAGATGACCTGAATCCAATTGAAGAAGCACTTGGATATAAGAGACTCTTGGACGAATTTGATATGAAGCAGGATGATGTAGCTGAGCGTGTATCAAAGAGTAGAACCGCAGTTACAAATGCACTTCGATTGTTGAAGTTGGATGCAAGAGTACAGCAGATGGTAATCGAGGAAATGCTGTCATCTGGTCATGCAAGAACATTGATTCCAATCGAAGATTCAGAGGTACAGTACGCAACTGCACAGAAGATTTTTGATGAAAAGTTGTCAGTACGAGATACAGAAAAATTGGTAAAGACTCTTCTGTCAGACAAGAAGCCAGCTGCTCCAGAGAAGAGAAAACTGGATCCACAGACCGAAGCAATATATCGTGATTTAGAAGAGCAGTTAAAGCGAGTAATCGGAACAAAAGTAACGATTAACGCAAAGGATGAGAAGTCAGGAAAGATTGAGATTGAATATTATTCAGCAGATAATCTTGACCACTTAATTGATATGCTCCGCACGGTGCAGAAGTAATTGTCAGAATTGCGTGACAATTATAAATTGTTTTATAATGTGGTAAAAGTCCTATTTAATTCGGGGGGCAAATAGCCGAAAATATATAAAGGAGAGTAATATGATTTACGAGTTACTCGGGTTTGATTCAGACTACATTATTCTTGGACTTGTCGCTCTTGTAGTGATTTTATTCATTATGAATATTGTAACTCTGGTACAGACCAAAAAGATGAAGCGAAGATATAAGATCTTTATGAGTGGTAAAAATGGAAAGTCTTTGGAAGATACCTTGATTCGAAGACTGGATCAGGTTGACAATTTGATTGCAGCCAATGCCGCTAACGAAGAGAATATCAAAAGATTATTTGGCAAGATGAAATTCGCATTCCAGAAGGTTGGACTTGTGAAGTATGACGCATTCAATGAGATGGGAGGAAAATTAAGTTTTTCTCTTGCATTACTCAATGAAGTGGACGATGGATTTGTGATCAACGCAGTTCATAGTCGTGAAGGCTGTTATACCTACATCAAGGAAATCATCGGTGGCAATTCCATCATTGCTTTGGCTGAGGAAGAGCAGGAAGCACTTGATATGGCCAAGGAGGCAAACAAGCCTGCTCGTAAGTAACTGCGGAGACCAAGGATGAGGATAAGGCAAGTAGACGCCATTATGAATGGAGACATTTTGGCGGAACCAGTATTGAATGATAAGAAAAACGTTATTATTCCTTCTGGAACTGCGCTCAAAACTGAATACATTCCTTTGATTCATTCACTTGGAATTGATACCCTGATGATTGATGATCCTTACGAGGATTACGAGAATTCACATACCATCATCCCGGAAGTTGCATTTCATAATTATGTTGCGCGCGTCCGCGAATTGATGGAAAGACATATTTATCATGATGGAGCTTCCTTACATGAGTTCGAGATTATTGCACATGAGCTCATGAAGGATACCCATGATATTGAGCCTGAAATGCTAATGGATATTAAAGAACGACCAGCGGATCTCTATGAGCATACCGTGATGGTTACCATCTTATCATTGGTGATTGCAAAAAGGCTCGGACTTGATAAGACAAAGAGATACAATATTGCAATTGGATGTTTGCTTCATGATATTGGACTTCGATATGTTACTGTACCATATACAAATCGAAATCTGATTTCGGGCGATCCAATTTCTGTATTTGAGTTTAAGAAGCATACCATCCTGGGATATTCAGCCATGGAGGACGAAGCCTGGGTTCCAAACATTTCACGAAAAATGATTTTAAATCATCATGAGAATGCAGAGGGAAGCGGATTCCCAATGCGACAGAAATGTAAGGAAATCGAATGTAAAATCATACAGGTCTGTGATGTGTTTGATAGCGCAATCTGTGGAATGGAAAGAGAGCGGATTTCTGTACGCGATGCCCTGCAGCTTATTGAAAGCGGAGCAGGAACACTTTTTGATGAGAAAATTGTAGAGCTTATGGTTTCTCTCATTGCGAAGTATCCAACAGGAACAACCGTCGTAACCAACGGGGAAAAGTCAGGTGTGGTTGTTGAGCAGACAACGAATGCAGACAAGCCTGTGATTATGGTTTTGGATGTAGAAAATCCGTCCATACTTACGGACAAATTAAACTTATTAGAGGCAATGGGTATTTCGATTCTTCAAGTTGTATAATTTCTATATTTCATATAGAATATAGATATACAGGAGGAATGAAATGCATAAATTCCTTAGAACGATTGGATTTTCAGAAATAACCCGAAAAGAGTTAGATCAGCTAATCCATGATATCATCGCAAGCCCAGATATTCAAAGGGGAACCCGTGATTCCGAGGGAAATGATTTTTGCGAATTCACATCTGAGTGCGCAAAGGGAATTGGAATCAAGGTCTGTGGCATTTACGATGAGAACGATCAATTTCACGTAGAATATTATTATCCATATATGTCAGCCAGAACGCTGACAACGCAGGAGCCCATCGAGATACAAAAGCATGCAAGTCAAGAAAGCTATGCTGGGGTAAGTGATGAAATCAGTCTCGGTGTGACTCTGATTTTCTATGTTCAGAATGTTGCAGATTATGTTGCGGAATGTCGATTCGGGGAAAAAAAGACAGTTCATGGCGCATACATGTCTGCATTGTCAACTGAGGGAAAGATTCTGCTTCCTGTACGAAAGTTCAAGGATGAAAAGGTACACGATACCAAGAATAAAAAGCGCAATCAGCTAATTGCCGAAGCGCGTGAGGGAAATGAGGAAGCAATCGAAAGCTTGACCTTAGAGGATATGGATACTTACTCGATGCTGTCTAAGCGTATTACGAGAGAAGATATCTATAGTATTGTTACTACAAGCTTCATGCCTTATGGCGTGGAAAGCGATCAGTACAGTATCATTGGTGAGATACTGGAATTATCACTGGAAGAAAATACATGGACCGGTGAGCAGATTTATTGTATGAAAATCGAGTGTAATGATCTCGTTTTTGATTTGTGCATTAATAGGAAAGACTTGGAAGGGGAACCAGAAGTGGGTCGTCGCTTCAAGGGCAATGTATGGATGCAAGGTATTGTCTGCTTATAGGGTCAATTTATGCATCTATAGCTCAGTAGGATAGAGCGACCGCCTCCTAAGCGGTAGGCCGCTGGTTCGAATCCAGTTAGGTGCATTTTTTATTACAAAATTCTATATATGGCGAAGGTAATATGTAGTTACAAGGAAGTAACAGGGAGGGAAATGCTATGCCAGATAAGAAAGCAAACCAGAAGAAATTGCAGGTGATTTTTGCAGCAATTGGAATGGGACTTTTGTTCCTCGTGGAATTGTATGCCATGATCAATTTGCCAAGCAATTTCTTGGTCATCGGAATTGTTGCAGTACTCATGCTTACAGCGCTCTATTTTGTAATCGCAGGCGTTATGGGACTGAAGCAGTTAAAGGAGGCTAGGGCGGAAGAACGTTATGATAACATCTTCAAGTCAGAGAAAGCTTCCTATCTTCTATTGAAAAAATACTTTGAAGATATTGAGGACAAATTGATTGTTCTTGGTGAGCAGGCAAAGGTTCCAACGGAGGAAATTGTTGGCGCACAGAAGGGCATTGGTAAAGTAATTATCAATCGTAGCCGTGAAAATGCGGAAGCAATGCTTCGTTCTAATGAAATCTTGACCGATCAGATTGCGGCATTCGAAGATATGCTTCGTCAGAATAATGCGGGACTTATGGATAGTTACCGTGGAGTCAGTGAAGATTTGCTACAGAAGATTATGCTCCGTCAGCAAGAGCTTGCGATGGAACTTAAGGATATGGAGATTCGCATCGATAATGCGATTATGCAGAGTAGCCAGAAGGTGGTTGCTGCTCCGATGATGGCTGTGCCACAGATGGCAGCGGCGCCAGTTGAGGCAGCACAAGTTGGGGTAGCACCTGTTGTAGAGACAGCTCCAGTGGTGGAAGATGTTCCAGTGGAGGAGCCAGTCGCAGAACCAGTGATGGAGGAAGCTCCAGTGGAAGCGCCAGTCGCAGAACCAGTGATGGAGGAAGCCCCAGTGGTTGAGGAAGTTCCTGTGGAGGAGCCAGTCGCAGAACCTGTAGTGGAAGAAACACCAGCCGAAGAGCCAGTGCCAGAACCAGTGGTTGAGGAAGCGCCAGCAGCACCGGAACTCGACTTGAGTGATCCAAACAAGATGATGAGTCCAGACGATATCGCAGCACTTCTTGCAGCAACGGCAGCAGAAGAACCTGCAGCAGAGCCTGTAGTGGAAGAAGCACCAGTTGAGGAGCCAGCGGCACCGGAACTTGACTTAAGTGATCCAAACAAGATGATGAGTCCAGATGATATCGCAGCACTTCTTGCTTCTATGGATGCACCTGCAAGTGAAGGGGATCTTGCCATGGAAGAGTTGGCAGCAGGAATGATGGATGATCTAGCGCTAGATGATACAGCAGAAGTAGCAGAAGAGGCGCCAGCAGCACCAGAACTTGACTTAAGTGACCCAAATAAAATGATGAGTCCAGATGATATTGCGGCGCTACTTGCAGCAATGGACAACAAGTAAAGATATATAATACAAAACAAAAGCCCTTGCAGATTCTTATCCTTAGGATTCGAACAGCAAGGGCTCTTTTCATATTCAAATGATTATTTATTTACTGGGTTTTTTGCAATCTGGCAAAGAATCTTTACAGCGGTTTCCATACCTTCAACGGTAATATGCTCGAATGGGCCGTGGAATCCGTAACCGCCAGTTCCAAGGTTTGGACAAGGAAGACCCATGAAAGAAAGTCTTGCTCCATCAGTACCACCACGAACAGGACGAGAAATTGGATCAAGTCCAACTGAGCGAATAGCATCCTGAGCCAATTCGATGACATACATATGCTCTTCCATAACAGAGAGCATGTTCTCGTAGGAGTGGTTGATTTCTAGTGAAACCGTATTCGCGCCATATTTCTGATTCATTTCAACTTCAATGGTGCGTAGCAGGTTGAGGCGAGATTCGAAGGTGTTCTTGTCATGGTCTCTTACAATGTAAGAAAGTGTAGCAGAACTAACATCACCCGACATATCCGTCAAATGGAAAAATCCTTCGCGGCCTTCTGTATGGGCAGGAGTCTCTGCTTCTGGAAGCTTTATTGCAAGCTCGCAAGCAATAAGGCCAGCATTTACCATAATGTCCTTGGCCTCTCCTGGATGCACACTTACACCTGTAATGGTGAATTTTGCAGAAGCAGCATTGAAATTCTCATATGCGATTTCGCCTTCATAGTCACCATCCACGGTATAGGCATAATCTGCCTTGAAGTAGTCAAGGTCAAAATGATCTGCACCAGCACCAATTTCTTCATCTGGGGTAAATCCAATCCAAATGTCACCGTGTGGAATCTTCTCTGCAATGATGGTTTCAACGGCAGTCATTATTTCAGCGACGCCGGCCTTGTCATCCGCACCAAGAAGGGTTGTTCCATCGGTTGTAATAAGGGTTCTGCCAGTAAGTGGAGCAGGATGAGGAAAGTCATCCATTTTTAAGATGCTTCCGTTACCTGGAAGAACCACATCTTTTCCGTCGTAGTTTGGAATGATCTGTGGTTTTACATTTTCTCCAGAAAAATCAGGTGCAGTATCCATATGAGCAATGAAACCGATGGCTTTTTTATTCTCCATTCCTGGAGTTGCTGGAAGAAGGCCATAGACATAGCACTGGTCGGTAAGCACGACCTGCGTTAATCCAAGCTCCTTTAATTCATCAGCTAAAATGCGACCAAGATCAAATTGTCTCTTGGAACTCGGGGTGGTTGTTGACACCTCATCTGAGGTTGTCCATACGGATACATATTTCAGTAAACGATCCTGTACTAACATAAAAAATTCTCCTTTGTTTCATGAAAAAATGCTTGAAAGCCAGTAAAATCAAGGGTTTTCATGCACTCAAAAAAATTTTGAAAAAATTTAAAAAAAGTGTTGCTTTTTCATATACTATACTATATAATACTATTTGTGTCTAGGACAGAGACACAAAAACTTAAGACATGCGCCACTAGCTCATTTGGTAGAGCACCTGACTCTTAATCAGGGTGTGCGGGGTTCGAGCCCCCGGTGGCGCACTCAGGACACTGTTTTTGCGGAATTCGCTCCGTGGAGGCGGTGTTTTTTTGTTACGAAAAATAGATTGTCCTGCGGCTAGCGGTAGACAAAAGGAAAGGGTGCAAAGGATGCAGTATCAGAACACAATCCTTGGAAAATTCATAGATCGTCCCAATCGATTTATCGCTCATGTGGAAGTGGACGGAAAAGTGGAAACGGTCCATGTCAAAAATACAGGTAGATGCAAAGAACTTTTGCTGCCAGGATGTGACGTGGTGCTTGAAGTCAGCGATAAACCAGAGCGGAAAACCAAATATGATCTGATTGCTACGTATAAAAAAGCCCAAAAGCCTGGTGGTTTTGAAGGATGGATTAACATCGATAGCCAATCCCCGAATAAGGCAGCGAAGGAGTGGTTCCAGAAACAGGACTTTTCCTATATTAAGCCAGAGTACGTATATGGTGATTCTCGTATCGATTTTTACATGGAGCGAGGGGAAGAAAAATATCTGGTGGAAGTAAAGGGCTGCACCCTGGAGGTCGATGGGGTCGGTTATTTTCCAGATGCCCCAACGGAGCGTGGTGTGAAGCATCTTCATGAATTAACAAAAGCTGTGGAAAAAGGATTTCACACGGCCATTGCATACGTAATTCAAATGGAGGGAATAAAGGAAGTGCGTCCGAATGCCTCCATGCATCCAGAATTTGCTCTTGCAGTGGAGGATGCAAAAAGGGCTGGCGTAGAAGTCAATGTCATTAAGTTAAGATGACGAATTAAGATCTCAGTATTAGAAATAATACTGGGGTCTTTTTATTTTTAAAAAGCAGTTGACATAGATTCAAATATGTGCGGCCGCTTTCGCTATT
>JAZQQA010000214.1:0-3746 GCA_045628825.1 Agathobacter sp.
CGTTACGCTTATCTGCGCGAGATCGCCTGCGTCTGTCCGTGCTATGGGCGCATGCTCTTTTAGAGTTTGGTGGAAGTAGTCTATGTTGACAGCATAGACTACTTCTTTTATGTAATGTCTTTTGTTGGTGTTAATTAATCAAATTTAATTACTGTACGACCCTCTTCGGTTGTGTATACTGTTGCCCCATGTTCTATTGCGTGCTGGTTTACTTCCTGGTAATGCAGCTCTTCGTGTTCTTCGTCGGAACCGTAGAGTATATGACCGTTGATGTATTGACCAAACTCTCGTCTTTCACCATCCATTGGATCACCTGGGCGCATGTAAATTGCATAGGTGTGTTCACTACCTGCTGCTTTGCCTTGTTTATATATTACCCAGTGACCACTGCAGGAGTCTGCTCCGATTGAATGTGCATACTCCATAAATTCGTCACCGCCATTGTAACCATCTGCACAAAGTAACTCAAGGTCTGCATCTTCAAGCATTCTAGCTTCTGCTTCACTACAACCATTGTTTGGGTCATCGTATTTTGCTACTAGGTCGTGGTAGTAATTTGCAGCACCTTCTACTGTGTGTCTGTCATAGGATGTCCTGTCTATTGTTGATGCTGATGTACCTGATATTGTTTTATTGAAGACTTCATAATACTTAGTAGACATTGTACTAAACGTCTTGATTGCATCTTTCTTGGTTATTGGCTCTTCCCAATTTTCAATGTCATCTTCTGAAATCAAATGATAGCTGACTGCTTTTGCGAGTGTTTCATACATATCATGCGGTACTGACTCTGGATTTGAAACTGCTTCTGCTAGTGTGATGTCACCACCATCTGAGATGACTGTGAGTTCTGTTAAGTTATTGCTGTCAATACCAGTTACTGCGTAGTAATCTTGTAAGTCTAGCTCGGTTAGCTGAGATTCGATGTATTTGGTAACCATGTAGATGTACTCACCACGAGTCATGGTACCTGCAAATTGTGCTTCAGCCAAGCCATTATCTGTATTCATGTATGCATACTCATTCATTGGTGCTGCGAAGTCTGTATAGACTGTGTATCCAACTGCTGAAGTGAATGCTTCATCCGTCTCTGGATAGCCTGACTCATTTACTGGTGTTGTTGCTCTCATTACGAGGGTCATTGCTTCACCACGTGACAAGTTGTTATCACCATTAAATTCGCCTGTTGATTCTGAATCATCTGGTAATAATTCAAAATATGCATTCATTACAGCATATACTGCATCTGTATCTTCAGCGTCTACGTCTGCGAAGTGTTCTGATGAGATTCCTGCTAAGATTAATGTGTAGTAATTGTCATCTTCACCTTCAAGCATGTATCTAGTGAACTCTTTGTTACGCAAAGCTATGAAGTAGGTGTTGTTTGGGTCATTTATTCCATTGTTTCCAAAATAAACTATTCCGACTTTCTGATTTGCTTCAGTGTCAAATTCTATTCCGAACTGCTCCTCAACTGCCTGACGTAATTCTGGATGTGTATCAAGCTCACCAAGTGGAATCCAGTTGAGTTGCTCTAAGGATTGGTCGGTGATGTCTGTGGATGGCACTGCTAGCTCCAATGTCTCAGTATCATTTGTCTTATTATTTCCACAAGCTACAACTGATAAACTAGCCATAGCCAATATTGTAGTTAAAATTAGTAATCTCTTTTTCATGGGTATAAACCTCCTAATGGTACTATAATACCACATTAACAACCACTATTTCCAGAAAATATCATGTCTAATTTCTGTAATGATATATTAGACTCCTTATGCTTCGATTCTCCCAAACAACTTACAGTTTGCCTTCTCCTTTCACTGTTTTGGTCCTTTTGTGGTCCTTTTGCTAAATTGATAAAACAAAAAAACGCTGGAAAGCTAGTAAAATCAAGCTTTTCAGCGTTTTTGTTTAGCAGGGGATGAGAGAATCGAACTCCCGCCAAAGGTTTTGGAGACCCCTATCATACCATTTGACCAATCCCCTATTCAGTTGCGCCGTTCTCACGACAAATGATAGTTTACTAGATTCTCTATCACTTTGCAATGGTACTTTTGCACCAGCAATTAGCATTTTACATTGGGCAAGCAATTTTGTCAAGAATCCCTGTCAAATGGGCGATTGTCACCCCATAATTTGTCATTGGAACTCCATGGTTTCTTGCCACATTAATTCTTGAAAGCACATACTTACGGTTGAACATGCAAGCCCCACACTGAATGATTAAATCGTAACCACTTGGGTCCTCCGGAAAGTCTGTTCCACTTACAATATCTACGGTAAGCCCCTTTCCCACGCGCTTTCGCAGCAGATTTGGAATCTTCACTCTTCCGATGTCTTCTTCGAGAGGTGCATGGGTGCAACACTCTGCGATTAGAACCTTCGAATCCGCTGTAAGCCCATCTATCGCTTTTGCCCCTTCCAGATAATAGGAAAGATCCCCCTTGTATGCCGCAAACAACACTGAGAAAGAGGTCAGCATGGACTCCTTTGGCTTATGCTCATACACATAGCCAAACACCTGAGAGTCTGTAATAATAAGCTTCGGTGGCTTCACCAGCTGCTCTAGCATCGCAAGCATTTTGTCTGTGGTTACCGATAAGACAAGACACTTGCGATCCAAAAGTTCACGAATGGTCTGTACCTGTGGAAGAATCAGTCTGCCCTTTGGGGCTTGAATATCCTGTGGCATAACAAGAAGCACCACATCATTCTCTTCTACCAGATTCCCTGTGATAAACTCGCTTCCATAATTTTCAGGAAGAAGGCGAACCATAGCTGCCTTCACTTCGTCCATGCCCTGGCCAGTCTTTGCGCTGATTACAGGCACCAACTCTACCTTCGCTGTCTCCTTTAGGAAAAGTGATAGCGCATTGGCTCCCTCCATATCCTCATCCATTTTGTTCACCACCAACAAAAATGGTGTCTTATGCTCCTTAAAGTAAGTAACAAGACCAAGTTCAACGTCGAAATCTCCTGCAACCAGAATAATCGCTATATCACACTTACTTGCCGCAAGCCAGGTCTTCTCCTCTCTCGCCTTTCCGAGCTCTGTATCGTCGTCAAGACCTGCTGTATCTATGAAGACACATGGTCCAAGAGGATGCACTTCCATAGCCTTGGTAACAGGGTCTGTTGTGGTTCCCTTTACCTCAGAGACGATAGACACCTGCTGACCAGTAAAGGCGTTTAGAAATGAAGATTTTCCACTATTTGTTTTTCCAAAAATTCCTATGTGCAAACGATTTGCGCTAGGTGTCTCATTAAGTCCCATGCTTTTTCTCCTCTATACGCTTGCTATATACCCCATGCTCATGCATAAGTCACATACAGCCCTCATACGATATTAGAATCTGAAATCTCTCTTACCATCACCGATGTCATGAATATGATCATAAGCTGTCTGCTTTACCTTTGGATTGGTGATACGCTCAAGCTCACGCTCAATCATTGCAAGTCCAAGCTCTTTGGTCTCTTCTGACGCATAATCTTCCAAATATTCCTTCAAGGTCATAAGTGCATTTGGATGGCAGCAATTTAAGATTTGCATACTCTTACAAAGCGCCATAAATCTGTCGCCTGTACGTCCCTCTCTGTAACATGCCGTACAGAAGGATGGAATGTATCCAAGCTTAATGAGCCAGTTTACGACCTCATCCAAGGTTCTCTGATCACTTACGTCAAACTGTGCAGAGTTCTCCTCTTCTGGTTCTGGCCCAACGTAACCACCAACAGAGGTCTTTGAA
>JAZQQA010000215.1:0-5880 GCA_045628825.1 Agathobacter sp.
CCTACAGAAATCGCACGTACACTTACAGGAAGAAGTGACTCATAATTCATAGCCATTGCTGCGGTAAAAATATATGGAATTGGGTTCAAACCCAGCTTTCCAGTTACACCAATTACAATTGGAAGTGTAACTGCAGCCGATACGGTGCTGTTGGTCATCTCTGAAATGATACAAGCAAAAACGGCAAATACAAAGATGGTTCCAAGTCCACCCTTTAAATTCATCTGTGCAATCAAGCCGGCAATGGCATCATTTGCTCCAGAGCCTGTCAGAATCTGACCAAGGGCAAGTCCACCTGCAAATAAGAGGAGCATTCCCCACATAACTTCTTTCTGAGCCGTTGGCCAGCTAAGAAGCATGTCCTTATGATCAGCTGCAATTATAACAAAGTTCAAGCAGCCTAAGAATAAGAACAGATAAGCTGGTACAAGTCCTGGTAAAAGGTTTGCATACAAAGGTCTCACAAATGAGCCTACCATAGCTATGATGAAAAGTACAAGGCTAATTTTCTCGTCACGCTTCATTGGACCAAGCTCTGCATAGCATTTCTCAAAGTAATCCTTGGTTCCCTCTAAGCCCTTTACCTTCATAGGGCGAAGCAGCATCATAAGAAGTACCACAATGGTTGCAATAATAGTATAAGGAAGCATACGTGCAATCCAGTCGATGTACATGAACTCTTTGCCTGTGAACTCTTCAATAAAAGCGATAGCGGTAATGTTCATCGCACCACCAAGTGGTGTTCCTGCTCCACCTACCTGGGAACCCCAAGCAATGGCACAAAGAATTGGAACTGCAGGCTCACACTTTGTGATATCGGTATATCCAGCTGCTACAAGCATCGAAACTGCAATTGGAGTAAAGATAGCAACAACCACAACGTTTGGCATCATGTTGGACATGACGACTGCAGCCAAAAGCCATACGGTAATCTGCGACTTCATAGAAGGGCCAATGAGTGATAAGGCCTTCAGTGAAATACGACGATCCAAACCGATGGCAGCCCATGGAGCTGTCAAAAGACAGGAACCAAAAATCAAAATGATTGAGCTTGAAGAATACTGTGAAATAACATTCTCCATTGGCACAATGTTAAATAGTGCATTCACAATACCAGGAAGCAAGGCAGTTACTGTAATATCCACAGGTCTGGTTACCCACCAGAAAATCATCCATGCGGCAACGCCAAGTCCCTTTGCTGCTGTGGCATCCATGAGATGTCCACCTACCAGATAGCCTATAATGGCATACAATACTGGCCCTAACACTAGATACGTAATTCTCTTCTTCATTCTTTTTGCGAACCCCCAATTCGAATTAATTAATTCTATTAACTAATTCAAATTTTACCACACTGCATGTCCATACGCAATAATAAAAAATGAACACCCAAATGAAATTTATACCATGTTATTCTCTCTCCTGCTTTGCTAGACTGATTCTATCATGGAGGTAGTATTATGAAATCCAAAACCCTTGAAAAAATGATTGGTATGAGCCTTAGCCTGGTGCTTATAATCGGCACACTCGTAGGCTGTGGCAGCCAAAAGGAAATAGAAAACACACCGGAAGAAAGTATCCCTATGGAAGAAGCAAACTATGTACCAGAAGGCTATACCCTAACCTGGAGCGATGAGTTCGAAGAAGGACTTGATCCTAACAAATGGGCTTTTCAGCTCGGGGACGGTGGACAATATGGCCTCTTAGATTGGGGCAACTCTGAAATGCAATACTATACGGACGCCAAGGAAAATGTATCCGTAGAAAACGGCATGCTTGCTATCACTGCCCTCAAGGAGACCTCAAACCTTCATGGACATTCCTACTCTTCTGCCCGTCTTCGCACCATGTCAGATGAGGGAGAAATCTTTGTAGCACCTACCTTTGGCTACATTGAAGCTCGTATGTCTCTTCCTGTCGGAGATGGACTCTGGCCTGCTTTTTGGATGCTTCCTGTAGACACATCCATCTATGGAGAATGGGCTGCATCTGGTGAGCTTGATATCATGGAAGCAAAAGGCCGTTTACCAGGCCAAGTTGGAGGCACTGCCCACTTTGGTCAAGCATGGCCAAATAACACCTATAAGACTGCAGACTATCATTTTGACCAGGATACAGATATCAGTGACTTCCACACCTATGCACTTGAGTGGACACCAGATACCTTAAAGTGGTATGTAGATGGCAACTGCTATCATGAGCTCAACGATTGGTACGCAAAAACCGGACGCAACTCCTTGAATTACACCAATCCTGCTCCTTTTGATGTTCCATTTTATATCATCTTAAATCTTGCTGTTGGTGGCACCTATGATCCAGAAGCCATCCTTAAGAGCGAAAGTTTCCCTGCAACCATGCTCGTAGACTATGTCCGCGTGTATGAAAAGAACGAGGGATATAAAGAAACAATGAAGACCGCCAATGAAAAGAATGTAGAAGAAGACATAATTGCTAAGGTTCTAGAAGAAAAGGCCACCGAGCCAAACGGTAACATGGTCCACAATGGAAGCTTTGACCAAGGAGTTGCCCATCTGGGCTTCTGGGAAGTGGAAGGCGACGCCCATGTCGATCCTTGGAACACCGATCGTAAGCTTACTTTTGCAGGTCCAGGTAGCCTCACACAAACTGGCAAGTACTTGGAAAAAGGAAGCACCTACGGCGTACGCTTCACCGTTACCAGCGAAAGCGACTATGACATCACCCTTTCCTTTGTAAATGAAAATGGCGACACCCTCCATACGGAAAGCATCGCCATAACGCCTCAAGAAAACTATGTCTATGTTGTAAAATTCGAAAATCCAAAGGACTGTGATAATGCCAGTCTCATCCTAAGCTTCCCAGAAGAAGCAAACGGATCCATGGATGATGTGATTATGATGAAGCTTCAGTAATCACTTAAAAAATGATTTCTTTTACCTGAATGGCCTGTTTTCCATGGTACACAAAGTACAATGGATGCACGCCATTTGGGATTTGCACTTCTGTATAGAACTCTGTCCAATCAAGGGCATTCTCATCCAGTGTAATAACCCCAATCGCATCTCCTGTTTCCGCCAAACGCACTTCTAAAATTGGCACATCGCTTGGTTCCCCTGGTCGTCTGATGGTATGACCTTCAAACTGAAACTCTAGGCTTCTCTCATCCTGGCGAATTGGTCCCTCATAACGCACCAAATTCTCCTCCGTTTCCATACGAGCCAGAACGCCAATACGCTTCACACTTTGCATATCAAAATATTTATATCCGAGTAAAGTGCCCTCGCTAATTTCACCAACAAATCGCTCTTCCCCTGCATTTGTTACATTTGGAAAAGCATCCCTATGCACACTGTTGCAGCCATGTGGCATACGACCGTTGGTTACGTTGCAAGCGATTCCTGCAGGATAACGACCTTCCGCCACAAGTGGTCCCTGATTCAAACCACAGCTTGTCATCTCTACCTGCGGAATCCTTCCGTCTGGCAAAATCGTAATTTTTTCGGCACAAGCCTGTCGACTATAATCGGACTTATGGGTCAAACGGTGATAAAAGACATACCACTGTCCATTGATTTGCTCGATACTTCCATGGGTAGTTCCTGTCATATTGAGCATGTCACAAGCTTCTCTTCCATCTAGTCCGATGTCTGCATTACTTACAATGGTACCACGAAAGGTAAACTCGCGGTCAGGATATGCACTGGTCGCATAGCAAAGCTCGTGATTGAGCCAGGAAGAATAGATGAAATAATAGGTATCTCCAACCTTACGCATAGAGGAAGCCTCAAAGAATGGGTGCTCTTCAAAGGCTGTGCCCTTTACCTTGTAAGGAATAATATGCCTTGCCTCTTCCTTCACCGTTAGCATATCGTCACAAAGCACTGCCATAACAGGTCCCATAATGCTATCTGGATAAGAAAGAATTTCTTCTTCGGTACGGCCAAACATCTCTGCTTCAATCTTGGCATAGCTGCGATTCTGTATCATCTTAGGATCTTCCTCAAAGCCGTATTGCGTACCATAATAAAGACGAATGACTCCATCGTCATTCATAACCGCTGGGTCAAAGCAGACGTAGCGCATCATAAGACTTCCGTCTGGATTTTGCACATGACCAAGATAAGAAAATGGTCCAGCTGGCGAATCAGAAACAGCCACACTGATTGGTTCCGTGTATCCACCTACCCCATAGTCTCCAGACATAGAATAATAGAGATAATATCTGCCATCATTGCCCCTTACCACATCCGGTGCATACATATACTGACGATTTGGATAGGCTGGATCCTGGGATGCCTTATAGGAAATCCCCTCACATCTCCAGTCTGTCAAATCATCGACTGGCGCAGACCACACCTCGTAATCCAACATACAAAAGGTCCAACCGCCTTCCTTGTCATGGGATCCATAGAGATATACACGGCCCCCAAATACATGTGGTTCTCCATCCGGAATACATACCCCAAGTGGTAAAAATGGATTGAATACCTGCTTCATTAGACTCCCCTTCTCTCTGCTCCTGAACGCTTATAGTAAGCAGCTTTATCCTCGTACATGCGCTTATCCGCAAATACAGCCATCTGACGCACGGTCATATGGTGCGCTTCCCTGCTGGTAACAAATCCGCAGGAAACGATTCCACCAGATACTTCTACAATATCCTTTTTGATGACTTCAAGCTGTGCACTATCGGTGAATATAAGCGCTACGAATTCATCTCCACCTGTACGATAGATTTTTCCATAAGACCCAAAGCATTGCTTGAGACATTCACTGGCATGAAGTAAAAGCTCATCTCCTGCCGCATGACCCTTGGTATCGTTTTCGACTTTAAGACCATTGACATCGATGGAAACATAGACAAAGTTGTCTGCAAGTCTACTATTCTCAAGCTCTGTCATATCCGCTTCATACGCATGACGATTGTAAAAGCCCGTAAGCTCGTCCGTATTGGACTTCTCAATCCAGATTTTTACATTGCGTCTTTCTTCCGCAATGACACGATTCTGAAGCATAATAAAAATGAATACGTCCGCAATGGCAACCGCTACATAGGTAGTTCCAATGCTATAGGCTGCTTCGCATAAGGCACCCGCAATCATAAAGATAATATAACCAGTAACTGCAACAATATCATGCAATCCAACGACCTTGATTTGATGCATTAGATATCCAGTCAAAAAAAGAAGCGTCAAAACCGGAATGACGGTTACAACATCATAGAGCGCGCCTGTCTCGTAATGGCCATCTACAAAATCAAAGGCAGTTTTGGTAAGCGCAAGTACAAAGGTCAAGGCAAAAGAAACAAGATTTAAGCCAGCACATACCTTTGCCACCTTGTACATCTTGGTCAGCCCATGCAGCTCTGACATGAATACATATAGATAAACAGAAAATAGGCACGCCAGGACAGATCCCATGCAAAGAGATCCAATGGTAAACCAATAGGTAATCCCATCATAAGCCAAAGAACCATCAAAGGCCCAGTTCAGATAATCCAAAAAAAGTGCCCAAATTGTTGCAAGCACAAGGCAAAAGAACAATTTGGAGGTGCGATTCATCGCCTTTGCTTCAAAGATAAAGTTGCCAACCAGTATCATCAGGATACCCATGGTAACAATATCCATAGAAACACTACTAAGTGCGCCAAGTGCATTCTGGCTTGGGCGATATACAAATGCCATTACGATTCCTACACAAACAGCTATAAATATACAAAAGATTCCTATCAATATGCGAGCTGCTGTGCGATTCCTCGATACGAGGCTTTCAAATCTCTCCATGAACAAAAAATCCTTCTCTTTTCTCTCTTCTCATTCGCAAAAAAGCACTGCATTTACTACTATACACGAAAACAGCGAGAAAACAACAAAATCAAGCAAAAAAAATGCTATCATGTGA
>JAZQQA010000216.1:0-2868 GCA_045628825.1 Agathobacter sp.
CCAGAGGAGTGGTATGAGGAGAGAGGCTTTGTTCCAAACGTATGCTTCCCTTGCGCAACCGTACAGAATGTAAAGACCGGGCAGATGGCAATCTATTATGGGGCTGCGGACAGTTATGTTGGACTTGCCTTTACCAATGTAGATGACATTATCGATTACATTAAGGAACACAGTGTCTTGAATGAGAATGACACGGAAATTGGAAGAAGATAATAGAGGATTGTCATGAATAGACCAAAGATTACATATTCAAAAGAACCTGTTCTTGAGCCAATGCCAGGCTGCGCGTGGGCAGATACCATGGTGTTAAATCCAGCTCTTGTCTTAGATGAGGATGGGAAAACCATTCATATGCTTTTTCGCGCAACAGGACCTTGGCCTTCAAAAAATTTAAAGGGAAAATCCGATCCCTACCCGATTTTTCTGGGATATGCCAAAAGTGTAGATGGTGGGGAAAGCTTTGAGGCGGATTTTACACGCCCAGCCTTGGCGCCAAACCTTGCCTATGAGGAAGAGGAAATGTACATCACCAACATCTACGGAGACAGGGTACTTAACTATGCAAATGGATGCATTGAGGACCCACGTCTTTTCTATCTGGAAGGGCAATTGTACCTAACTGTGGCCTGCAGACTTTTTCCGCCAGGAGCATATTGGGAAGGGGATAAAAGGCGAGATAATCTGCCAGATTGGGCAGAGGATCTTAACAATCCAGTCGGAGTACTTGCCAATCGAAATGATACGGTTACCGTGTTATATCAGGTGGATTTAGTGGCATTAAAAGAGGGCGATTATGATCACGCATTTGCTTATGTGGGCCCTCTAACCGATGGCAACAAGAGCGATAATCGTGATGTATTCTTTTTTGAAAAGAAAATGAGAATTCACGGAAAAGAGCAGCTACTTATGCTGCATCGACCAGAGAAATCCTATGCATTTGAGACTGGGGAAGGAGTGGAAAATCCAGCAATCTTTTTGGCTTGTGCAGAGGATTTTCGTTCCTTTACTGGAGAGGAAGCATGCCACAAGCTTTTGGTAAAAAGTTCCTTTGATTGGGAGGAGGAGCGCGTTGGCGCAAGTTTTCCACCGATTGCCCTGGGAAAAGGAGAGTGGCTGATTTCATACCATGGAAAGCAGCTTCCAGATTATGGATATACCCAGTCCTTTATGATTGTACAAGAGGTAGAAGATGATTTTCCTAGAATTCTTCATCGCATGTCAGAGAGACTGATTTATGCGAAGCAGGATTGGGAACTGCCAGATAAATTTCCATGCCCATGCATTTTTACCACAGGTGCAGTGATCTGTGATGGGACATTGATTATGGGCTATGGTGCTGCGGATCAAAAGATAGGAATTGCAAAGGTTTCCATGCAGGAGCTGGTAGATTATGTGCGTTGCTTTGATGCAACAGGGAATTACTGTGAATAGGTATTTTTTATGGAAAAAGATCGAGAGAAACTATTATTTTTAGATCCAGTGTGCACCCATAACATATGGGGTGGGAGTCGCTTACACGAAGAGTATGGTTGTAAGGAGGCCGGGGATGACATTGGTGAGTGCTGGGGAATTTCATCACATCCAAATGGAGATGGAAGAATCAAGAACGGCCCCTTTGCCGGTATGCCTCTTTCTAAACTGTGGAAAGAGCATCGGGAGCTTTTTGGCAACGCAGTAGATGACGAATTTCCGCTCTTGGTAAAAATCTTAGATGCCAAAGAGGATTTGAGCATTCAGGTGCATCCCAATGATGCGTATGCAGATTGCAATGAGAATCATGCGCTGGGGAAAACAGAGTGCTGGTACATCTTAGACTGCCCGGAGAATGCAAGCCTAGTCATTGGCCATAACGCATCTTCCACACAGGAATTAAAGCGCATGATTGATGAAGAAAAATGGACAGAGCTCATTCGTGAGGTCCCTGTGAAAAAGGGTGATTTTATCCAGATTAATCCAGGGACCGTCCATGCAATTAAGGCGGGATTTGTGATTCTTGAGACCCAGCAGAGTAGCAACATTACCTATCGTGTATATGACTATGACCGCATACAGAATGGGGCCAAAAGGGAATTGCACATTGAAAAGTGTAAGCAGGTCATTACAACGCCTGCACCAACTGCAGCAGAATGCATCCTTACAAGTGATAAGCTTGGAAAAACAAAGAATGCAATGGAAGTCATCTATGCCGGTATGTACTATGAGGTCTTTATGATGCGTGTGCAGGGTGTGGCTTATTTGGAACAACAATACAAGTTCTTGAACGTTACCGTTACCGGTGGAAGCGGACTCCTTGATGGAGTACCTGTGTCAAAGGGATGCAATCTAATTATCCCTTACGGATATGGAATCGTGAAATTGGAAGGACAGATGGATCTCATTCTTTCCACTGTGCGATAAGGGGACTTGTGAAAGGAGTGGACATGAGAACAAAAGAGGCGTTTCTTCAAGAATATGCGAGATGGAAAAGTAGAGACTTGGAGGATGTAAACCTAGTAGAAGAACTACAAGATATGACAGAAGCACATATAGAGGACAGTTTTTATAAGGATTTGGAATTTGGTACGGGAGGACTTCGTGGAGTCATTGGCGCAGGAACGAACCGTATGAACATCTATACTGTGGCAAAGGCAAGTCAGGGGCTTGCAAATTATATCCTTGAGAATTTTAGTAAGGAGCAGCAGAAAATAGCTGTAAGCTTTGACTCTCGTATAAAGTCAGATGTCTTTGCAAGGGTTGCAACTGAAGTATTTGCGGCCAATGGCATTCAGGTGTTTCTTTATGCAGAGCTCATGCCAACCCCATGTCTGTCCTATGCGGTACGAGCACTTTCCTGTGCCGCTGGAATTATGGTTACTGCTTCCCATAATC
>JAZQQA010000217.1:0-6850 GCA_045628825.1 Agathobacter sp.
GGATGTGCGATGCTAATGATTGCTTCAGCCTTTTCCCAAACAGAAAGTCCCTTTACATTGACCATACCATATTCGGTTACAAGGAAGTGACCGTTGGCACGGGTGTCAGTAACGATAGATCCGTTTGCAAGAGTTGGGCGGATACGTGAGTGCATCTGACCGCTCTTATCTGTGAAGGTAGAAGAGCAGCACATGAAGCTCTTTCCACCATTTGATAAGTAAGCACCAAGTACGAAGTCAAGCTGTCCGCCGGCACCGGAGATGTGCTTGATTCCAGAGGTCTCAGAAGAAATCTGTCCGAACAAGTCAATATCAACACAGTTGTTGATTGAGATGAAGTTATCAAGGGCTGCGATAGTACGAATATCATTGGTATATTCAACTGGAGCACTCATAAGCTCTGGGTTGTCATCCATGTAGTCATACATTTTCTTGGTTCCGCAACCGAAAGCATAGGTCTGACGATAACGGTCGAGATTCTTGTGAGCACCAGTGATTTTTCCTGCTTTAGCAATATCTACAAAGGCATCTACATACATCTCTGTGTTAACGCCAAGATCTTTCAAGTCTGATTCTGCAATCATAGAACCTACCGTGTTAGGCATTCCACCGATACCAAGCTGGAGACATGCTCCGTTTGGAATCTGGTCTACGATGAGCTGTGCTACTGCCTTATCTACATCTGTGGCTGGACCACCTGCACCAAGCTCTCCAATTGGTGGGTTGTTACCTTCTACAACATAGGTGACATCTGAAATATGAATGCCTACGCCTGTGCCACCAAGGCATCGAGGCATATTTTCATTTACTTCTACAATGATGTATTTCGCCTGCTGGCACATTGCTTCCAGGTGAGAAGCATTTGGTCCGAAGTTGAAGAATCCATGTGCATCCATTGGAGCAACCTGGAACATTGCAACATCGACCTTGGCAGCGCCATCACGATAGTAACGAGGCAATTCTGAATAACGGATTGGAGCGTAGAAGCTGCAGCCACGCGCAATCAGTTTTCTCTCATATCCACCCATATGCCATGAGTTCCAGGTGAAGTGCTCGCCTGCGTCCTCGCGTTCAAAAATGGCAAGTGGCTTTAATAAGATTCCGCCATGAAGGTTGATATTCTTTAATTCATCGGTACGTCTTGCAAGCGCCTGATCCAACACATCAGGGGTGCCGTTACACCAACCGTAATCTACCCAGTCGCCAGACTTTACGACTTTTACTGCTTCATCTGCAGTGACAAGCTTCTGCTTGTACTCATCCATGTAACTCATAGGAGCCTCCTTCTTCACAAAAAAATGATACAACAACGACATTGTTAAAAATATATCACACTGTCATTATTGTATCATTGTATGTATGGAATAGCAATACTATGAGAACACTAAATCTCTTCTGGAAGCATCCATTCTTCTGCCTGTCGACGATACTCCTGTGCATTCTGTTTGAGATTTTGGATAATCTCCATGTCGCCGGAAAAATGCTGACGCTGACTCATCGGTATTTTTTCAAGTGCGGCTTCCTTAGCCTTTGCCCAAAGCTCATAGGTCTCTGCAAGGCCAGAGAGTGGGATGCCACCACCTGCTGCGATATCAAGCACGGGCGAAACCTCAAAAGCGGCATTGTAATACCAGGTTGCTGCTTCGTTGTAGTCCTCTTTTGCAAGGTAGTAAGCGCCGAGCTCATCGCACACCTCGCTACATCCATTTACTGCAACATTTTTAAGAGCGATGGCGAAGAATTTATCGGTCTCTTCCTGGAGACGGTAGTGACGGGCAAGAATACAAATCGCCTCCTCGCTTCCTTCGCTCATGTAGAGTCGCTCAAAAATAGGTGCGGCGTCAGAGAAGTCTTCAGCGCTACCGCATTTCAGTAATTCTTTGGCATACATAGTGACGATGTTGCGTGGGAGCATGCCGTTTTTCTCATAAGACTTTAGGAAAATAGAAAAATCTCTCTTCCCATGGAGATTTTGTGGCAAGTGCTGGATTTCGATGTCACTGTCAAAAACGATTGGATCCAGGCGGACCGTTTCGTGTACTGGATTAATCCACGAGAAGGTACGAAGTCTGCGGAAGAGCTTTGGTCTTCGATCCGATGCTGCGTTTTGCACGGTATTATACTCTGCAGGAGTCAAATACTTCATGGTTACTATTTCGATTTCAGGGAGCATGGCAGACTTTAATAGCTGGAAGCGCTTGCGGTTGGTTTCGTCCAACACTTCGTCTGCATCTGGGGCATAGATGTACTCCTGTGTTGCCTTTGAGAAAGAGAAGTTTCTAGCAGCAGCAAAGTCGTCGCACCAAGAGAAATCGTAGACCTTGTTGGTGTATCGAAGAGCCACCTCCTTGGTGGAATCGGTAGAACCAGTATCTACAATGATGATTTCGTCCATCAGTCCCTTTAAGGAGTCCAGACATCTGGCCAAAACCGCCTCTTCATTTTTTACAATCATGCACAAACTAATCGTAATCATGGGATTCCTCCGCATCATAATTTTCTACTATAAATATCGTCTTTTTCCTTATGGCAATTTACTCTAATGCCTATATTTTTGCGAAAAAATTTGATATGATTGCTCTATGAAAAAAGAAAACTTTTTAGAGCGTCTGCCTGTGGTATGTATCCTTGCCAGCTTCTGCTGTATTATGTGGGGCAGTGCGTCACCAAGCATCAAAATTGGTTATGAATTATTACACATCGAAGCAAGTGATACACCATCGATTATTTTGTTTGCGGGAACACGTTTTTTAGTGGCAGGAATCTTGGTAATTCTTTTAGGAAGCATTTTGCAAAAGAAGTTTCTGCTTCCACAGAGATCAAGCCTAGGACCAATTGCAGTGCTTTCTTTGTTCCAGACCACACTTCAGTACATCTTTTTCTATGTGGGACTGGCACACACAACCGGTGTAAAGGGAAGCATCATCAATGGAGTGAATACCTTCCTTACCATCATTTTTGCAGCACTTTTGTTCCGTCAGGAAAAATTGACAGTGCGCAAGGTGGCAGGCTGTCTTCTTGGATTTGTTGGAGTAATACTCATAAACCTTAATGGTGCAGGAATTGACATGAGTGTGACGCTGCTGGGTGAAGGTTTCATCCTATTGACAGCAGCCATGTCAGCGCTTTCCTCTGGCTTTATTAAGATCTTCTCCAAAAAGGATAATCCCGTGATGTTAAGTGGTTACCAGTTTGTTCTGGGCGGCGTGACGCTGATGATAGCAGGTGCAGTCACTGGCGGGCATGTGGAGTTCTTTGCCAGTGGAGCAAGCGGAATTTTGGTATTCATTTGGCTTGCGATTATTTCTGCAGTGGCTTACACCATTTGGGGAATTTTGATTAAGCATAATCCAGTATCGCGTGTTGCGATTTTTGGACTTGTGAATCCAGTGAGTGGTGCCATTATGTCATCTATTTTCCTTGGGGAAAAAGGAAGTTTGAATGTTAATGCATGGCTTGCACTGCTTTTTGTATGTGCAGGAATTGTAATTGTAAACTATGTGCCACAGAAGAAGGTAGTAAATGAATAATACAGTTGTGACATTGAAAAAGGGCGAAGGTCGTACCATTAAGGCGGGCGGAGCTTGGATTTTTGATAATGAAATAGATAAGATTGAGGGAACGTTCAAGAACGGAAGTCTTGTGCGTGTACAGGATTTTGATGGCTATCCAATGGGAATTGGATACATCAATCAGAATTCCAAGATTCGTGTGCGTATGCTAAGTCGTAAGGAGAATGACGAGGTGAATTTCATGTTTCTTATGGAGCGCGTGCAGCGTGCCTGGGATTATCGAAAGAGCGTACTTACGAAGGAAGACTTAAGCTCTTGCCGTCTGATTTTCGGAGAGGCAGATTTTCTTCCTGGAATTACCATCGATAAGTATGAAGATATCCTGGTAGTAGAATGTCTGACCCTTGGCATGGAGCAAGGAGTGGTAGATTTCCTTGGAACACCTGCCACGCTTAAGGTTACCATAGTGTCAGAGCTTTTGGCAGTACTGGAAAAGGATGGTTATTTCATCAGTGCTGTTTATGAGCGTAGCGATGCCAATGAGCGCGTGAAGGAAGGTCTTCCAAAGTTTAAAGGTCTTATGTGGACAAAAGAGGATGGTATGCTCTTCCGCCTGCCGGAGGAGAAGCGGGCAGAGCTTGAGGAAGCCTTTGATCCACATGTGGAAATTATTGAGAATGGTGTTAGATATCTGGTGGATGTTCGAGATGGACAAAAGACTGGATTTTTCCTGGATCAGAAATACAACCGCCTTGCGATGCAGCGCATCTGCGCAGGCGCGCTTCAAGTGGAAGAGAATCTTGGCGGTGCAGGGACACTCCGCGTGCTGGATTGCTTTACCCATATGGGAACCTTTGCGCTTAATTGCGGATATGCGGGTGCAACGGATGTGACGGGTCTTGATATATCAGAGTTTGCTGTTGCACAGGCAACGGAAAATGCCTTGCGCAATGGCCTTTCAGGTCGTGTGCATTTCCGCGCAGCCAATGTCTTGGATGAGCTTCCAAGACTGCTTGCAGAGGGCGACAAGTATGATGTGGTAATTCTAGATCCACCTGCCTTTACCAAGTCCAAGGATGCAACGAAAAACGCCATTAAGGGCTATCGTGAGATTAACATTAAGGGCTTAAAACTAGTGCGTGATGGAGGCTATTTCGCTACTTGTTCATGCTCACACTTTATGACGCAGGAGCTTCTTACTAAGACGGTGAAGGAAGCAGCAAAGGCTGCACATAAGAGACTGCGTCAGATTGAGTTCCGCACCCAGGGACCAGATCATCCAATCCTTTGGGCGGATGCGGCAACCACGCCAGAGAGCTATTACCTGAAGTTCATGATCTTCCAGGTTGTGGATGAGAAATAACGAGGAGCATTGATGGAAGAATATAGATATTTGTATGAGACACATCTTCATACCAGTAACGCCAGCGCCTGTGCGAGAAATACAGGGGAAGAGATGGCGCGCGCAGCCAAGGAGTATGGTTACACAGGTATCATTGTGACCGACCATAATTGGGGCGGAAACACCTGTATTCCAAGAGAACTTCCTTGGGAGCAGTGGGTGGAGGATTTTGCAAAGGGCTATGAGTCTGCAAAGGCTTACGGAGATGCCCATGATTTGGACGTCTTTTTCGGCTATGAAGCAGGCTTTGAGGGCACGGAGTTCTTGACCTATGGGGTAACCCCTGCATGGATGAAAGAGCACCCAGAGCTTCGTACTGCTTCTGTAGAAGAGCATTATGCCATTGTACACGCAGGAGGTGGCTTTGTTGTCCATGCCCATCCTTATCGTGAGGAATGGTATATCCCAGAGATTCGTTTGTACCCTGACCATGTGGATGGAGTAGAAGGTGTCAATGCGACCCATTCGAATCCAAAGAGTACCGGTCACAATGATCCTGCCTATGATCAAAGGGCCATCGCATATGCCAATGCGCACAATCTTCCTATGACAGCAGGTTCAGATATCCATTGGGTGGATCTGTTTGGAGGTGGAGTACTGCTTCGCAAGAGAGTGAAGTCCATCCAGGAATTCGTGGAGTGTATAAAGGCAAGAGATTATCGTCTGACCAATGGCGTTACAGTATATGACCATCTTGGTAGGGAAATAGAAGGAGTTACTTGGAATGGAAAAACTGATTGAGCAGCTTGAAGCATATGAACCATATAATGAGCAGGAAGAAAGAGACAAGGAATTGATCATTCAGTGGGTTCGTGAGAATAACAATGCATTTTCCAGAGATAATGTGGTAGCACACATGACAGCTTCTGCATGGGTGGTAAACAAGGCGCACGATAAGGTGCTTATGGTCTACCATAACATCTACAATTCTTGGTCTTGGGTTGGCGGACATGCAGATGGAGAGACAGACCTTCTTGGTGTTGCGATACGAGAGACCATGGAGGAGGCAGGGGTGAAGACTGTTACCCCAGTGATGGAAGACATTTTGTCCATTGAGTCCTTGACAGTAGACGGCCATGTGAAGCGAGGCAAGTACGTATCCAGTCATCTACACTTGAATGTTACTTATTTGCTTGAGGTGGATGAGAATGAAGCACTTACTGTGAAAGAGGATGAGAACAGTGGTGTTGCTTGGTTTTCTTTTGCAAAAGCCTTGGAAAAGTCCACAGAGCCTTGGTTTGTGGCCAATGTCTATGGAAAAATCGTACAGAAGCTAAATTCTGTGTTATAATATTGCTACATTTTTTGTTGATTGGGGGAAGTTATGAGTAGGAGAATGAGGGATTTCCTTTTCATCAATCTAGGAATTGGGATTTTATGTTTGATTTTGCTGGGATGCATGTTTTCGTATGTCAGCTATGTCAATGGGCATGAGTGCGTATACAATATGGGAGAACCACCGATTACTTGTACGCTTTCTATCGAGGAATCGAAGAGCTGGTCAGAGTCCGCCCATGGATTTCAATATGGTATTCAGTATGATGTCTCTACCCAGAACCTTACGGATGTGAATTTACGTGACTGGGAGTGTATCATTCAGGTACCTATGCACACGAGAGTAGACAGCTACTGGAGCGGTGAATTCACTGAGGAAGCCGCACGAATTATTGTTACCCCAGTGGACTACAATAAGGTCATTGAACCAAATGGTGTGCGTGAGTTTGGTTTTATCCTTTATTCGGATACCAAGAATAATATCGAGGATTATGAAATTCACTTTTTTAAGCTGATTTCTATTCGCGATTTGAAGGTCTTTTGGATGTTAATTGCCGCAATTGGTCTTGGACTTGTAGTGGACATTGTATTTTTGGTTTCAGAGGCAAAAACAGCACGCCTTCGTCGACAGAAGAAGGAATACCAGGATATTGTCCAGGAG
>JAZQQA010000218.1:0-7954 GCA_045628825.1 Agathobacter sp.
GTCTGATTGTCCAGTCTTGGAGAAGAAATCATTGAGTCTTCTGCTCCAACAAAGCATGGGCTTTCCCATACGAAGGTATTGAGTTCAAAGTCTAAGATATCCTCTTCCTTTACTCCAAGGTCCTTAGCCAAAACTGATAGGAAATACTTGGTTGTCTTCTGAGCCTTTGGAAGCGCTTCAAGAATAGGCATCAAGTCTACCTGCTTATTGATTTCAACGCCACTATTTACATCGCGATTCATATGAATGGCAAGGTTTGGAATAATCATAAGTGGCTTCTTAGACTGGTAGAGATGTTCCGTTGGACAAAATAGATCACTACTTCTTGTCACCACACGGCCTGCCACACCAAGAGGTCTGTCTAGCCAAGTATTTAAGATTGGACCGCCATACACCTCAAGGTTGACCTGTGCATAGCTGTCGGTCTGAAAATCTGCATTTGGCTTAATGCGAAGGAATGGATAGTCGGTATGCGCTGCAGCAAGACGAATCATATCCTTTTTGTCATAGTTCTTACCAATGGTAAATGCAAAAAGAGCTGCTCCATGATGCTCCATCACATAGCTTTTGCCTTTTTCAAGCGCCCACTTCTCATTGTAAGAAAGCTTGGTAAATCCAGCCTTTTCCAAACGAGTCAATGCCGTTGCCACGCAATGATATGGGCTTGCGCTACCCTCAATTAATTCAAATAAATATTCCTGTTCTGTCACCTTTGTATCCTCCTAAATCTATCGCTGTTCCACTTTATGAGCGATAGGAATAAAATCACTCGTATATTCTACCACTTGAGGGGAGGCACTCGCAACAGTTGACCGTTATATCGGATAGATATATGATTAGAATGGATTTGAAAGGATATTCATATATGTTAGCAGTTCAATTAACAAGCAAAAAAGATTTCATGAATAAGCTTCTAGTAGAAGGTGTCTTTGACAACTTCTTGCTTCAGGAAGCTACCATTACAAGCGGTGCAAGCTATGTCATCGACGGACATATCAATCGTGATTTTTATACAGAGGAGGAGCAGGAGGAGCTTGGAATCAAGGGTTATCCTATGCTTCCATTTTCTATGCTTCGCACCAACTGTTTCGATCTCATCAAGGGCAATAAGACTCCTGGGGCCTTTAAGTTCATCTTCTTACTGAACCCTGAGAATCTTGCCAAGACCTTGGAATCCACCCAGACTGGTTTCACCCCAAAGGATGTTACTGGTGTATTTTTAAACATTCGTTTTCAAAATCAGATGCTTACGCTTACGACTGGCGTATCCTATCGTACCTTCACCATCGACAAGAGTCTGGAAAGCGCTTGGGACGCAATGGTTCAGAAATTTCTGAATCAACACGAAATTGCCTTCGAAGAGTTATAATTTTCAGAAAGTTATTTCTTGCTATTCAAATCCCCTTATGCTACACTTTTCTAAGTGTGAATAAATATGCACACTTAGTTTTATTTGGAGGTACTTATCAATGAATAAGGGTACAGTTAAGTGGTTCAATGACCAGAAGGGCTTTGGATTCATCACTGGTGAAGACGGAAAGGATGTATTCGTACACTTCTCTGGAATTCAGTCAGAAGGATTCAAGACACTGAAGGAAGGCGCAAGCGTTGAATTCGAAATCACCGATGGCGCTAAGGGACCACAGGCAGTTAATGTCGTAGTTGTTCAGTAATCTAGAGCAACAAGCAATTCAAGTTTCTATGTACCTTTTTCTTCGTTAGAAATAGATATTGGATTCAGGAATTAGAAAAGGAGTCATGCAATGCATGACTCCTTTTTTCGTGGCATGATTCTGCCATCATTATTCTTGTATTAGAGGTTGTAAACCTTAGTATACTTCTCGGTAAAGTAACGCATCAGTGGCTCAGCACTTACTTCCTTGTTGCATACATTGGCGATTACTTCCTTAGGAAGTCTTGTAGATCCATACTGGTGAATTTTCTCATTGAGCCACTTGGTAATCTCCTTGATCTTGCCTGCTGCAAGAAGCTCATCGACATCGCCAAGTTCTTCACGAATGGTATCCAGATACATACCATCATAGATGCTTCCAAGAAGGTAGGTTGGGAAATATCCAAAGGAACCATCTGACCAGTGCATATCCTGTAAGATTCCCACTGCATCTGTTGGTGGAACAACACCAAGATACTCTTCCATCTTCTGATTCCAAAGCTTTGGAAGCACGTCAACACCTACGCCCTCACGGAAAATTGCCTTTTCAATCTCGTAACGCACAATGATATGTAAGCAGTAGGTTACTTCATCTGCTTCAGTACGAATCAGGCTATTACGTACATGGTTGGCTTCCTGTACGAACTCCTCGAGGCTCACATCAGAAAGACCTGTAAGAATCTTCTGAACTTCTGGGTAGATTGGCTTCCAGAAATTGATGTTGCGACCTAAGATATTCTCATAGAAACGAGACTGACTCTCATGGACGCCCATGTATCCGCAGCTTCCTGCTACCGTATCGTCCAACTTTGGATTAATGTTCTGCTCGAAAATTGCATGTCCACCTTCGTGAATTGCGGAATAGATTGCAGAAAGTGGCTCTGTCTCATAGTAGTGGTTGGTCACACGCACATCCTGCGAATTGAAGTTGGTTGTGAATGGATGCATAGTCTCACCCACAGTTCCTCTTGCGAAATCGAATCCGATGTACTCAAGCAAGAACTTCTGAAGAGCTCTCTGCTCATTGAGATCATAGTTTCTCTTGAACTTGCTATCGTCTGGCTGCTTTGCTGCCACAATCTTTTTGACAAGTGGTACTAAGTCTGTCTTAAGCTCAGTAAAAATGCGATCGATGGTTGCAGAATCCATGCCTTCTTCGTATTGGTTCAGAAGCACATCATAGACTTCTTCTCCTGGATGGGTATAGCCAGCCATCTCTTTGGTCATATCGATCATCTTCTGCAAATGTGGTGCAAAAATGCTAAAATCGTCTGCTGTCTTGGCCTGCTCCCAAGCTCTTCCTGCCTCAGCCTGCGCCTGTACAAAGGCGCTGTAGAAATCAACTGGAATACGAGCACTTTCCTCGTAATCCTTGTTCATCTTCTTCACGATAAACTGCCAGTCACTATCCAATGCATCAAACTCTTCTGGCGCCAATAAAGCGTCCAACATATCCTTGAGTTCCTGTGCTGTGGAAAGCTTAAATGCCTCAGTAGAAAAATAAGTAAGGGCATCTGCGTGTACATCAAATCCGCCTTCTGGCATGATGGTCTCCATGTCCCAATGGAACAGGGTAACCGCATGGCTAAGGCGCGCGATGCGTGATAGATACTCCTTGAATTCGTCTAAAGTCTTGCTCATATAATTACTCCTCTTGCGTATGTAGATTAGGCCTCTGTCGCTCCAGCGAAATGCTGATTGCACAAGGCACTCATACAACCAATATTCTACACCGCTTCTTGCATTCACACAACCGTGCTACTAGTCCTAGAAAGCTCTTACACGAACTCGTTCATATGCTTGCGATACCACTTTGGCACCAAGGTATTCTGGCATCTCTCGTTCTCTCTGGCCTCGATGGCAATGGTCGTAAAATAGGTCTTCCATAAGCTCTCATACTCGTCCACCATGGCAATTGGTTGCCACTCTTCATCTGCCAGGCGCTCAAAGATATCCTCTCCCGTTACGAAAAATCCGCGATGATAGGCAGGATGCACAAGGGCATATTTTCGCTTACTATCATAAATCATAAAATTTTCATTGGGATAACGATCTTCAAAATGCTCCTGCATCACCGGAATGACATCACATTTTGGTTCAATCTCCGCAAAAAGGAAGCGCCCTACATCCTGAAAGCGCAAGAATCCCATGAATCGCTCCGTCTCATTGCCTACCTTGCGGTTCATTTCCAGCATGCGCATGACATACGGATCCGCTAGACAATCCCAGGCAACATTGCCCATAGAAAAGGCTCTAACCAGATACCCAAGGACGATGGTTGCGCGTTCCTCATCGTAATGGCAAAGCACCGAAAGCACCGTATGGTAGCTCACAAAGCCCAGCCTTTTTTGAATGGTCTCTGCAGTCTTTGCCGCCTTATCACTATCCGTCTCTACCTCCACGGTCTGAGCAAAAAGAGATAATGTATCGCCTTCCCCAATGGAGATTGCAATATTATCCTGATAGACTTCATACTGCTTTTTATATACAAATGCCTCATAAATCGCTGTGAGCATTCCTTCAAGCGTAGCCTCACAACGAAGAATCAATTCTCCTGTCATATTGCAACACCTCCCATATCAAAAAGAGATAACTGCTCGTAAGAGGTCTTGGTGCCATCAGATAACAGCATCTGGTTCGGCCTCTCGTTGTAAATAAGGTGGTTGGTAATGTAAGTTTCTTCCATCTTGGTCTGATACATCATTTTGCCACCACAGGTAATAAAATACAGGGCGCGCTTTAGCACCACGCCCATGCGCTTCAAGTCATCAAAGGTCAAATTGGCATGTCTTCTTGCCGCCATAATACGCTTAGCACTCTTAGTTCCAATACCAGGAACTCGAAGCAAAGTGTAATAGTCAGCCTTACTGATTTCTACTGGGAACTGCTCCAAATGGTGCACAGCCCAGTTACACTTTGGATCTATAAGCTCATGGAAATTCGGATTTTTCTCTGATAATAATTCGTCTGCCTGGAATCCATAAAAGCGAAGTAAGAAATCTCCTTGATACAAACGGTGCTCACGTAGCAATTGTGGGCGCATAATCTCCCCGTTCACAAGGCCTGGCATATCCTCATCACGATTGGCATTGACAAAAGCAGAATAAAACACACGCTTCATATCGTAGCGGTTATACATCGCTTCCGATACTGCCATAATCTGATAATCCGTTTCCCCCGTAGCGCCAATAATCATCTGGGTGCTTTGTCCCGCTGGAACAAAATAACGATTTGGATTGGCCAGTCCTCCGCCGTGATAGGCGGTAGACAATTGGCTTTTTCCTGTTATCGCCCCCTCTGATGCGCCAAACTGCCAGGCAGCATCTGCTACGCGAGAGGCCTGAGTAGCCAATTCCATCTTGCCACCAACCTGTGCAGCACTCATACTTCCATAGGTCATAAGGCGCTTCTGTCGTTCCTCCAGCATAGCCTTACTTTCTGCAATCTCTGCCAGCTGGTTATAATAGGTCCGTTCATCCATTACCACGCGACTCTTCATACTCTGCACACCATGATAAGCGCGGCTTTCCTGGATGCCACTTTGAATCATACGCATCGGACGGGTAATGTTGGCTCTTGCTTTATTCGGTGCCAAAGCCTTAAGGCCTTCCCCTGTAGGAAGCTCCAAGTTGACACTCATTCGGTCGCAAAGATAGCCCACCATCTCGATTACCTCAGCCGAAGCTCCCGGAATCCCCTTGATATGAATATATCCATTGAAATGGTACTTGTTACGAAGCAAAAACAAAGTCTCATAGATGAGTCCCATGGTATAGTCTGGCGACTTAATAATACCAGAGCTAAGAAAAAGACCTTCGATATAGTTGCGACGATAGAATTCCATGGTAAGATTGCAAATCTCATCCGGTGTAAAGGCTGTACGAACCACATCATTGCTCACACGATTCACGCAGTATTTACAATCATAAATGCACTCGTTGGTCATAAGAATCTTAAGCAAGGAAATACATCTGCCATCACTAGAAAAGGCATGGCAAATACCCGTCTCATAAGCATTGCCCATGTGCTTCCCATCCCCTTTTCGGCCCACGCCGCTGGAGGTGCAGGCCACATCATACTTTGCTGCATCTGATAAGATTTTCAGTTTATCCATTGGTGACATATCCGCCATATAAGTAGACATCGCAAACACCTCTCTATCATTTTTCCGCACACAAAAAAGAACGCCTGTTCGTATTTTTATTATACAAACAAGCGTTCGATTTTTCAAGTATTTTATTCTTCCTCTTCCCAGAATAGTTCATCCAGGGTCTTATCCAAAGCCCTGCAAATTGCCAGACAAAGCTTAATTGTCGGATTGTAATCACCCTTCTCAATGGAATTGATGGTCTGTCTAGACACCCCACATGCCTTTGCCAAGTCGTCCTGAGACATATCCTTGCCAGCACGGGCTGCCTTCAATTTAAGATTCTTCATACTAATCCTCCTCTTCCACGTCATCCTTCTTGAAGATTGCTTTTACAACAAACATCAGAGCAATTCCGACAAAGAGAAGTGTGCATTCCACATTGATACACTTCCAAGTCATAAATCCGTCTACAATCAGTTCGTGTTGCATACCCGCTACAATTGAAATTCCTCCGTTGATAACGGTTAGAACAACAGATACGATAAAATACTTTTTCACATTATTATTGGAACCGTAATATGCATCGTTCCAAATTGCGTGACTTGTCTGCACCAGGATAGATGCAAACAGAATCGTAAAATACTTAAGTGCATCATCCATTGGAATCACAAGATCTCCCAACGAAGCTGCTCCGAAAAATCCTGCGATTGCCCAGCCTGTAATGGCTGCATACTTATATCCTCGCCCGCGGATGGCTTCCTGTCTCTCATCATACTCGGTCTTCATCTTACCGTTCTTATTACAAATCAGCAAAATAATTGCTGCGATTACTAATCCTACACATGCTCCAAAAATTGCTCCCATGATGATATCCTCACTTTCTATAAATCCAATAATTTTTCCTTACTAGTTCTCTTCCTGTGCCTTCTGCTCTTCTGCTTCCTTTTCCTTCCTAAGTCGATCCAGATTCGCACAAAGGAGCGCCACATTCGCACATAGAATTGTCACCATAGCACTGTTCACTTCGTAGCCGGTCAAACGATCATAGATGATAAATGCAAACATGATGAGTATTACTACGGCTGACAAAATGCAAAGCTTTCTGCATGACTCATATCTTTCTGCTGCTGTCTTATTCTTACATGTCTTCATAATTCTCTCCTCACTTTCGTGTGTTTGTTTCCTCTTCATGACTGTACTATATCACTGCATTTACATTATGTCAACTATATTTTACATATTATTTTATATATCATACTTTTTGATATTCTAGCACGACTTTTTGTCGTCTCTTAAGAGAGTCGCAAAATGCAAAAAAAGCAGGACCACTTTCGCGGTCCTGCTCCTTGTGCTATTAACAAGCACTAATCTCTTTAATTGAAAATTCGTTGCCCTGAAGCAAATAGGTATTTTCACTGCCACAGTGCGGACAGATTTTCCCATGCTCCACGGTTCCATATTCTTTCTTACAGTCTTCACAGAAGGTAATGGCTGGAATGGTCTCTACAATGAGCTTACATCCATGCATATGCTCGGAACGATTCTCCACCGCCCATTTCCACACATCGTGAAGGTAAGACTCAATAACGGTAGATACTTCTCCAAGCTCAAGAGTAACTGATTCCACCTGAGTCAAATCGTTCTCTACGCAAAGCTCCTCCACCATCTTGATTACATGAAAAACAACACCTAACTCGTGCATAACTTACCTCTAATTAGTTCTTCTTTCCAGAGAACATAATCTTAATCTTCTGCTTTGCGCCGTTTGGAAGGATGAACTTAAGCTTATCCTCTGATCTGCGCATAGTAGAACAATCTGGATTTGCTCTGTGAAGGTGAATTGCATCGAATTCACACTGTACAGTACATACACCACAGCCTACGCACTTGTTCTCATCTACTACAGAAGCACCACACTTAAGACATCTTGCTGTCTCAGTCTTAATCTGCTCTTCGGTAAGTTCAACTGACTTATCACGGAAAGTAAGCTCTCCATCAACGGTAGTATGTGAACGTCCAGGAATCTGACGTGGTGAGTGATCATAATCATCAACCTTAATGTTGGCCTTATCAAGCTCGATGAAGTCACGTCTGTTACGTCCGATGGTAAGTGTAGCACCTGGCTGAACAAATCTATGAATTGAGATTGCTGCTTCGTGTCCTGCTGCAATTGCATCGATTGCAAACTTAGG
>JAZQQA010000219.1:0-4182 GCA_045628825.1 Agathobacter sp.
TGTTTGGCCAGTGGATGGGGCAATCCAACACAACCAGCCGGTGAAGGGCATGTTAATTCTACTAAACGATGGGGAAGATAAGGAATTAGTCTATACGAAATAATGTTTCCTTAAGACTTTTTTCTCAAAAATAAGCTATAATATCCATGTAGAGAACGGAATTTACTTTCATGGAGGAAGAAATTATGAGTGATAGAAGATTATGTAAGAGCAGCGTGGATCGCAAAATTGATGGAGTATGCGGTGGATTCGCAGAGTATTTTGGTATTGATTCTACCTGGGTTCGTTTGTTTTGGGTAATCTTTACTCTTGCAGGTGGCTCCGGAATCATTGCCTATATTGTCTGCATGCTGATTATGCCAAACAACTAGTTCAATGATAAAAATTTCCAAATTGACCTTAAAATATTCCATTTTGGGCTAGGGAGTTGATTGATACAATTAAGGTACAATCATTTTTGATTTCATAGAACAGAAGGAGGATTTTTACAAATGGCAAACAGATTCGTACTTAACGAAACATCTTACCATGGAGCTGGAGCAATCCAGGAAATCGCAACAGAGGCACAGGGCAGAGGCTTTAAGAAGGCTTTCGTATGCTCTGACCCAGACCTTGTAAAGTTTGGTGTAACTGGTAAGGTACTTGAGGTTCTTGACAAGGCTGGCCTTGCTTATGAGCTTTACTCGAACATCAAGCCTAACCCAACCATCGAGAACGTACAGAGTGGTGTAGAGGCATTCAAGGCAGCTGGTGCAGATTATATCGTTGCAATTGGTGGTGGTTCTTCTATGGATACTGCAAAGGGTGTTGGTATCATTATCGCAAACCCAGAATTTGCAGATGTTAGAAGCTTAGAGGGAGTTGCACCTACTAAGAATAAGTCAGTTCCAATTTTTGCAGTTCCAACAACCGCTGGTACTGCAGCAGAGGTAACCATCAACTACGTTATTACTGATGTAGAGAAGAACCGTAAGATGGTATGTGTAGACCCTAAGGATATTCCTGTCGTTGCTTTCGTCGATCCAGAGATGATGAGCTCAATGCCTAAGGGACTTACCGCAGCAACTGGTATGGATGCACTTACTCATGCAATTGAAGGCTATATCACAGGAGCTGCTTGGGAACTTTCTGATATGTTCCACTTAAAGGCAATCGAAATCATCGGAAGAAGCCTTCGTGCAGCAGTAGCTAATGATCCTAAGGGACGTGAGGATATGGCACTTGGCCAGTATGTAGCTGGTATGGGCTTCTCTAACGTAGGACTTGGTATTGTTCACTCAATGGCTCATCCACTTGGTGCTTTGTATGACACCCCACATGGTGTTGCAAACGCAATCATTCTTCCAACTGTTATGGAGTACAATGCTTCAGCAACTGGTGAGAAGTATCGTGAAATTGCACGCGCTATGGGAGTGGCTGGTGTTGATGCTATGAGCCAGGAAGAATATCGCAAGGCTGCAATCGATGCAGTTAAGAAGTTATCAGAGGATGTTGGAATTCCAGCAGACCTTAAGGACATTGTAAAGCCAGAAGACATTCAGTTCCTCGCTGAGTCAGCTTACGCTGATGCTTGCCGCCCAGGCAACCCACGAGAGACAAGTGTTGAGGAGATTGTAGAGCTTTATAAGTCATTGATGTAAGAAAATGTAAAAAAGTGAAATTCCCCGTTGTATTTTCGTAATTTTCGTTTTAGAGTTATATTAGTAGCTACGAAAAAATACGAAAAAATACAAACGGGGGATTTTTTATGTCTGCTTTTTCAAAGTCGCTATGTAAAATAGCGATACCAGTTACTTTGCAGTGTATGCTGCAATCGTCCTTTTCTATTGTAGACCAGCTTATGATAGGACAGCTTGGGGAAACTAGTATTTCAGCTGTTGGTTTGGGTGGAAATTTTTCCTTAATTTATTCAGTGGTGTCTGGTGCAGTTGCATCGGTTGCAGGTATTATTATTGCGCAGTTTCTTGGTGCAAATGATAAAAAGGAGGCGTGGAGAGGCTTTCATGTAAGCATGATTGCGTCTGTCCTTATTGCAGCAGTGTTCCTGATGGCGTCTCTTTTTGCTGCACCACAGATTCTGTCTCTTTATACAGAGGACCTGGCAATTGTTGCAGAGGGTACGCCGTATTTTCAAGTAGTGGCAGTTGCTTACTTGCCTATGGCAATTAGCATGATTTTATCTACTTGGCTTCGTTGCAAGGAGCATGCTACCATTCCGTTGATTGCAAGCTTTGGCTCCGTAATCTTGAATACGGGGTTGAATTATGTATTCATCTTTGGAAAGCTTGGCTATGGAGCAATGGGAGTGCGTGGTGCGGCTTTTGCTACATTGATTTCTCAGTGTGCCAATATGCTATTTATTTTTGTGGGCTTCTTGGTCAGCTTACGTAAGGATGATGAGAAATTGTTCTTTTCTTTGCGCTTGGAGAAGGTGTCCTTGAAAGAATACATGGTTATGATTTCTCCGATACTTATCAGTGAGTTTTTGTGGAGCTTGGGCCAGAACGTGGAATCAGGGGTATTTGGTCACCTGAGTACAGAGAGCCTTGCTGCATACACCTTGACCTGCCCAATTCAGGGACTGGTCTGTGGCGCATTGAGTGGACTTGCAGCAGCAGCGGGAGTTATGATCGGAAAGCATCTTGGAGCCAAGGAGTATGACTTGGCTTATAGGGATTCAAAGAAGATTATGGTGGTAGGTCTATTCGGTGCAGGAGTGCTTGCCGTGCTATTAATTTTCCTATCCGACTTCTATGTATCCTTCTACAAGGTGGAGCCAGTGGTACGCACCTTGGGCAAATGGATTCTGGTTGCATTTGCCTTGTATGCGCCTGTGAAGGTGGAGAATATGATCCTGGGCGGCGGAATTCTTAAGAGTGGCGGTGATACGAAGACCGTCATGATTATTGACTTGGTAGGAACCTGGCTCATTGGAGTTCCACTATGCTTTTTCGCAGCGTATGTATTGCAGCTGCAAATCGTGGGCGTTTATGCTTTGTTTACGGTGGAAGAGGTTGTGCGTCTCGTAATCTCTTTGGTGGTCTTTGGACGCAGAAATTGGATGAGGAGTCTGTCGGACAACTAATCAATGAAAAGAGGCAAAGTAAGTTATTTCTGACGCCGGAACTCCCTTGGAGTGACGCCATATTTCTTTTTGAACACATTTTGAAAATAAGCTTGTGAAGAGAAGCAAAGATATTCGCTAATTTCACTGACAGTTTTGTCAGTATGAAGAAGCAATGTCTTTGCTTCTTCTAGTTTACGGCGCATGATGAAAGCACTGATGTTAAAGCCTAGCTCTCGCTTGAATTTTTTGGACAGAGTGCTCCGGTCCATGTGGATTAGATCAGCTAGGTGTTCCACTGTGATATCCTGGTTCACGTGGTTTGAGATGTATTGGATGCAGCGGAAGATTTCCTCTGACATATCCTTTGGGATTTTGGCATCTGCAACACGCTTCGTAAAGTCAAAAATGGCAGAGTTAATAAGCATAGTAACAGCGGCAGCATCGGACATTTTTTCCATCTCCTGTATGTAGGAGTCAGAGAGCTGATAGGCAGTCTCAATGTCCAGTCCACCAGCAATGGCGTGTCTGGTTGCCAAGGTGATGGTGGTGATAAAGATGTTCTTGCTTTGACGGATACTGTCATTTGCCATGGAGCCTTCCGTATAGGAAGGGACGACCTTTATAAATTCTGTCAGGCCTCCCACGTCACCACGCTCCAGATAGCCAAAGTATTCCTGCTCAAAGAAGTAGGTATTATGGAAGTTCTCATTTTCCTTGCGGGCCATGAGTTCGTCGGAGTGGCTCCGTCCAATTTCTGCTTCAAGCCTTGATGTCTTTTCGCGATACAGCGCGTTTACGTCCAGCAGCTCTTGATTTAGGGCAGCATTGACGACAGCCATAATGTTAAGAAAACGGCTAAGAGAAAAGTCTGGTGTACGCTCAAAGAATTCTAGTAGCTTTTGGTAGGTAGTTTCATCTTCGGCAAAACTTTTGGCAAGTTTTTCTACCGCAGTGTGCGAAAGGGGCGTCAGAGGAATTGGCCCAAGGACTACCGCTTCCTCTGTGGTGGGATTTCGCACAATGCCAAGATACAGATCATTTTGCGTTACGATGTAGTCAAAGGTTACGTCGCTTTGCGCCACCGCGCTTTGATAGACGAGAACCTCTGGAATAGC
>JAZQQA010000220.1:0-9000 GCA_045628825.1 Agathobacter sp.
AAAGTGCCGCAAAATCGATACATTCCATAATACGGTGTGTTGCGGTTCCTCTAAGAGCGCCCTGGTTGATTCCAGCTTCCTTCGCTTCTGCCAGAATCTGCGCCCCTGCCTCCTGTGGCATGTCCTCCCTTGCGAAACGAGGGATATAGGCAGAGTGATCTTCTGCCCATAGTTCTTCCGTATCCTTCTTTGGTACAACTGTTTCCACCGCAGTACCAAGTTTTTCACTATCTGCCTGCAAATCACGCAGCTTTGCAGCCTCCTGATCTTCTCGATAAGCATCCATCGCAAGATGCTTGAGGTCAGAAACGGCATACTTGATTTTCATACCTGCCTTGTTTTCGTATGGATAAGCATAGGCAAAGGCTGCTTCCACTTCCGCTACCTGCTCTGGTGAAACCGCCTGAAGCTCCCTTCGAATCGCGTCATAGTCAAGGACCGCTTCTGCCTGATCTTTTGCTTCTTTTTCTACCAGGTCCGAAACCCCATACAACTGTAGCGGATATTTGTCCACTTCGCCACGGTAGGATGCAATCGCAGGAAGAATCCAATCATTGTAGCAGCCTGCCTTTACTCTGGCATCATAGCTAATTGGCTGATGCAAAAGTGCATTGCCAACCTTCTTTTCGTATTCTTCTTCCCCCTTCATTGCACCTGTTAGAATCATCTTCTCGCTGGCACGGGTCAGGGCAACATAAAGCATACGCACCTCCTCGCCCAACATATCCTCCTTACACTGATTCTCAATCAAATCACGAAGGAAGCTTTCCTTCTTTGTGCGAGGTGCAACACTCTGCTCGTCAATTCCAAGACCAAAATCTGCATGGATGACAACATCACCTCTTTCGTCTCCGTGGTTGAAGCCCTTTCCAAGGCCTGACACGAATACCACCGGAAACTCCAGACCCTTGCTCTTATGGATGGTCATAATACGAACGGTATCACTTGCATCCCCAGCAGTCTCTGCCTCTCCATAATCCACATCGTACTTATGAAGCTGCTCAATATAGCGCACGAAGTGAAAGAGTCCCTTATAGCTGGTTTGTTCAAAGGCCACTGCCTTTTCCATAAGCATGGCAAGGTTCGCAAGCCGTCTTTCTCCTGCTGGCAATGCTGCCACATACTTATCATAGCCCGTACAATCAAAAATCAATTGTAACAGCTCATGAATCGGCAAATCTCTTCTCGCACGAAGGCTCATATACAACTGGTAAAAGTCAAAGAGTGCTCCCTCACTTGCCTCTTCCATGGCATGAACCGCTTTTCGACTAAAGCTCGTCTTTTCCTCTCTTGCCGCGATTTCTGCCAGTTCCTCATTGTCCAGTCCCACCAATTGCGATTTCAGTACTGCTGCCATTGGAATATCCTGATACGGATTATCCAATATCCGTAAAAGGTCAAGCACAGTGACAACCTCAGAAGCAGAGAAATAGCCGGTTGAAGATTCCACATGCGCAGGGATTCCACATGCATTCAAGGTATCTGCAAATACGTCTCCCCAGCCCTTGTTGGAGCGAAGAAGAATGACCACATCCCCGTATCGCATTGGACGAAGTCCAAAGGTTGTTTCTTCTGTTCCATCTTCTTTTTGGATTTTCTTCTCTTCTGTAACAAAAAAGTTTTCTTTTAATTCTTTAATTTTGGTTGCTACCATACGAGCTTCCAAGGCGCGTTTTCCAGCCTCGTCTCCCTGCAAATCCGCAATGGCAGGGTCCGAACTATCAAACATAAGCACCTCTCCCGCAAGGTTTGGTGCACCTGCATCATACTTGGTGCTGGCAGGATGAAGCGCCACCTCTTCGGTATAGGCAACTCCCCCTAAGTCTGCTGCCATAATCTTATAACAGATGTCGTTGGCCATCTCAAGCACAGCAGGACGGCTACGGAAATTGGCGCGAAGCTCAATCTTCTGTTCCTTGGTCTCCTGCCCATCCTCTTGCTTATCCTCCAAAGAGTAAGCGGCATGCTTTTCCATAAATAGTTCTGGCTTGGCCTGACGGAAGCGATAAATACTCTGCTTCACATCTCCTACCATGAACATATTGTATTCCCCGTCTTCCATACGAGAAATGGCAGTCAAGATATCCTCCTGCACCTGGTTACTATCCTGGTACTCATCGATCATAATTTCTGCAAAATGCTGGCGAAAAGCGATTGCAGTTTTCTTCGGTGCGTGGTCTCCCATCTCCTCACGCAGAATGCGAAGCGCATAGTGCTCGATATCGCAAAAATCCACCATATGCTTTTTCTTCTTGCTTTCATCAAGACGCCTCAATACTTCCTTGGCAAGGCGCACCAGTTCCTCGATGTAAGGCAATAGACGCGCATTTTGCGCTGCAATATCCGAAAGGGCAAGGGAAAAATCTTCCTTTATCATGCGCTCCAGTCCATCCTTGTAGGACTTACGCTGATTGGTAAGGTAGTTCTTGGTATCTGCATACTTTACATCCGAAGAAATCGCTCCTGCGCTTGCAAACTTTGCGCCAGAAAGCGCCTGCGCCAATCCGCGGTATGTCTTATATTGTGAAAGCTCCTGCAAAAGTGCAAGGTCGCTCTCCAATGTCTTTGCAAACTTTTCAGCCCCTTCATGGCTTTTTGCATATGTAAGGGCATTTGGTATCGTAGCTAAGGCATCTGCTATACGTATCTGAAAACTATCCACCAATTTTTCAAAAAGGGGACTTTTCTCCAGTTCTTCCTCTGAAAGCCCATAGATTCTCGTTAGCCCATCCAACCATTCCATCGGCCAAGAAGCGCTTTCTGATTTTTCTACGATGGCAAGCACCATGTCCTTCACATTGGCAGAAGAACGGCTTTTTCCATAGGCATCAACAAGCTGTAAAAAGGATGGCTTCTCCGCTTCAAATTCTGCCTCAAACACGGCTTCTATGGTATCCTGCTTAAGAAGCTTGATTTCACCCTGATCCGCAATACGGAAATTCGGATCCAACTGAATTTCACCAAAATGGTTGCGGACAATAAAATTACAAAAGCTATCAATGGTGGTAATTTTGGCATTATGAACCAAAGCTACCTGCTTCATAAGATTCTCATCGTCCGGTCGCTCTTTTAATGCTTTATTGATTGCTTTTCCAATTCGCTCACGCATTTCTGCAGCTGCTGCATTGGTAAAGGTAACTACAAGGAGTTCATCTATATCCACAGGATGTTCTTTGTCCGTAATCCTTTGAATAATGCGCTCAACCAAAACGGCTGTTTTTCCAGATCCTGCCGCTGCAGACACAAGAATATTGCGATTTCTAAGATCGATTACTTTTTGCTGTTCACTGGTCCAAGCCATCGCTATTCCTCCTGTCCTTTTGCTAATGCATTCTCTGTTTCCATGCGAAGAAGTGCCTCATCCTTTTTGCTCACATCCATGAAACGGTAAGCATATCCTGGCACACGTACGTCAAATCCACACACATGGCCATATGGGCAGTAGGCACAGCTACCACCGGTTTTTCCACCAACCCCCTGCGCATAATATGGATTCACCGCAATATCTCCCTGATAAATGGCCTCTCCCATTTCCTGAATATTACGGCGCACATATTCGGTAATGGTTGCAAATTCTTCTGACGTTGCCATCTGCCTTGCAGTCTCTGCCTTCACGGCGCCCTTTCCTTTCAAGTCATAGGGAATTGCATCCGATGAGTATTTGTCATCCAGGCGCGAAGGATCTGCTAACTTCACATCAAGCAAGGCCTTTGCATCCTCACTACTGCTAAACAGTCCCTGTGGACGAAGTGCTTTGAGCAAGCGGTCAAAATATGCCTCCTCCGACAACTCTTCCCCATTTTGAAGTGCAATCACAGGCTCATCCAGGTGATAATAGAACATTGCCGCAGGAATAACCTCCGTCACCTGTTCTTCCTTCTTATAATGCTCCATAGCCACATCCAGGTAAGTCACAAGCTGGATATCCTGTCCATAATATACCTGCACCAAATCCAGCGTCTTATTCCCTGTCTTATAATCTACAATTTTGACGTAGGCTTTCTGCCCTTCTGTGCAGACATCCAAACGGTCAATGGTACCGGTCAGTCTCATGCTATGGCCTTCTGATAATGCCACCTTAAGACTCTCAACATCTTCTAGATTTTTAAACTTCACTTCAAATTCTGTCGGTGCAAACTTACCTGCAGCAATCTGCTTGGTTAACACCCGAATCGTCTTATGGAAAATGCGCTTCATGCGCTCAGTCATATAGCGTGACTCTGGACTGTCATAAACTGCTCCGACCTCTGGATCCAAAAGCGCTTCCCCAAGTGCCCAGGTCGCATAGGCCTCCTGCTTCGTAGCCTCAAGCCCATCCCAACTAAGCTCTTCCTTCTTCAGGCGCTCTCCGTACTTACAAAGTGCCGCATGATAGATGTTACCAATGGAACGCATATCAAGGCCTGCTTCTTCACGCTCTCTAAGTCTCAAGCCATAGTCTAGGAAGTGGTGGTATGCACAGGCTGCGAATTCCTCCAGTCTTGTAACATTGCCATCCAAGGTGCGACCATAGATGCTGCTTGCCACCACCTGACTAATGGAATCCTTTTCATAGCGGGTAAATGGAGCCTTAAGGATATCCTCCATTAGTTTCTTATAGGTATCGCTGGAAAGAAGAACCTTCGCAAGCACATACCATGCCGCGTCTCTTTTTCCATAAAGCAGATAATCCATCGCCGCTTGTGGGGTGGTGTAATTTGGCGTTTCAAAAAGCCCTGTCACCTTTTCCACTGCAAGCTCCTGGAACAGCTTTTGCATTTGTCCAATCAAATAAGAAGGGCGAATGGCTTTTCCGTCCTTATCCACAAGGCTGTAGGAAATATACAGCTTACGACTTGGCTTGGTAAGATTGCGGTAAAGGTAAAACCGCTGAATAAAAGCCTGCTCCCTTGGTCCTGGTGCCAATTCCATGTCGGCGCCATCAAGAAGTAACTCTCTTTCGTACTGTGAGATAATGCCTCCACCACCTGCTGCCTTTGGCACAACTCCATCATTTACACCAACGAAAAATAAAACCTTAATTGGATTTAATCTGGTACGCTCAATATCACCCATTGTGACACTGTCCTGTTCTGGTGGAAGGGTTCTAACCTTCTCTGCACTAAGACCTGCGTCAATAAGCTCTGCAAAATCGCTAATGGACATATGCTCCCCTTGGAACAAATAGTAAAGTTTCTCCAAAAGTTCCATGGTGATACGATAAATCGAGCCAGTCTGCTGTGCCTTCACACTTTCTCCTTGCTCTTTAAGCACCTTTGCCTGCTTTTCCAGCTGACTACCACATTCCAGCTTCTGCAAAAGGGTATAAAGGGCCATGACCTCGTCTTCTACCTTGGCATCCTTTGCACGAAAAGCTTCATAAACAGGTGCAAGAAGCTCGTAAATCTCTTTACGGAAGCCCTCTAAGGTCTCGCCCTCAATCCCCTGCCAATTCCTCTTCACTTTCTTCTGCCAAGTCTCTTTCCACCCCTTTTCACCACGTATACCCGTAGCCAGTAGGAAATTATCTAATTCATCCACATCTTTTTCGTCCAATGGCATGAATCCACTACGAAGGAAACGCATCATTGCCTGATAAGAAAAATGCTCTTCCACAATCTCAAGAATCGCACGCACACACTCCGTAAATGGATGGAATAACACCTGTGTGGTCTGGTCAATAAAGCAAGGAATCTCATATCTTGCAAAGATTTCTTTGGCATAGCGACCATACACTTCCACATCCCCAGTAACTACCGCAATTTCTCCATAGCGATAGTTCTCTTCTCTTACCAGACGTACAATTTCTCTTGCAGTCCACACCAGCTCTTCATTGGGACTTTTCAGTTCCATAATACGCAATGCTTCTGGACGCGTTTCCTGACAGACATTGCCACCACGGAATAATTGTTCTTCCAAAAAGGCCAAATCACTGGCAGCGGAAAAACGCTTATTTCTTGCATCTGCATATACTTCTGGCGCAAGCACAGGTACCCCAAGTTCTTCTGCCATAGCGGTAAGCTTTGCGATTGTCTTCTTGGACATTGCAAACAAATCATGCTCGCCAACAATTGGTTTTCCGACCTCAGAAGCATCCATTGTAAGGATGACTTCCATGCGTGAAACCACCTGCAAAAGTGCGTAAAGCAAATCATTCTGAATCGGAGTGAAGCCGGTAAAGTCATCAAACACCATCACCGCGTCTTGTAAAATCGCAGACTGTGGCAGCACCTGAATCAGCTCATGTAATACCTCCTCTGCCGTAATAAAGGAATTCTCCTTCATGTCCGCAACAAACCCACGGTACATGGTAATGACATCCTTTAATTTCATTGCAAAAGCAGGAGGGATATTCTCTCCTCCTGCTTCGATATATTGCTCCAGTTTTTCTGGCGTCACCTCATACTGCACGAACTCTGAAAGAAGGGATTTCAGTTCCTCGATGTAACCGATTTTCTCCAGATTTGGACGCATGACAGTAAGGCTTTCTCCCTCATCCTGAGCAACCTTTCGAAGCAACAAATTCTTTCCAGTCTCTCCAAGCACTGTAGAACTGTCTACTCCAAGTTCATCAAAGATTCGGTAGGCCAACCGCTTAAAACTCAAAACATCAATATTGGTAATTACATTGCCTGGGGCCAAATCCACAAGCTTCATCTGGGTCTGCAAAGTGAACTGCTCTGGAACTACAAAAAGATAGTTCTTGCTACGGTTCTTCTCTGCTTCCTCTACAATACGCTTGTATGTCCCCTCTGTCTTTCCGCTACCGGAATTTCCAAGTACAAACTGCAATGCCATATAATTATTTGCTTTCTCCTTCTAATTTACGAATAGAATAAGTAGGCTCAATTTGCGCATTTCCACTAATGCGATAATAAGACCGGAAAATTCGATCAATGACAAGGGACAAATTATCATCTCCCGCCTCAAACAAAATCACTAGGAACTGCACACTGCTAAACCTTGTATAGATATCTACATTGCGAATGGTCTGCTGGATTGCTGTCTCCATATGCTGCATAGATTCTTCCAATTCATCAATGAAGTATGTGTGATCCACAGGAACATCCATGGTAATCATAACCAGATGTATGCCGTGGTCGTAGCGACGTCTAAGATTGCCAACATACTCAAACAGCTTCGCAAACTCACGGTACTCCACATCCATGGCACCGCTGTAGCTTCCACTGTTACTAAGGCTAAGCATCAGCTGGTCCAAATCTACATCGGTCTTTTGCTCCAGCGAATACTCCTGCTTCTGATAGAAATAGTAATGGGCCTTTCCATTCTGCTTTACATGGTAAAGCGCCTTATCTGCCTTACTATAGATTTCCCCATATACATCGTCCTTGGTACTCATACAAAGACCAATGGAAAGGGATGCTGGACGAAGAGCAGGATCTGCATCCTTACGCTCCAGGAACTCTGTCATAATGCGCTGAATGATTTCTGTCGCATCCTCCATGTCCACTTCCTTCATGAAAAGGATAAACTCATCTCCACCAAGACGACAGGCAACTGCATTTTTCGCATTCGCGCGTAGAACATCTCCCATAAGCTTAAGAAGACGATCTCCATGCTTGTGTCCCATCACATCGTTGATTTTCTTAAGATTATCTACATCAAGGAAAGCAAGACATCCATCGCAGGTAGCCATAGCTGCTGCGATTTTCTTCTCTCCAACAAAGCGCATGTCAAGACCTGTAACAAAGTCCACACCCTCGTCTACCTTTCGACGATTGACCGTCTCCATGATACGCTCGAGAAGTAAAGTCGATGGATCCATATTCTCAATGGTCATACTTGCACTACGGGTAAAACGCGCAGCCAGCACTTCCACCTCTCCTGCGTCAAATAGCTCCAAGAAGGCATCTGTATATTCTGGGTCAAACTGCGTCCCTCTGCCCTTAACGAATTCGTTACGAATCTTCTCTCTACTCAGTGCTCTACGATAAGAACGGTCAGAGCTCATTGCATTATATGCGTCTGCAATGGCAACCACTCTGGCATATGGATGAATCTCTTCTCCCTTTAAACCTTCTGGATAACCACCGCCATCGTAACGCTCATGATGCTGCTTTGCCACAAGCTCGATATGAGGAAACTCTGAAATGGTGGCCAAAATATCCGCACCAATCGTTGTGTGTCCCTTCATAACCTCATATTCCAAGTCTGTAAACTTACCCGGCTTGCCAACAATTGCATCAGGGATTGCAATCTTTCCTACATCATGCATAATCGCTGCATAAAACAAACGATTCTGCTCCTTCTGTGACCAGCCAAGCTTCTTTGCCAGAAGAACCGCGCACTCCGCCACCTGCGCAGAATGCTCTGTGGTATAGGAATCCCGGGCATCAATCGCTCTCGCCATGGTACGAACCATCTGAAAGGAAATCTCCTCCACCTGTCTACGGCGGTCTTCCACTTCCTGAATTTGATTTTCTACGCCATTGTCAATTAAACCTTCATCTCGCTTCATACGAGTATTATCTCCGTTTCACTGTCCAATAAACCTACCAAAAAAGACTAGGTGTGGGCACACCTAGTCTTATTATACGTCATTTTTTTCAATTCGCCAATAAAAAGCACTGTGAATTAGTGGTGGAACAAACGGATTCCTGTGAAGCTCATAACGATACCATACTTGTTGCAGGTAGCAATTACATTGTCATCACGAACAGATCCACCTGGCTGTGCGATATAAGCAACACCACTTCTATGTGCACGCTCTACATTATCACCAAATGGGAAGAATGCGTCAGAACCAAGAGAAACTCCAGTGTTCTTTGCAAGCCATGCCTTCTTCTCCTCTGCTGTAAATACAGCTGGCTTTGTCTTAAAGATACGCTCCCACTCACCATCTGCAAGAACGTCCATATAATCCTCTCCAATGTAAAGGTCAATTGCGTTGTCACGGTCTGCCCGTCCAATACCGTCTACAAACTCAAGACCAAGTACCTGTGGAGACTGACGAAGCCACCAGTTGTCTGCCTTAGAACCAGCAAGACGTGTACAGTGAAT
>JAZQQA010000221.1:0-4413 GCA_045628825.1 Agathobacter sp.
GCATTGAAGTGTACCTGCTTACCAGCATCTGACATATCAAGGAGGAACTCCTTAGCGAATGAACCATCCTGGATATCAGCAAGAATCTTCTTCATTGCCTTCTTGGTATCCTCAGTGATGATCTTTGGTCCAGTGATGTAATCACCGTACTCTGCGGTATTCGAAATTGAGTATCTCATTCCTGCGAAGCCTGACTGGTAGATAAGGTCTACAATAAGCTTCATCTCATGGATACACTCAAAGTATGCATTTCTTGGATCGTAACCAGCTTCAACAAGAGTCTCGAAACCAGCCTGCATAAGAGCACAAACACCACCACAAAGAACTGCCTGCTCACCGAAGAGGTCAGTCTCTGTCTCGGTTCTGAAGGTTGTCTCAAGAACACCAGCTCTTGCTCCACCGATCGCTGCAGCATAAGCAAGTGCCATCTCAAGTGCCTTACCTGTTGCATCCTGCTCAACAGCAACAAGACAAGGAACACCCTTTCCTACCTGGTACTCAGAACGAACGGTATGTCCTGGTCCCTTTGGAGCGATCATTGTAACATCAACATCTGCTGGTGGCTTAATGCAACCGAAGTGAATGTTGAAACCATGAGCGAACATAAGCATATTACCAGCCTCAAGGTTTGGCTCAATATCCTTCTTGTAAAGATCAGCCTGCTTCTCATCATTGATAAGAATCATGATGATATCAGCCTTCTTAGCAGCTTCAGCAGCAGTGAATACTTCAAATCCCTGCTTAACAGCCTTATCCCAAGACTTAGATCCTTCATAAAGACCAATGATAACATTGCATCCAGACTCTTTTGCATTAAGAGCATGTGCATGTCCCTGGCTACCGTATCCGATAACAGCAATGGTTTTGCCCTCTAATAAAGATACGTTACAATCTTCCTGATAAAAAATTCTTGCTTCTGACATTTTTATTTGTCCTCCTAATATAAATTCATAAATTATAAGTATTTGACATCCGCTGAACCACGAGTCAAACCAGTAAGTCCTGTTCTTGCAAGTTCAAGGATTTCATAACCATCGTTGGAAATCAGTTCCAGGAAATTATCAAGCTTCGCCTGATTTCCCTTCATCTCAATAATCAAAGAATCTACTGTTGTATCAACAATATCTCCTTCAAAGATTTCCGTAACAGCTTTGACATCCTGTCTCTGCTCCTTTGTTGCACGAATCTTTACAAGCATAAGTTCTCTTGTAACAGAAGATCCATGACGAAGGATTTTAATGTCTTTTACATCTTCAAGCTTTCCTAACTGTTTTTCAATCTGCTCAAGAATCTGTTCGTCACCACTTGCTACAATCGTAATGCGCTCATAAGCAGGATCCGCAGTTACTCCAGAAGAAAAACTGTCGATGTTAAATCCTCTTCTACTGAAAAGACCAGAGATACGACTTGTAACACCTGGATTGTTTTCAACCAAAAGAGATAACACTAATCTTTCCATTTGAAAACCTTCTTCTTTCTATAATTTGTCACTCACACTGAAGAAATCATAACACTATCTTCTATCTGCGTCAAATTATAAAATTTATTATTTTCTATAACTATCAGTTATGATAGATGCAGCGGAATATCGAACTTTGCCCCAGTTCTTACAAACACTGGTGGGCACCCAATTGGAGCATCTACTAGACTGCTTCCGCCTCTATAAATCTTTCCTGTAAACAGATGCTTCCACTCATCCTCTGGAAAGTATACTTCTCTTGATGCCACTCCACCTTCTAAAATTGGTGCCACAAGAATGTCTCTACCTAGTAAGTATTCACTGGCTTCTACATAAGCGCTTTCTTCCTCATAATGATAAAACAATGGGCGCATAACAGGAATTCCTTTGGTTACACACTCTTCAATCGCAGCTTTGAGGTAAGGCTTTAGAGCCACATGCGCGTCTGTCATTTTTGCCATATGAAGGAGCAATTCTTCGTCCAAATCAAATTGCACATTGTTGACAGGCTGATTTCCTTCATGGGTTCGAAGAAGAGGTGAAAATGCATTCATCTCTACCCATCGCATCAACAGCTCCTTATCTCGTCTTATGTGCATGACAGTGGTATAGCCACCAGCATCCGAATGACAAATACCAAAGCCGCTCATAGCCAAGGACAAGGTTGCAGGAATTACACTCGGAAGTCCGTCATCTACTGACCAATCCACGTGTTGGTCTCCATTCCACATCATGGCAGAATCTGCGATTGTTCCTGTAAATCCAGCTCTTGTGAAGAAAAATACTTCCTCTTGTACCTTGCATTCCTCAATGGCTTCACGATTCATTCTTGCCCAAATTGCAGGCCAGGCATTGTGTACTAGTTCTGGATCTTCCCCTGAATACAGAACACAATCTGGTGGCAAGTATTCTCCAAAATCAGCCATCCAGCCGCCCATACCAAGCCCAATCATGTTGGTCTTGATAACTTCTTTATACCATGCATATGCTGCAGGATTGGTAAAATCAATCATAGCGGCAGGAAAGGTTGTTATGGTAACCAGATAGTCCTTCCCCTCTTTATCCTTAACACAGTATCCTTTCGCACTTGCCTCCTGATACAAAGGCTTTTCAATTGCCATAAAAGGATTAATATATCCCAGGAAGCGAATACCTTTTTCCTTCCATTCAAGAATCTTTTGGTTCAGATTCGGATATAGTTCTTCGTCCCATTTCCAGTTCCACATGACCTGATATCCGAAATCTGTACGTCTGCATCCACACCAATCCTGGCTCCAAATGCCAGCGATTTTGATTCCGCTAGAAATGGCACGATTGATTTTTTCATCAATCCTTGCGCATCCTTCTTGTACCGCCAAAATTGCACCATCAAAAATCCAATCTGGCAAGCGTCTTTGATGTCCAAGCATCGCACTTAATCTCTCAGAAAGTGCGGAAAAAGATTCTGCCTGTTTGATTAGAATATGCGGGGTTTCTCTGGTATATAATGTTGTAATCTCTGGCTTTCGAAAATCAAATTCCATATAGGACGAGCCATCTACATGAACGAAATATTTGTCTGAAGAGACAAAGGTTGGCTGCACATAATAGGACTCATACCGATCAAAAGAAAGCTTTCGCCTTGGATGCTTTCCAAGCAGTTTTTCCCGAACGATTTTCTTCCCAATACGGTTCGCATTCTGATGCTCTGCAACCCAGATACGCACCTGCTGTCCCTTTAGATCAAACTCGGAAAAGGTCTCGCCGCATCCATAGATATGTTCCTCCCCAGAGGTTGGGAAAGTCACCCAAAAACGATTGGCTTGCATCTCATCTAATTCAAAGAAAAATTCGTAGTCACTATCCTGTTCCTTAAGAATTGCCTTGCCCTTAGCTCCAGTTCTTGGATCCAAAAGAGGAAATTCATATTGATTCTCGGATTTATAAGGTTCAAGCACTTCTAGCGTATGCTTCCAAACCAATTTTTCCTTGTACTTGAAGCTCCCTCTGTTCATAGGAAACGCAGCATTCCCATATCCTACAGAAATCGAAAACCCAAGCAATTGATTTAAATCTTTCATAGATTTTTCTCCCAATACTACCTTCAACTAAGTATTGAAAATATTTTATCATAAGAAAAACACCAGGTACATTGTTCGAAAGTACCTGGTGTTTCTTGCTTCTATTTTGTATTCAATCCATTCATAATTTCTACTGTGCTTTGTGTTCTGCCTTCCGTACGCACCTTTTTTAGGAAGCGTTCAGTAAAGGAAAGCCCATCATCCTCATTTACTTTCATTTTCGAAAGTAAATCCTTGATATTCCCCTGACATACACGTCTTAATTTCTCGTCCTCTTCTAGGAGATACCAAGACTCAAAATTCGTCACAAGGTTTTCATCCGATATGCCTTCTTCGTAATCCTTAAAATAATTCATACGGAACAATAATTCTGATCCAGCACGCTGAATTACTTTTTCCTGCAACTCATTTGGCAAATTCACGCTAGGATTTGCCTTTTCGAAGGCCGTAATTTCTTCTCTTGCTACAATGCCTGCTTTTTCTACTATTAATTGACTAATTCGTGCAATCATTTCCTCTTTTGAGTATCCCATAACAGCACCCTTTTATACAGAGTTCTACCGAACAAAAGTACCAACAACTATAGTATATTCCATTCGCTGCGCATTTTCAATCAGAGGAAATTCCAATGAAGTAAAAAAAGGAGCAAACCTCGCGATTTGCAAGATTTGCTCCCAAAAAATCATTGTTTATTGGATTTATGCCCACTTACCAGCCTTGAATGCTTCTTCAATAGAAACAGCTACAGCTACAGTAGCACCAACCATTGGGTTGTTACCCATACCGATAAGACCCATCATTTCAACGTGAGCTGGAACTGATGATGAACCTGCGAACTGTGCATCTGAGTGCATACGTCCAAGAGTATCTGTCATACCGTATGAAGCAGGACCT
>JAZQQA010000222.1:0-24725 GCA_045628825.1 Agathobacter sp.
TCCTGAATGTCTGAGAAGCCATCAAATACAAGACCACATTCATAGCCTGTACGAACTTCCTTAACATCATCCTTAAATCTCTTAAGAGAAGCAAGAGGTCCTTCAAAGATCAAGCTGCCTTCACGTGTAATTCGAACGCTACATCCACGCTCCATAACACCATCAAGCACATAAGAACCCGCAATGTTACCTACACCAGATGCCTTGAAGATCTGACGAATCTCAGCATGACCAATTACCTTCTCCTCGAATACAGGATCAAGCATACCCTTCATAGCTGCTTCTACATCTTCAATTGCATTATAGATTACCTTGTAAAGACGTACATCTACACCTTCACGGTCAGCTGTAACCTTAGCCATTGGGTCTGGACGAACGTTAAATCCAATGATAATTGCGTTTGAGGCAGATGCAAGAATAACATCAGATTCATTGATTGCACCTACACCACCGTGAATTACCTTAACAAGTACTTCCTCATTTGAAAGCTTAATCAAAGAACTCTTAACTGCTTCAACAGAACCTTGTACATCTGCCTTTACAATCAAGTTAAGTTCCTTCATATTACCAGACTGAATCTGTGAGAAGAGGTCATCCAAAGACATACGCGCCTTTGTATCCTCAAGAAGCTGCTTCTTCTGCTCTGCAATATAGGTTTCTGCAAAAGACTTTGCATCCTTATCAGAATCACAAATTACAAAGGTCTCTCCAGCCTCTGGAACATTGTTAAGACCAAGGATCTCAACAGGAGTAGATGGACCTGCTTCCTTTACTCTACGTCCATTGTCATCAATCATGGCACGAATCTTACCATAACAGCTACCACAAGCAATGGAATCACCGACATGCATGGTACCCTTCTGAACAAGCATAGTAGCAACTGCACCACGGCCCTTATCAAGCTGTGCCTCAATAACAAGACCACGTGCATTACGGTTTGGATTTGCCTTAAGTTCCAAAATATCAGCAGTTAAAAGAACCATCTCGAGAAGGTTCTCGATACCTTCCTTGGTACGAGCTGAAACAGGACAGAAAATTGTGCTTCCACCCCAATCTTCAGGAATTAATTCATACTCAGCAAGTTCCTGCTTAACCTTATCAATATTTGCACTAGGCTTATCAATCTTATTTACTGCAACAATAATTTCTACACCTGCAGCCTTTGCATGGTTGATTGCTTCAACTGTCTGTGGCATTACACCATCGTCTGCAGCAACAACAAGGATTGCAATATCGGTAGAATTTGCACCACGCATACGCATTGCTGTGAAGGCTTCATGTCCAGGTGTATCAAGGAATGTAATATTACGTCCATCAATCGAAACAACAGAAGCACCAATATGCTGTGTAATACCACCTGCTTCTCGGTCTGTTACCTTGGTTGAACGAATTGCATCCAAAAGGGAAGTTTTACCATGGTCAACATGACCCATAACACAGACAACTGGTGGACGACTAACAAGGCCATCCTCAGCTTCTTCATCTTCCTTTAAAAGTTCTGCAATAACATCAATCTTTTCCTCTGCTTCACAAATATAATTGAATTCAAGTGCAATTTCTTCTGCTTCCTCGAAAGATACCTCTGAGTTAACAGTAACCATCTGTCCCTTAAGGAAAAGCTTCTTAATAATTGCAGAAGGCTGCTGTTTCATAGCATCTGCAAGTTCCTTGATTGTAAGCTTCTCTGGAATGGTAATGGTCTTAATCTCGTTTGGATCTTCCTTTGGCTGCTGAGGTTGCTGCTGAGGCTTCTTCTTTCCGCCATGCTTTTCAAGATTAATATAGTTTTCCTGTCTCTTACTTCCAAGCTTATCGTGATCTGTATGACGTGTGCCGCCACGATCACCACTCTTACGTTCGCGGCTTTCCTTACCTCTTACTTCATCTGCAGCTACTGGTGCTGAATCACGATGGTCTCTTCTTGGACCACCCATGCCTGGTTTTGCAGGTCTATCACCCTGCACGCGATCTCCATTAAATCTTGGACGATCACCCTGCACGCGATCCCCGTTATATCTTGGTCTATCGCCCTGCACGCGATCACCACGCTGTGGTCTGTCTCCCTGCACACGGTCACTACGCTGTGGTCTGTCTCCCTGTACGCGATCGCTACGCTGCGGTCTGTCTCCCTGCACGCGGTCACTACGCTGTGGTCTGTCTCCCTGCACGCGGTCGCTACGCTGTGGTCTGTCTCCTTGTGGACGGTCGCTGCGCTGCACACGATCTGTCTGTGGCTTTTCTACCACTGGAGTCTCAAATGGTTCCTCATTCCCAGCGGTACGCTCGCTAATTGGACGCATTGCACGTTCTCCAACAGGTCTTGGCTTAATAATAGCACGTGCCTGTTCTGCCTCTGGCTTAGGTCCATGTCCGTCTCTTTGTGGTCTACCCTGTGCAGGTCTTCCACCACGATTATCAGGACGTCCATCTGGACGACCACCCTGACGTCTCTGTTGTGGATGGCTGCTATACTGTGAATTGAATACAGCAACAACCTTCTTTTTCTTTGGTGCTTCTCCTTCCGCCTTAGGCGCTTCTGACTTAGGTGCATCTGTCTTAGGTGCCTCTGCCTTTGGTGCATCTGCTTTAGGAGCTTCTGTTTTTGGTGCTTCGGCCTTAGGTGCTTCTGCTTTTGGCGAAGTCTTTGCAAACTTCTTACGAATTACAGCCTGTGCATCATCTTCAACACCACTCTGTGCGCTTTTTACTTCAAAACCGGTGCCAGCAAGGGCATCAATTATGTCTTGTGACTTTATATCTAATTCTTTTGCTAATTCATGAACTCTCATTTTTGCCATATATGATTTCCTCCATTATTCAGTTTTTTGCAAACTGTCTTCATAGGCTGCAAGCTTCTTCAAAATTGCATTGGCTAAATTATCATCCGTAATTGCTAGAGAAGCACGGAATTCTTTTCCAATACATCTTCCAAGCTCATCCTTGGTTCCAAACACCACCATTGGCGTCTCATAATACTCTGTCATATTGGTAAACATATGATTTGTATTATCAGAAGCTTCTTCCGAAACAATAACCAAGAATGCTTTTCCAGTTTTCACTGCCTTTTCTGTGGAAAATTCACCGCTCACAACGCTACCAGACTTTGCGGCAATCCCGATCATAGACAATACTCTATTTCGCAAGTGCACTCATCTCCTTCTCTAAATCCGCATATACTTCTTCCGGAATCGAAATCTTAAGAGACCGCTCTAAGCCCTTCGAACGAATTGCCTTTTTTAAGCAATCCATGTTTGGACATACATAGGCACCTCTCCCGTTTTGTCTGCCAGTGGCATCCAAAATCACCTTCTCTTCAGGAGTTTTGATTACACGAATTAATTCAGTTTTCGATTTTGATTCATGACACCCAACGCATTGACGTAATGGGATCTTCTTACCTGTCATTCTTACTCCTCATCACCTGATGGCTCATCCTGATACTCTTCCTCATATTCGCCATCCTCATAATATTCTTCATCATAATCTTCCTCATAATCGAAGAAATCACCAGCTTCACGAGCCTGAGTCTCACTCTTAATATCAATCTTAAATCCAGTCAAACGAGCTGCAAGACGTGCATTCTGACCTTCCTTACCAATTGCAAGAGAAAGCTGATAATCTGGAACAACGACCTTTGCGCTCTTTTCGTCTGTATCTGCAATAACAGAAATAACCTTTGCTGGGCTAAGTGCATTCTGAATTAAAATCGCTGGATTCTCATCCCAGGTTACAATATCAATTTTCTCACCACGAAGCTCATTTACAATGGCGCTTACTCTTGCACCATTCATACCAACACATGCGCCTACTGGATCAACATCTGGATCATTTGACCAAACTGCAATTTTAGTTCTGCTTCCTGCTTCACGAGAAATTGATTTAATTTCAACAATACCCTCACGAACTTCAGCAACTTCTGACTCAAACAATCTCTTAACAAGCTCTGGATGTGTTCTTGAAACAAGAATCTTTGGTCCCTTTGGTGTAGACTTTACTTCAAGAATATATACCTTAACTCTTTCTGTTGGCTTAAATACTTCACCATGAATCATTTCATTCTCAGTAAGAAGTGCATCAGCCTTTCCAAGGTTAATACTTACATTCTTGCCTACATAACGCTGAACAACACCTGTTACAAGATCCTTTTCCTTGCTATTATACTCGTCAAAGATTACCTTACGCTCTTCCTCACGAATCTTCTGAAGGATAACATTCTTTGCATTCTGTGTTGCAATACGACCAAATTCCTTAGACTTAACTTCAACAGGAACAACATCTCCAACCTCATAGTTCAAATCAATTTTCTGTGCCTGAGCAAGAGAAATCTCACAGGTCATATCAGATACTTCTTCAACGACTGTCTTGTCCTGATAGCAATGGAACTCACAAGTATCAGGATCAATGACAACACGAATGTTCTCTGCCTTTCCAAAGTGGTTCTTACAAGCAGTAAGAAGCGAATTCTCAATTGCCTCAAGAAGAACAGCCTTACTAATGTTCTTCTCCTGCTCTAATATGTTTAACGCGGTTAATAATTCATTTTCCATTTTTATTTCCTCCTAATCTATTGAATTTCTACGTTAAAAATCGATTGCCTGACGAATCAGTGCGATATCACTTTTGGCAAATGTCATTTCATTGCCCTCTTCATCCGCTATGGTTACGCTCGTATCATCATACGCTTTTAAGAAGCCATAGAACTCCTTGCACTTATCAATGGCACGATAGGTACGAATCTCAATTTCCTTCCCCATGTTGCGAACATAGTCCTTTTCCTTCTTTAATGGTCTTCCAAGACCCGGAGAACTTACTTCAAAGGTGTAAGAATCTGGAATATAGTCATGTTCATCAAGTAAATCATTCATTTCACGAGCAACGGCCTCACAGTCATTTACGGTAATGCCGCCTGGCTTATCAATATAAGCTCGCAAATAATTGATTCCACCTTCTTTTACATATTCCACATCCACAAGTTCAAATTCCATTCTCTCAAGAATCGGCAAAATCAAAGCTTCTGTCTTCGCTTCATAACCCTGCGCTTTCGACATGAAATGCACCTCACTCTCAAAAAAATTGCCTTATGACGTAAATTGAGAGAGGCCTTTTGACCTCTCTCAACTACAGTTAATATGCTACTATGTGAATCATAACACTGTCATCCCTAGAAATCAAGGCTTTTCAAAAAAATATTAAAAAAGGTGTTGACATTCCCTTCGCCTTCGTGTAAAGTAACACATGGTTCGTTGGTCAAGCGGTTAAGACGCCGCCCTCTCACGGCGGAAACACGGGTTCGATTCCCGTACGGACTGCTATAAATATGGTTCATTGGTCAAGCGGTTAAGACGCCGCCCTCTCACGGCGGAAACAGGGGTTCGATTCCCCTATGAACTGCTCTGTTTTTAAGAAATTAAATACAGCCCAACCCGAAAGTGCATCACGTAAGTGATGTATTTTTTTGTGGTAAACTCAAAATTTGTATCAATGAATAGGAAAAGCAGGCAATTATTTGCCTGCTTTTTTATGCCCTATTTAAAAATTAGTGCTTGCTTGTAATATCTTCTGTCTTTCCTTGAATCATAGCAATAGAATCCTTGATTTCTGCAGCCTCTTCCAGATTCTGCTCACTAAGTCCAAGAACGTTTTCTGCACTAGCCGTAATTTCTTCGGTTGCAGCAGAAAGCTGTGAAATATTCTTTGCGATCAACTCATTACTATTTTCAAGTTCAACAATATCACGGTCCAATTCATGAATATTCTCAATCAATGAATTCATATCAGTTTCCATCTGAATGAATGTTTCGGATGCTTCTGCAATCTTTTGTGTTTGGGTTTCCATTGCTTGCACAGAGGTTGCAATAGATCCAGCAGCAGACAATGCATTTTCATCCAACTCACTAACAATTTGTGTAATCTTTTCTGTAGACTGTCTGGTCTGATCTGCAAGTTGACGAATCTGGTCAGCTACTACAGCAAATCCACGTCCTGCTTCACCAGCTCTTGCACTTTCAATCGATGCATTTAATGCAAGCAAATTGGTCTGGCTTGAAATATTTAAAATCATCTGCGTGATTTCTTCTACGTCTTTTGTCTTTTGCTGAAGCTTTTCCATTGATGAACTTACTTCATGGTTTGTTTCAGAAATGAGTTCAGCCTGTTTTCTAAGCTCTTCCATAAGCTTCATATTTGCACGAACGCTTTCCCCAGAAGTAACCGCAATATCAACCATTTTCTTAGAGCGATCACTGGTCTGAGAAATAGAATCCTGAATACTTAAGGTCATGCTATTTTGTTCTTGAATACTTTCAGCAGTATTAGATGTTGCAAAAGAAATTTCCTTCATTGCCTGGGCAACATTATCCATAGAAGCAACTAAGCTCTCAATCAGTTCTACGCTTCGATCAGATTCTGCCTGAACGGTTTCTGAAATATCAACAATACCATCCAACATGGTCTTACTTTTATCCGATTCCTCAACTGCAGATCCATAAAGATCATCGCTAAAGCTTTTTACCATGACACCGACACGATAAATAACTGCAACAGAAGCGATTGTGATAATAATCTTAAACAAATCATCAATATTCGTATTCTCTGCCCCTTTAAGGCCAAGAACCATAAGTACACCGCCAAGTATTCCCGCTACTAACGAAACAATCTTTAAAAGTCTCAAATCATTGTATGGAAGAATACAAATAAGGAGCAATAACATAGCAGTATAAATAAACTGTACATTATTAATGACGCCTACAAGAAGAAGCTGTGCACCAAATACACACACAACAAAGGCTCTCATATTGCGTCCTTCTGCAAATTTCTTTTGAATAATCCACGTAAGTGGAATCAAAATAATATTTAAAACAACACCCATTAACGAAACAGGTTTAGGCATTTCTACACTAGCCAAAAATTTAAATGCAAAAAATAAAATCATAATAGACCAAATAGAGGTCGAAATGATTGCAAGCATACGATTCGAGTATGCATTTCTTGTTTTTTCGTCTTTAAATTTAAATTTCAAATCACCGTTCATAAAAATATCCCCCTTTTAGGCATATGAATATAATCATATAGTACTAGTTTTTACAATAAATTGCTAGTACAAAATATAAAAAAACGTCTGAAATCAGACGTTTTTTCAAAAATCTTCTATATTATTTTAAAATAGTAAGATAACTATGGGCATCCACCTGTATCTGCTCATGGGAAGAAATATAGTCCATAATCATCTCAACAATTTCTGTAGATTGATTTTTCACCCTTTCACATTCCTTATAAGCATCATACCCACCAGTTCCAGTAGAACGATAATTATTCATACAAAGAGTCAGTACACGCTCTTCATCTAATTCTTTTCCTTTATATTGAATACTAGTAACACGCTCTCCTATCGGCTTCTTCAAGTCATAAGTCACATCGATTCCAGAAAAATAATCGTAATTATAATGTTCAACCTTCGGCTTTAAAAAAGCTTCATTTACACAAAGGCTTCCACTTTCATCATAATCAAAATAAGAAGCACAACGCTCTAATACTGATTTTAATACATAGCGATTCACTGCAAGCGTCTGTAAGGTATTTGGATAAATATAGGTGGCAACAACATCACGAATCGTTACATCCTTTGAAAAGCCCTTTACTTCATTTCCAAGACTTGTACAGCTTAAATCTGCTCCGCTTGCGTCTAATTGTACTTGATTAAAGAAATTGGCAATTAAGCTATATTCAGCCATCTTAATATGCTCTTCTGGCTTTAATTCACAATCTAGATGTCCTGTTGGTGTATCGAGCCAATTTGCCACCTTTTCCTCTAATTCCTCAACAATTGCGTAGATTTCTTTACTTGTCTTATTTCCAGCAGGACAAAGCATACTTCTTGCTGTAACTTTTCCAGTTTCTACACCATTTTTTAACGTTGAAATGGAATCATCAATGGACACATCCATCTTTACAAAATGCTTAGCTTTATCAGCAGTCTGACAAGTATAGGTATCAAATACACGCATATCTTCCATTGGAATATGTTGATGACCGGTAAGAATGATATCAAACGGAATAGTACGACATATTTCATATGCCTGATTTTCTTTGGTATCACTTAACAATTCACCAGTCTTAAGATCAGCTTCATAACCACCATGATAAATACAAATTGTAAGGTCCACATCCTGCTTTTTTAAGTCTTGGAAGGCTTCCTCCAATGCTAAAAGAGGATCTGAAATTGTAATACCTTCTAGATTTTCTGGTTTTTCCCAAACAGGAATAAAGCAGGTCGTTGCACCTGTAAGACCAACACGAACCCCATTCGTTAAAGTTACAACTGCTGTTTTTTCCACATAATCAAGTCCATCAACGTTGGCGCAAAGACATGTCGCATGAAGCTCTGATAAATAATCACGTAAATTTTGAAGTCCATAATTAAAGTCATGATTTCCGAGTGTTACAAACTGATAGCCACATGCATTCATGATTTTTGCAGGAATATTTCCACCAAGTTTGGTATTTTTATGCAAATAATAGGTAAAGGGACTACCTTGAATGGTATCCCCGCCGTCAATAATGAGTGCATTTCCATCCTGTGTAAAATTCTCGCTACAATTGATTACCCCAGTAGGCATATGCTCCCCAGTAGCGTAATCAACTGGTGAAAAATATCCATGTGTATCACTTGTAAAATAGATTGTCAAATCACGCGTCATACGTTATCTCCTAAACAAATACACCCTCGCTTTATGCGAGGGCATACTTTTTAAATTCATTATTTGCCCTGGGCAAGCTTCTTACGAAGTTTGGTACTAAACAACTCAATAATAAGTACAAGTACCATAAGTCCCCATACAAAGGAACCAACCATTCCCCAACGACGGCTATTAAGACACTGAACCAAAGATGCACCAATACCACCAGCACCAACGATACCAAGTGTTGAAGCATCCTTCAGGTTAATATCAAAACGATAAATAGTGGTAGAAATAAAGCTTGCAGTCAACTGTGGAATTACTCCATATCGAATCTTTTGGAAAGGTGTACAGCCCATAGCATCCAAGCTCTCTAAAATCTTGGTGTCAAGATCCTCGATTGCAGTAATATACATCTTGGAAATCATACCAATGGAACATACTGACTGGGTAACAACACCACACATTGCACCAGGTCCCGTAACACGAATCCACATAAGTGCCCAAACCAAACTAGGAATGGTTCTAACAAGCAAAATCAGTATACGGAATAAATAAGCAACAGGCTTTGGCATAATGGTAAAGCTTGCAAGGAACGCAAAAGGAATTGCAAGAATCGCGCCAAAAATTGTACCAAGAATTGCAATAGCGATGGTTTGCAAAAGCAAATATGGCACATCCGTATCGCCAGTTCCAAACAAAAGCTTAAAATCTGGGTGTAAAATACCGCTTACAACACCACTTGCAACTTCACTACCCTTTGAGGTCAGTCCCGTAAATGAAATATCCGATCCAGACCAACCGGCAATGACAACAATAATCAAAACAATAAGTGTATACAGCCACCATTTACGAGGGCGTCTTGCATACATCTCTACTGCTGTTAATTTCTGATCGACAGCAGCTTCAAATTTTTCAATTTTTGATTCACTCATGCGACGCCTCCTAACTTAATTTTCTGCGAAGTGCTTCGCTTGATAAATCAATTGCAACTACAACAACGAAAAGGGCAAGGAGCACCATACCAAGTCCGTTGTAATCACGCCAACCAACTCGTTCATTGATGGTAATTCCAAGACCACCAGCACCTACGTAACCTAATATTGCAGAAGCACGTACATTCATCTCAAAGCAATACAAAGAATGGCTAAGATATACTGGTAAAATCTGTGGAACACATGCAGACCAGAATGCTTGGAATTTGTTTGCTCCAAGTGCTTCCATGGCTTCAAAAGGTCCCATATCAATGGTCTCGATACTTTCATAAAGCATTTTTGCAACAATACCAAAAGTAAAAATTGCAATAGCAAGCGTACCCGCGAAGGTACCCAGTGAGAAAATAAGTGCACAAACAAGCGCAATAATCAATGTAGGAAGTGTACGAATAAGTCCAAGAATGAAACGCATAACACTAACTACAATCTTATTATGATTGATGTTACTTGAAGATAAAATCGAAATAGGAAGCGCTAAAATACAACCAATCATGGTACCAAGAACTGACATCTTAATGGTATCAATAAGTGGTGTTACAACCTTTGGGAAGAAGCTCCATTTTGGTTGAAAAATCTTCCCAAGAATTGCGCCCATTTCATACATCTTTGATGCTACAACACGAATATCAAAACTGGTCATGCGAAGCGACCAGATAATGGCAAGCAATACGATAAAAACAACAAGTGGAGTTCTACTTCTTGGGCGAATCGTAGTATTGCCATTTGAGATGGTAATTACCTGAGGCTTAAAAATACGATCAAACAAAGGAGTGGTCGCTTTTGGAGCCTTATAATCTTTGCTCATAAAAAGCCTCCTTATACTTCAACCTTGTCACTTGTAGGTACTACGCCACCATTGTATACATAATCCAACTGCTCCTGTGTGATGGTATTCGCAGGTCCATCAAATACAATTTCTCCTGCGCGAACACCAATAACACGGTCACAATAATTAAGAGCCAAATCAACATGATGGATATTAAGAAGAATACTAATCTTATATTCCTTATTGATACGAACAAAATCTTCCATAACCTGCTTAGCTGTAATTGGGTCGAGACTTGCTACTGGCTCATCCGCAAGAATGATACTTGGATTCTGATTCAAAGTACGAGCAAGCGCAACTCTTTGCTGCTGTCCACCTGAAAGTTGATCGCATCGAGTATATGCCTTATCCAAAATACCAACCTTATCCAAACTTTCTAACGCACGCATCTTCTGCTCTTTTGTAAAAATACCAAATAGAACGCGCCAAAATGGCATGTCTGGAACATCTGCAGTTAAAACATTCTTAATTACAGTACTTCTGCTAACCAGATTAAAGCTCTGGAAAATCATACCAACCTTACGGCGATATCTACGAAGCTCTTTGCCCTTTAATTGTGAAACATCAATGTCATCCACAGTAAGGGAACCCTGCTGAATGTCATGCATACGATTGATACAACGAAGAATTGTAGACTTGCCCGCACCAGATAATCCGATGATGGCTACAAACTCGCCCTGCTCAATCTGAAGATTTACATCTTTTAAAGCTGTAAATCCATTTGGATAAGTTTTGTAAACGTTCTTAAACTCGATCATAAAGATTTTGCCTTTCTTAGTTATTTTATAACATGGAAAAAGGGCCCCATTAATTTAATGGGGCTCTTTCTAAATTCACACTATTTCGATCGATTATTCAGAAACTGCAGAAAGTGCTGCACGTGCTCCATCATAATCGCTATCTACAGCCTTTGCATATCCTGTATGGCTGTATACATCAAAGATAGCCTTGCCTTCTTCTGTATTGATGATGTTGATGAAACAATCCTGAAGAGCAGCCTTTAATTCATCTGTATAGAATGGGCTCTTCTTTGATACTGCTACAGTATCATTGTAGATTCCTTCAGTTACACCAATTACGTTAAGTTCATTCCAGATTGACTCTGAACGTCCCATACCCTGCTTACCAGTCTCATCCTGGGTATCAGTTGCAAGCATCCAAGATGCTTCATAGTCGTTACGTCCATCTGCGTAGCAAACGATGATATCAACCTGCTCAGCAGCTGCATAAGAGAATGCAGTACCATATCCATCAAGAGTTGTTACATTTGAAAGATCCTGAAGAGTCTTTCCATCATAGTTCTCCATTAACCACATTGTTGGATAGATGTATCCAGCAGATGAAGAAGTCTTAAGAACTGCCCATGTAGCCTTATCAAGGTCTTCCCATGTAAGAGCCTCACCACCGTTAACCTTAGTTGCAAGCTCCTTACCATAAGCAGAAGGTGTAGCATAAATCAATGAACGATAGTAGGTAACCTGTGGACCATTCTTCTGTGTTGCATTTGCATCACCATTCCATGTAGTTGGATCAGTGCTATCATTTGAAAGTCCGTTACGGGTTGCAGTTAAAATTACCTCTGTATCATCAGAGTAAATAGCATAAGTACCACCTGGTAACCAGCCAATATCGATAGAACCAGCTGACATAGCCTCACCAGTAGCCTCATAGCTAACACCTACAGTGATTTCAACGTCATCAATCTCATATCCAAGGTTTGCCATCTCAGCCTTTACAAGTTCTGGAAGATTTGCAGTACCTGCAATAATAACGTCTGCATCCTTTGAAGGTACGAACTCAAGAGTAAGCTTATCAAAATGCTGTACCTGAGCTTCTGTAGAATCTCCAGCAGCAGCCTGAGTAGCTTCTGGAGTAGCGGTCTTACCACATGCTGCAAGACCAAGAACCATTGTTGCAACAGTAAGTGCACAAATAAGTCTCTTTTTCATTGTTAATTTTCTCCTCTTAATAAAATAAAAACAATAAATAATAGGCCGTAGGAAAATTGAACCAAAATCCCTTACGACCTATATATTATATTTTGTATCTATAAGAATTTCAACTAAAAATTAATAAGCACTTATGATAAATAGTTATAAATCGCATAAGCATCACTTAATTTCTAAACAGTTGTTTATATTAATCTTCGTAACCGTTTGGATTGTTCTTCTGCCAATTCCAAGAATCTCTACACATATCGTAAATATCGTACTGTGCTTCCCATCCAAGCTCTTCTTTCGCTTTTGATGGATCACAATAGCATGTTGCAATATCTCCGGCTCTACGAGGCTTGATAGAATAAGGAATCGTAAGATTATTTGCCTTCTCAAAATTAGTAACAATGTCAAGAACGCTATAGCCATGTCCTGTTCCAAGGTTGTAGATCTTAAGGCCTGCCTTTTCCTCAATCTTCTTAAGTGCCTTTACGTGTCCGATTGCAAGGTCAACGACATGGATATAATCACGAACGCCTGTACCATCGTGTGTATCATAATCATTGCCGAATACGCCAAGCTCTTCTCTCTTTCCAACCGCAACCTGAGTAATGTAAGGCATTAAATTATTTGGAATTCCATTTGGATTCTCTCCCATGGTTCCACTCTTATGTGCTCCAATTGGATTAAAGTAACGAAGAAGAATCACATTCCATTCATTATCAGCCTTTTGCATATCCATAAGAATCTGCTCAAGCATTGACTTTGTCCATCCATATGGATTGGTACACTGTCCCTTTGGGCACTCTTCTGTAATAGGAATCATTGCTGGATCCCCATAAACAGTTGCTGAAGATGAAAAAATGATATTCTTACATCCATTCTGTCGCATAACATCTACAAGTGTTAGTGTACCTGCAATGTTATTCTCGTAGTATTCCCATGGCTTTGCAACAGATTCCCCAACAGCCTTAAGTCCGGCAAAATGAATGCAGCTTTCAATTTTATTTTCTGCAAATACTTTATTTAAAATCTCACGGTCTAGAATATCTCCCTTAAAAAAGGTTACATCTTTCCCTGTAAGAGCCTTCACACGTTCCAACGATTTCATGGAAGAATTTGCTAGATTATCAAGAACAACCACTTCATATCCTGCATCCAAAAGTTCTACACATGTGTGGCTTCCGATGTATCCTGCTCCACCTGTTACTAAAATAGCCATATTACATTCTCCTTTTCTATGTCAAAGCATTTGTAAGTTCTTTGTTATGTGTTTATTTTATAGCATTTGAAATAGAATGTATAGTAACAAATGTATGAGAAATATGTTAAAATGTTGCACAGATTCCTCAAGGCATATATACTATTTTTATAAGTAAAACTTAGGAAAGCCAGGATTTATAAGGATGAAACAACCAAATTATAAAAACTCTTATAAGGTTTCTGAAAAAGAATTAACCTCTTTATCCGTATATAATGTAGGATTCCAAAAATGTGATGCTCTTTATCAATGGGGACCTGGAATTCGTGATCATTTTTTAATTCACTATATCATTTCCGGAAAAGGAAGCTACCAGGTGGGTGGACAAAAGATTTTGCTGTCTGCAGGGGATTCCTTTTTGGTTTATCCAAATACAGAAGTCATCTATCAAGCAGATGAAAACGACCCATGGGAATATGCCTGGGTTGGTTTTACTGGAAGTGATGCCAATATGATTTTAAATACCACTGATTTCTCCAAAGAAAAGCCATATATTCATAACACGCCTCACGGAGAAGACATCAAAAGACAGTTTTTACATATTTACGATGCTAGAGGAAACGAATTTCAGCATGCCGCAGAAATGACTGGTAGACTATACACCGCTCTTGCAATTTTTATGCATCATTCTACCGATAAGGAAAATCAAAACTCTGCAGCCAACTATGTACAAAAAGGAATTGAATATATTACATCAAACTATTCTTATCCAATTACGGTTGAAGACATTGCTACATATGTTGGCCTAAGCAGAAGTCATTTGTTTCGTTCTTTTGAATCTGTTCTTGGTGTATCGCCAAAAGAATATTTAACGGAATATCGTATCAAACAATCCTGCTATTTATTAGAGCATTCTGCCCTTTCCATTACGGCAATTGCCAACTCCATTGGCTTTGATAATAGTCTATATTTTTCCAAAACATTTCATAAGCAAAAAGGAATGTCTCCAAAAGAATATCGAAAAGCAAATCAAAAAAAGGTCGCTTACGATTCGTAAGCGACCTTTCTAAATTCTACTCTATGAATTAGAGAGCTGCCTTAGCAACTTCTACTAACTTAGCAAATCCAGCTGGATCTGTAACTGCCATATCTGCTAAAACCTTACGGTTAAGATCAGCACCAGCGAGCTTAAGACCATGCATAAACTGGCTGTATGAAAGTCCATTAAGACGAGCTGCAGCATTGATACGAGCGATCCATAACTGACGGAACTGTCTCTTTCTTTCCTTACGTCCAGCATAAGAACTTGTTAAAGCTCTCATAACTGACTGCTTAGCTACACGATACTGCTTAGAGCGAGCTCCTCTGTATCCCTTTGCTAACTTAAGTGTTCTATTATGCTTCTTCTTAGCGTTTAATCCGCCCTTAACTCTTGCCATGACTAATTATTCCTCCTTAACAAATTCCAATTACATGTATGGTAAAATCTTCTTCATATTCTTTACATTTGTTGAATCAACAATTGCAGCCTTACGAAGATTTCTCTTGTTCTTTGTAGTCTTCTTTGTAAGAATATGTCTCTTGTAAGCTTTGCTTCTCTTTAACTTTCCTGTTCCTGTAACTTTGAAACGTTTTGCAGCTGCTCTGCTAGTTTTCATCTTTGGCATTTTAATGTCCTCCTTAAATTAATGAAAATGTTATTTCTTTTCTGCCAGCACCATGCTGATACTTCTACCCTCAATCTTTGGTGCTTTTTCCACTACTGCGCAATCACTTAATGCTTCTGCGATATCATCAAGGATGTGTTTGCTGGCATTCATATGTGCCATCTCACGTCCGCGGAATCGAAGTGTAACCTTAACCTTGTCGCCCTTTTCTAAGAACTTCTTGGCTGCATTGACCTTGGTATTCAAGTCATTGGTATCAATGTTTGGAGAAAGACGAATTTCCTTCAGTTCAACTGTTTTCTGCTTCTTCTTTGCTTCCTTTTCCCTACGAGTCTGATCGTAACGGAACTTACCGTAATCGATCACCTTGCATACTGGTGGCTGAGCGTTTGGTGAAATTAAAACCAAATCAACTCCTGCATCCTCTGCAATTTGCTGAGCTTCCTTCAAAGATACTACGCCAACCATCTCGCCATCGCTTCCGATAAGACGTACTTCCTTTGCTCTGATTTGTTCATTAATCAAATACTCGCTAATGGCCTTGTCCTCCATACACAATAAAAAAGTGGATAGGCAGACTATCCACTTTCAACTCTAACATAATCATTATGTTAAAAATTTGAACACTAAGTCGCTCAATTGCGCTTAGGTGAGAGTGGATACTCTACTTGTTTTCTAACAACTATTAGAATTTAACACAACAACATCTGCTATGTCAACCCTTTTTTCAAAAAGACTTATACCGGTTCTGCAGGAATAAATACGCGGCTATTGGAACCATTATCAACCTTTGGAACCATGGCTTTCGCCTCTTGGCCAAATTGCTCTTGGGAGTTTACCATAGCCTTTCCTCTTCTGTCAACCTTATCATAGTTTCCATCTGCATCCATAATTCTAGCCTTGACAGTATCCATAAGTTCAACTTCCAAAACATGCATGGCTTTTTTCTGAAGCTTCTCATCCAAAACAGGGAAAACAATTTCTACTCGTCTGTCCAGATTTCTTGGCATCCAGTCAGCAGAACCCATATAGACCTCTTCCTGTCCGTCATTCATAAAATAGAAAATACGACTATGCTCAAGGAAATTACCTACGATAGAGCGAACCGTAATGTTTTCACTCACTCCAGGAATTCCTGCTCTCAGACAGCAGATACCACGAACAATCAAATCAATTTTTACGCCAGCACAGCTTGCTTCATATAAAGAAGCAATGATACCTGGATCACAAAGGGAGTTCATCTTTGCAATAATGCGCGCTTCTCGTCCGGCAAGCGCGTGTCTCTTCTCGCGATCAATCAGCTCCGTGAATTTGTCTCGCAACCAGTATGGTGCAAGAATCAGATTGTTCCAGGTCTTAGGCTCAGAATATCCTGACAACATATTAAAAACAGCAGTTGCGTCTTCACCAATAGACTCCTTACAAGTAAAAATACCACAGTCTGTATAAAGCTTTGCTGTAGAATCGTTATAGTTGCCTGTTCCAAGATGAACATAACGACGAATACCATCTTCTTCTCTTCTTACGACCAAAGCAATTTTACTATGCGTCTTTAGACCAACCAAACCATATATTACATGGCATCCAGCCTGTTCTAGTTTCTTTGCCCAGACGATATTGTGTTCCTCGTCAAATCTTGCCTTTAATTCTACTAAAACAGTAACCTGCTTTCCATTTTCTGCAGCATGCGCCAAAGAACTAATGATTGGTGAATTTCCACTGACACGATAAAGCGTCTGCTTAATGGCAAGCACATTTGGATCCATAGAAGCCTGACGAATAAAATCAACCACAGGATCAAAGGTTTGATATGGATGATGTAAAAAGATATCATTTTTTCGGATAGCCTCAAAAATATCTCCATTCGGTTCAATCTCTGGAACGCGCTGTGGCACATAAGGCTTATAGCGCAAATGCTCAAAGCCATCCAAACCTGTGATCTTCATAAGGAAGGTAAGGTCAATCGGTCCAGCAATTGGGAAAATATCCTCCATTGCAACCTTAAGCTCACTTTGAATAAAATTAAGCAGTCGTTCGTCCATATGCTCTTCAACTTCCAGACGAATGACTTCACCCCACTGACGCATCTTAAGCTTATTTTGAATTTCCTTTAAAAGGTCAGACGCTTCCTCTTCCTCAATGGTCAGGTCCGCATTACGCATCGCGCGGTATGGATAAGCACAAATGACCTGGTAATTGGAAAAAAGCATCGCAATATTACGCTCAATAATCTGCTCTAAAAGAATAAAGGTTACCTGACCATCCTCTGATGGAATTTCTACCAGTCTGGGCAACACGCTTGGTACCTGTACAGTTGCAAAAATAGTCTCCTTTTGCTGTTCCTTACGGAAACCTTTTGCGCCCTTATTCATAAGCAAGGCAGCAATATTTAGTGTCTTATTTCGAATAAGCGGAAATGGCCGTGACGCATCTACCGCCATAGGCGTCAAAACAGGATAGACGCTTTCTTCAAAATAATGATCAACAAACTTGCCTTGCTGCTGTGTTAATTCCTCATGCTGCGTAATAAGCAAAATTCCTTCCTTTTTCATCAAAGGTAACAAAGAACGCATAAAGGTATTGTACTGCGAAGCCACAAGCTCGCGAGTTGCCGCATTGATTGCAGCAAGCTGCTCCGTTGGTGTCATTCCAGCAATATCTGGTTTCTTATAGTTTGCATGCACCATATCCTTTAAGGAAGCTACACGCACCATAAAGAATTCATCCAGATTGGATGATGTAATACTCACAAACTTTAACCGCTCTAAAAGAGGAATGTTCTTGTCCTTCGCTTCACTTAATACACGCTCATCAAATTTGATCCAGCTAAGTTCTCGATTTTCATAATAAATGGGATTGGTCAAATCCATCTTTGCCATGTTTTACACCCTCTTTTCCTTTAACACTGGCTTCATACTAAAGATGCGCTCAAAAAAGCCAGTCTTTTTCTCAAATAAAGCTGTTTCTAAGGATACGTCCTCCATACTTTCAATAGAAATCACAAGATTTCGCTCCTTAATTGAGATTTTGATATCATCAAACTTCTGCTTATGACTTTGATCAAGAGCATTGGCAAGTCGTAAAATTGCAGAAAGTTTACAAACAGCAAGATACTCCTTCTCATTGAGTTCTGCGGTCATATCCTCAAATTCTTCAAGCGCATTGTCATTGAAAAATACAGAGAGGGCTACCATCTCACGCTCTCTATGAGACAAACCAATAATTTCGGAAGCCATAATAATCTCATAAGATGATTTGGAACTGTTCGATAAAGTAATATACTTTCCACAGTCATGCAAAATGACAGCAACACGAAGCAGAAGACGTTCCCTCTCCCCTAAACCATGTATCTTTTTCATGGTGTCATATACCTGAACAGACAGCTTCTCCAATGCCTCTATGTGCGGAGAATAACTATTGTAGTGGCGTGACATATAATTGGCTGCCGAAATAACATCCTCATCAAAATCATGGAAAGATTTTACCAAATCATGTCTTTCCGAAAAATCATAGGCAATACCATCATTGATATTTACACCAGGAACCCATACATACTCCGCGCCAAGGCTTTTTAACATGGCATTGATCATAACCATCGTCGGTAAAATAAGCGGATCCTGGTCATTGGAAAGCTTAAGTTCCTTACATACTTCTGACAGGGATTTGTTCAAAAGCTTTGTCACATATTCCATAAGCTTCTGAGAATGAATCACCTCATCCTCTTTGAACTTGCCACGCATACCACGCACAATTTCTTCGCTGTAATCATTCACAAGAATAACGGTTTCTACATTTTGAGACAAATAAATAGAACGGAACACCTCGATCTTTTTGCCGATATACTCTTCTACCTGGGTCAAATAACGTTCCTGCGTAACCCCAGGATTACCAAAGAGTTCTCGAAGCTTTACCGTACCAAGCTCCATGTGCTGTGTATTTACCAATTTGCCTTCCGCAAAAAGCGTAATTTGAATACCTGATCCACCAATATCTACAACCGCAGCACTGGTTTGAATCATTTCCTCAAATTGCTCTCTTCCAGCAACCGACTTGTAGCTAACAAATCGGAACTCTGAATTACTAAGCACCTTGACACGAAAACAGGTACGAATGAAAATCTGATTGATTACAAACAAAGAATTTTCTGCGTCACGCAAAACTGCAGAAGCATAAACTTCGCTGTTATCTACCTTATACCCTTTCATAATAAGAGCAAACTCATTTAAGGTATCACAGATTTCATCTACCATTTCATAACCGATGATTCCGTCCTTATATACATCTCTTCCAAGATCTAGTCTTTTTCTGAGATGATCAATTTCTTTCATTTTTTTCTTAGGAGTGAGTTCAAATACCTTAAGACTCATCTCATAAGATCCAATATAAATAGCACCAAATGTCTGATATGACATAATAAAAACCCCTTATAAACTAGTATGTTCCTAAAATTCGAAGCGATGCTGTTTCCTCCCCAAGTCCACGCAACGCATTGATTACCGCTGTGTCCATCAGTCTTCCATCAAAATCAATAAAGAAACGATATTCCCAGTTCTTACCCTGAATTGGACGTGACTGAATATTGGTCATGTTAATTCCATTGTAAATAAAATGAGAAAGCATATGATACAAGCTACCACTCTCATGTGGGATTTCAAAACAGATGCTCACATGGCCTGCATCTTTATTGTAAATCTTCTTATGTCCTACAATAATAAAGCGAGTAGAATTATTCTTATTATCCTGAATTGCATTCTCAATGACTTCAAGGCCATAGATGTCCGCTGTCAAAGGACTGGCAATAGCAGCTTGCTGCATTTTCCCTTCATCACTTACCTTTTTTGCTGAAAAGGCCGTATTCTTAAGAGAAATCTTCTCCCAATTTCTATGGGCATCCAGATAAGCGCCACATTGCATAAGCGCCTGTGGATGGGAATATACGACAGAAATATCGGAAAGCTTTGTCCCTGGAAGACCAACCAGTGCATGATTTATCTGAATAATCTGCTCTCCCACAATATAATTGTCATATTCAACCAACAAATCATAGTTCTCTGAAACAATTCCAGCGGAAGAATTTTCGATTGGAAGCACTGCATAATCCGCCTTTCCAGTACGAATTGCCTCCATCGCATCCTTCCAGGTCTCAACATTATAGCCATCACAATCGCTTCCAAAGAATTCCTTCATGGCGAGCTCGCTATATGCCCCCTCTACACCCTGGAATACAATCTTTGCACCTTCCTTATGTAAAGAGGAAACCTCTTCAAAATCAGGCGCCATAGACTTACCATGCTCCGTCAAAAGCTGATACTGCTTTTTGCGACTCATAGACATAATCTGTTCAAATAATTCTCTGACACCATGACGTGTAAAATCAGAATGGGAAAGTCCTGCCAGTGTATCCAATTTCGAAACTTCTCTTTCCTTATCAAAGACTGGTTTATCATTGGCAATTTTGTACTCTGCCACCTGCTCAGCAACATGCATTCGGCGCTCATACAAGTCCACAATCTGACGATCAATTACATCAATTTCGTCTCTTAATTCCAATAAATTTTTCATAAAAATATACTTCTCCAAACTACACAAATATATAAAAAATAATAGTACAAAATCCTAGTCCACGCAAGTTGCTAATGGTAGACCAATTTATTATAATAAGGGTAAGAAATAATTATGGAGGTACCCCTATGAAAAAAGCAATGCCAATCATCATACTTGCTTTGATTTTCCTGGCATTTTTAGGAATTGCTATCGGAAGAAAAGTTGGGGAAAAAACCATCTACAACACCAATTATGTCAACGGAAATACACCTGGAAATCTATACAATGCGGGTCTATTTTGTGAAAGCAATGGAACTGTCTTTTTTGCGAATCCAGATGATAACAATCGTTTGTATTCCATGGATGCCAATGGTTCCAATTTAGCAAAGCTTTGTAACGATACTGTCATGTATATTAACGCTGACGACCATTATGTCTATTATGTCAGAGATAACACAAGTGGTTCTAGTTCAGGTGCAGACGGCAAGCCTGCTTTTCCGTATTTTTCCTTCAACACGAACAGCCTATGTCGCATCAATCGTGATGGAAAAAATGTTAAGATTCTAGATGAAGACCCATGTATTTATGCCACATTGATTGGAAACTACATCTACTATCTCCACTACGATACCGATACAGCCACCTCACTATATAAGGTAAAAATCGATGGTTCAGAACGCAAAATGGTTTCCAAAAACTATATGTTTACCTGTTGTGCGGATGGACAATATTTCTATACCAATGGAATGACAACCGACGGCAACATATATCGCTATGATACGACAAGTGACACTCTAACTTCCATTTACACCTGTTCTTCCTACAAACCAATTGTTTTAGATGGAAGCAATGCATATTATATGGATGTTACTCATAACAATCGATTGGTTCATTTGAATCTAAATGTTGGAAATCCAACTTATCTTTCCAATGATAGCATCGACTTATACAATGTTTATGGTAGCACTATTTTTTATCAGAATTTTAATGGAAAAGAATCTGCGTTGTGTTATGTAAAAAATGATGGAAATAATCGTACCGTACTCTCATACGGCACCTATTCATGCATCAATGTTACCTCATATTATGCATATTTTACAGATTATAAGACCAATCAAGTCTACTATACTTCCACATCAAATCCGGGAGTTTTGATGCCATTTCATCCAGGAATATTAAGTGAATAAATCAAAAAAGGACAGCTTCAAAAGAAGTTGTCCTTTTTGATTACATGTTACTTCATTATTTTTTCACGTTCGATTCGAATCGCTTCTGACAAATCAAGCCGCTCAACCTTATCAAAATCATCCGTATCATAGACCCAATAGGTCTTTGCCATTGTCTTTAAAATATCAAAGATTTTCTTTGGATCTTCATGCAAAATATCATAATCCTCGATTTTAAAGAAGGAAGTCTTACAATATGCAACAATCAAATACTTTTGAAAATCCACATTGTTCATGACATTTTCTGTCATATCCATAACATCACTATCAATGTATTCGTCGCCCCATCCCCCAGGTATATACCAGCTATAGCTGTGTGGTACATAGGTATCAAGCGCATTTAGGGCCACAAAGACATTGTCCTTCACTCCTTCTGGAAGCAAACGATAGTAGGAATTGGTGCGACGAACACAATATCCAGCCAATGCAAGATCTTCTTCAAATAATGCTGCAGGAACATCCGTTACATATCCCCCACATTCTAGAAATGCATGCGCATATTCCGAATTCATTTTCACACTGCCAGATAACCCTGCATAATTATAAATATGCTGCTCAACCAATCGCTTTGCCATATAAGGATCACTTCTTAAGCGTTCGCTAAAGCATTCTAAATACGGAATTTTCCCATCTACATCTGAAGAATTTTCAATATAATCATAGAAAAATGCAGGGTCATCACGAAGAGCTTCAGACGCATAAAGAACCGCCCGGTGACTATCCTTTACAATTCTACGCATAAAGAAAAAGTCATTGGAAAGCATCTCTCCAATAAATCTCGCATTGGCGGGATCTTCTCTCATCGCCTTCTCCATAAAGTATGCATTGTTACGGATACGAGAAGACATATACTGCATACAGCCAGAATGTGAATAACATACATATTCTGCAACCGCATCATCATCCAACACTTCTGGACACTTTTCACTTAATACGAGAAAGATGTCAGAATCATTGATATGGATTTGCGCAATACTTTTTCCAGCGCCTAATTGAATCAATGAATCCAGATTTTCCCAAACCCATTTGCGATTATCCAAAACATGCAAAGTATCTTCCATTACACTTCCCCCTTCACCAATCTTTATCTATAAGATAGTGCATATTGAGAAAGAAAAAAGTATACCTGTAGTTCATTATTGGAAGTCAAAAAGGGATAGCTGGTTGGACTCTGGAATATCTCCAAGTAAGCCCAAGCGAGACAAGGTCTCAATAGCTGTTCCAGGGGTCTTTGTTCGTTGTTTAAAATCATCCTTGGATAAGAAAGGACCATCCTTCACTGCTTCGGCAATGGCAACAGCCGCATTTTCTCCCAAGCCCTCAATGGTATTAAGCGCTGGCATCAGCTTCCCATGTACAATTTGGAAACGATAAGGATCCGCTGTGAAAATATCAATTTTCTCGAACTCAAATCCTCGCGCATACATCTCTTGTACAAGACGCATATCCTTAAGCTCATCCTGCTCCTTGTTGGACAAAGTATCTTTTCGTTTGTTGTAATCCTCAATGGTTTTATCAAGCTTCACTTTACCAAAGCACATCAGCTCATAGTTAAATGCAGAAGCTCGAATTGAGAAAAATGCCGCATAATATGCAAGCGGATAATATACCTTACAATAAGCAACACGCCATGCCATCATAACGTAAGCAGCAGCATGCGCCTTCGGGAACATATACTTAATCTTCTCACATGACCAGATATACCAATCTGGAACATTGTGGGCAATCATGTCCTCCTTCCACTGTGGCCACTTATCACATTTTCCCTTTGCTACAACACCCTTACGAACATTTTCCATGATTTTAAAGCTGGTTTCAGGCTCAAGTCCCATATTAATCAGATAAATCATGATATCGTCTCGTGTACAAATGCAAGTAGAAATGGTTGCTGTGCCCTCTTGAATCAAGGTCTGTGCATTACCGAGCCATACATCCGTACCATGAGAAAGTCCAGCAATACGCACAAGGTCAGTAAACTCTTGTGGATTAGTATCAATTAACATGCCCATAGCAAAGTCTGTACCAAACTCTGGAATACCAAGGGCGCCAAGAGGTGTATCACCAATATCGGATGGAGAAATACCAAGCGCACTGGTATCCTGGAATAAGGACATAACCGCCTTATCATCCAATGGAATTGTGGTAGGGTCAAGTCCGGTCAAATCCTGCAGCATTCGAATCATCGTAGGATCCAAATGACCTAATATATCAAGCTTTAAGAGGTTATGGTCAATGGAATGATAATCGAAATGGGTCGTTGTAATATCCGTTGTCATATCATTGGCAGGATGCTGCACCGGAGTAAAAGTATCAATGTCCTCACCCATTGGAAGAACTACAATACCACCTGGATGCTGTCCTGTGGTTCTATGAACACCAACGCAACCACTCGCAATTCGCTCAATTTCACATCGACGCTTATGCTGTCCTCTTTCCTCGTAATATTTCTTTACGTAACCAAAGGCCGTTTTATCTGCCAAGGTACCAATGGTTCCAGCCTTAAAGGTCTGTCCTTCACCGAAAATTACTTCCGTATATTTATGGGCCTTCGACTGATACTCATTGGAAAAATTAAGGTCAATATCAGGCTCCTTATCACCCTTAAATCCAAGGAAGGTCTCAAATGGAATATCAAAGCCTTCCTTTGACATTGGTCT
>JAZQQA010000223.1:0-3911 GCA_045628825.1 Agathobacter sp.
AAGAGCCTCAACAACTGCTGCTGTAACTCCACCAGAGTTACCAAATCTCTTACCATATACAGATGACTGCTGGTAAGCGGTAGCTGAATCTGGCTCAAGCTGTACATTCTTCGCTCTCATGATTGCACGAATCTCTGAGTATGTAAGTACATAATCAATGTTGCCAGGAATCTTCTGATCTACAACCTCAGACTTCTTAGCGATACATGGTCCGATGAATACAGTAACTGCATCTGGATCCTTTGCCTTAACCATACGTGAAAGTGCACACATAGGTGATACTGTTGTAGAAATAGCGCTATCCAACTCTGGGAAGTGCTTACGAACCATATTTACAAATCCAGGACAACAAGAAGTAACCTTCTTCTCGCCTTCCTTATATGCCTCAGCCCACTCCTGTGCCTCAAAGAGCGCAGTCATATCACCACCGGCACCAACCTCGATGAAATCAGTAAATCCAACAGCCTTCATCGCCTTAGCCCAGCTGTTCATGGTAATGTTAGGACCAAACTGTCCCTCGGTTGCAGGTGCAACCATTGCATATACCTTCTTATCAGACTTAAGTGCTTCAATGGTCTGTGTAATAAATGTCTTAGAACCGATTGCACCGAATGGACAACTGTGGATACACTTACCACAACGGATACACTTCTCGTCATCAATAACAGAAATGCCGTACTGGTCATAGGTAATTGCATTTACAGGACATGCATTCTTACATGGTCTCTTCAGATGTGCGATTGCGTTGTAAGGACAAGCTGCGGCACACTTACCACACTCCTTACACTTCATTGGATCGATGTGAGAACGATGACGTCCTGGCTCAATCGCGCCAAACTTACAAGCCGAGATACAAGCCTTACCCATACAGTTCTGGCAGTTCTCAGTTACCGTGTAGCTGGAAATCGGACAGTCCTCACACGCAGAATGGATAACCTGTACAACGTTACCCTCTGCATTTCCATATAATGGTTCGCCACAAGCAAGCTTTACTCTCTGGCGAATAACCTCTCTCTCTTTGTAAATACAGCAACGAAACTGTGGCTGTGGTCCAGGGATCATCTCATACTGGAGACTATCTCTCTTCTCTTCAAGCTTTCCATCGAAAGCCAGCTTGGCTACTTCGTATAAGACTTCATGTTTAATCTTAATTACGTTCTCGTCAGCGTACATAAATTCATATTCCTCTCTAAACTCGCAAACAATTGCCCTTTGCAAGGCAATATGTTAAATAATTAACTATCTAGATTAATCTATCACAGATTTTTTGTTTTGTATAGCCTTGTATACATCTTTATACAATTTTTTTACTGCTGGAAAAATAGATTCTGTAAACCATTTTGTAGCAGCGCGCTTCACTTCGTCCTTCTTAAGCCAAGCTTTCACAATGAACCAAAGTGCAAGGAGAACAGGATAGATGAAAAACAATAGTTCAATCAACAGATATACGGAGGAAACGTCCTCATATCCACGCGCTCTATTCTCCCAATAAGGATAAATAATGCGGTTGCTACGCATAGACCTTGTTCCAAAATGGCGAATACGATCAAAACGCTGCTTCATGGAAAAACGACTGGTATTTTCCACGAGATCATATCCATCCGCCAGTCCAATCTCTTGTAGGGCTGCCTGCATGGTATTCACGCCAAAGGTGGTTACCGGATTTGCAATCAAAAGCTCGATGTTATCGTAGGTAAGACCTGGACCACCATAGCCCCATTCTCCACCATGGCTCATATCATAACCCATTGCATGCTCATAGAGCTTATAGTCCACATAGACTGTCATGACATCATCGCCAGCTTCCTCGGTATAATGTCCTTCCGACGCTTGTACAACGCCACGAATCACATAGGTCATATCCCCAATGGTCACCGTAAGACCTGCAACATCCACTGCACCAAACAGCTTCCATGCCACATTCTCATCCAAAATGATGCCATCCTCGTTATCATCTGTGGCATTGAAATAGTGACCACTGACGAGCTGTAATGGATGGAACAGGAAAAAGTCCTTTGATACTGCATAGCAGCGGATATCATCTGCATAGCCCCTATCGGAATACAAAGATATCGAGCCCCTAGTGCTATAGGCAACAATCATTTTTCTTCCTGCCACGTCCGAATCAGACTCTGTCTGTTCCATGGCCTCGCCAAGGCTGTGTTCTAGGTAGCGCACCATGTCTTCACTAATCCCCTCGCCCTCTGGGAAAAAGCAGGATACCTGGGTAAACTTCTCTTTCCTAGACCATCGCTTGGCCAGCTGTTGGGTATCAAGATCTGACACATAGTGCTTACTTGCAAGTTCCAGACACAGAGTCACAAGTAGACAAAGGATTGCAATTATGTACTTTAAGAATCGTTTTAACTTAGGTACAATCATTTTTTCCTCATTAATCAGCTAGACGAACCTGTTGGTTCTCTTCTACTGGCTTTGTTGTGGTGGTAATGACATATTCATAGGAATCGACATTTCCAGTAATTGCGGAATTAGTATCGTCCGCAGCGATAATCTCTACGTCAACACGTCGCGCATAGTAACGGTTACCAAGTGGGGTATTCTTGGACTCAATCCAAAGAATATAACGTCCATTGGCATCTTCGCGAATACTGCTGGTTGGAACAATCAAATCGTAGTTGGCACTCTTCTCTCCGATAGAAAGAGTGTAATTGCTTCCAACTCTTACATCATCTCCTGTAAGCTCACATACAACAGTAACGTTGTCTCTGTCGTTGGCGCTCTTCTTGATTGCCTTTACACGGGCCTTAATATCATCGCCCCACCAGTTGTTCACAACCTTGGCTTCATCGCCAACCTTTATCTTCTTAGACTGCACAGCTGTTGTAGTAAAGCTGAGCGTGTATCCAAGATTTTCTGGCTGAATGGTCATCATGGTTTCATCGGCAGATGTCTTCATACCTGCAGTCAACATGATTTCTGACACCGTACCATTGATTGGAGACTTCACAGTTGCACCAACTGCATTGGATTCCATCTTGGCAAGTTCCGCTTTGGCAGTCTTGATTGCAGCATAGCTATCTGCCAAAGCAATTTCAGCCTTATACTGCGCCGACAAATTATCATAGTTGGTCTTAGCCTCAGAGTAATTTGCCTCTGCCTCCTTAACCTTGGAATTTCCATCCACGGTAACAGTAACTGCCTTCCAAGCATTCTCCTTTGCTTCTTCTGCCTTCTGAATATTTGTCGTAAAAGGAACCAAATCTTGCTCAGCCTTCACATAAGCTTTGCGAGCCACCTCATAAGCTTCCTTAGTCGAAGTTACATCTGCCTCCACCTGAGGATTTGCCTTTAGCGCATTCGAATAGGCGGTTTCCGCAGTAGTCATCTCGGTTTTTTTCAAGTCTGCTTCCAATTTATATGGACGAGCGGCATCCTCTGCCTCAGCCAATTTCTTCTCCGCAGCATTTATCGCATCATAATCCACGTATGTATAATCTGATAATCCCTTACGAGCTTCATCAACAGCCGCCTTTGCTGCATCCAGTGTAGCCTTTGCGCTTGCCAGATTTGTCTGCATTGTCGAAAGTGAAGTTCCCTTTCCTGACTCAACAGCCTTCCTTTGATCTGCTGTTAGAATACTATCAAAAGTCCCAAGGATATACTCTCGCTCAGCCTTTGCAACTTCTGCCCTCTTTGCAATCAACTCGTCGCTCTCTTCATCTGCAAGAGTAAAGAGCACATCACCTGTGCTGACTGTCTGTCCCTCACGGACCTCGACAGTCTTAATCTTACGCACTTCCTGAATAGAGACACTGTAGCCCTCTGCTGATTCCACATAGCCTGAGCCACGCACCTTGGATACCAAGGTTCCTCCCTCGATACGGGCTGTGCTTACCTCCACCAATGACCGGTTCATGATGGTATTGGAGAACAGGGTCAACAGCAGCATC
>JAZQQA010000224.1:0-7678 GCA_045628825.1 Agathobacter sp.
ATTAAACGGAGAAGCAGTAGAGTCTATGCAAGGCTTACAAGGCATGCTTAAGAAATATAAGGCAGGAGATACCGTAACGGTTACAATTCTACATAGAGGTGATAGTGGATACACCAGTAAAGATGTAGAAGTAACTCTTTCCAGTGCAAAGGATCTTCATATTTCACAATAATCGCGAAAATATATGTTAAGTGGAACAAGGGAACTTGTTCCACTTTTTTGTTGTGAGAAAACTATAACATCGATATAATTGTTTTATTATGAGACAACCATTTTTTGATAAAGATACTACGAATATAGTAAAAGGTGTAGCTGTTATTATGATGTTCATACATCACTTTTTCACCTTTCCACATTGGTGGATAGGCAACACATATTTCCCTTATTGGGCAAAGTATGCTTCCTACCTGAATGAGCCATTTAAAATGTGTGTGCCTGTATTTTGCTTTCTGACGGGATATTTCTATTGGCATGCGTCAAGGAAGACTTTGGCATATTCGCTAAAAAAAATTGGGAAATTTTTGGGGGAATACTGGATTTGCTATTTCATTCTTGGACTATTAGCAGTATTGATTTGTAAGTATCAGTATTCCGCGCATGAGGTCGTTTTAGAACTTTTTGGAGTGAAGACCAATACAATGGTTTTTTGTTGGTATGTATACGTTTATTGTGCAATCATGGTTGCACTTCCATTTATTACTTTTGATGAAAAAAGGGGTGTGGGATTTCTTACTCTGAAAATTGGGGTATGGCTTCTTTGCCTGCAGATAGTCTTGCTATTGCCGATTTCATCAGGATTTCAGCGCGTGGTACGCGAAATAGGGATTTGGAGTATGGTATCTTTTGTGGGCTATATTTGTGCACGATATGGATTGTTTCACATGTTCGATCGCCTTATGAAAAAATGGATTCCTTCTTGCGGTGGCCAAATCGTTGTGCTTGGTGTTATGTTTGTTTTTGCTATGGCAGGGAGAAAAATGGCTCCCAATATCCAGTTCTGGGTGATGCAAAATGAGATACTGATTCCTTTAGATATAATATATGCGCCATTCTTTGTGTATGCATTGGTGTGCTTGACTAGATTTAGTCGATTCAAGATTGGAAATAGTATATTGGGCGAACTAGGAGAACAATCCATGCGGATGTGGTTTTTCTCTTGTGCCTTTTTTGGCATTACAAATCAGGTCCTTCAACCAATCCTATATTGGTCAGGATGTAGCCTGGTTGTATTAATATGGGGACTAATATTGTGCTATATTCCATCGAAGATGTTAGCAAAAATTTTAAGCGTGATAAAAGTAGGAGGGCGTCATGATCGGTGAGATAACTGAATTTCTTCGAAAATATATACGGTGGCTAGTAGCTACATTTGCTACTGTTTTGGCCGTTTTGGGTCATTTGATTTTTTCCATGAACATTGGAATTGATACGGAGGTTGTGATTAACGAACCTGGTGCGACCGTTAGCTGGGAGACGATAGGACGACAAGGTCTTTTGGCAACAAAATTTTTGCTGAGTCTTCGAAATTACAATCCATATTTTTCGGGACTTATGTTTGTGCTTTTTTTCTCGCTTTCAGGTTGTTGTTTTGCCTTTATACTTTGGCATTTTTCGGGGAAAAGGGAATGCTATCCATTTGGTGCGCTTATGCTTCTGTGGTGTGTGTCGCCTATTTGGATGACACAATTCTATTTTTCACTCCAAAGAGTTGAAGTGGCAATTAGCTTTTTCTATGTCGCCATTTCTGTAGGAACAATGCTTGCTTTTGTATTAGATGAAAAGAAAAAGTGGTACCTTCTTGTGCTTAGCTACATTTTTGGCATTTGGTGCATTTGTTCTTATCAGGGTAATGTGGCGCTTTATATTAGCCTTGTCATAGCGTGTTTCTTTTTGCATATGCTGCAAGAAAGAGAAGAACAGGATGCAATATGGTATTGGAAAAAGATTGGACAGTCTATTGCGTTCTTTTTGGTTATCTTTTTGAGCAATAGTCTTATTACCAAACTCTTTTTTACAGATGGGAATTATATCGATGATCAGGTAAAGTGGGGAACAGTGCCAATATGGGATAGTATTAAATCTGTTGCTGGGCATATCATATATGCGCTAACGCTTCATGATGCAAGATTTGCAAGTTTTTTCCCTCTTGGAATTATTGGTGCAATTTTTATTCTGATTGGAGTGGCTAAATCATTCAAGAATAGAGGAATAAAAACAATTCAAATCCTCTGCATTATTGGATTGTGCGCAAGTCCGTTCTTGATGACAATATACATGGGAGCAATTCCAACCGCGAGGGCACAGTTTGCTTTACAGTTCGTGTCGGCATTCCTATGTGTGATTGCATATGTATATATAAAGAAATGGAATCATAAGGCAAGCCTTGTGGGGATTGCGTCGATAGTTGTTGTGACATGGATTATGGCGCAGATGATCTTCCGCCTTCAGTATACGGACGACATTCGTTACGAGGAAGATTCTTTTGTGGGAAGAGACATTGCGTCAGAGATTTATCGCGTTGTAGATGAAAAGAATATGGATAAGCCTGTCGTGTTTTTTGGCGCAAGGCCAGACCATCTAAACGCAGCATGCAAGAAAATTGATATGTTTGGAATGTCATATTTTGAGGCTGGATATTCGGAGGATAATCAGACTGGGGCTACGATTCGAATCTGCCGATTTATGAAGACGTTGGGATATGATTTCAAGGATGGATATGTCGATTATTCATGGGCAGCATTTCAGGTTGTGGATGACATGGATGCTTATCCGCATGCGGGATTTGTGAAAGAATTGGATGATTGCATCGTTGTAAAATTGTCGGATAAATAAATATATAAACGCAAGAAACGGCATCCTATGGAGTTAGGATGCCGTTCTTGTGATACTGGGGAAATAAGGAATATGAGGTGAACAGAGGATATCTGTTACTCAACGTTCATTGGCTTCATCCACAGACCGTGAAGATTGCAGTATGCATAAATGCATCGAATCTTCTCCTCTGGACGAAGATAGAAGGTGGCTTTTGGCTCATCTTCTGCTTTTAGTATGGCGCGGTGCACACCACAACAGGTCTCAATGGAAATCCATTGGATATGGTGGAAGTCTCGCATTGGATGCGCTTCTTCTCCGACCTGGATATTGATCTTTTGTACACCATTTTCCATTTTGGCACAGAACATTACATGTGGAATGTGGGTCTTTGGATTCCCGTCTGTGCTTCCGATTTTTAGCTCTGCCATGGCGCGACCACAACAGCTTGGAGTGTTGCCATGGTCATCCACCATCTCGACGAGATTACCACATACAGAGCAGAGATAATATTTCATAGGTGGTTCCTCCTTCGTGGGTTTGTCTGTCAGGCCCTTGCCTTGTAACATCATCATAAGGGGAATGGTGTGATCTGTCAGCACACCTGGGTGCGCAGAAAAAAGATGGACTATGCGTAATTATTTTCCATATTTATATGATATGATATGTTATGAGAAACGAATTGCGCACACGTATTTTTCACGTATTTTTGCGCTCAATTGCAGCTCAATTGCAAAAGTAAGGTCTAGTTTGTTAGATTAAATGCAATGTTAGGAGGAGGTAGCTCATGGTTGATCAAAGAATTGCATTAATGCTTGGTAAATCAAGGACAAAGATGGGGAAATCACAGGAGTACATGGCCAATGAAATTGGGGTGGCTAGGAAGACGGTGCAGAACTGGGAAAGTAGCGTGAGCTGCCCGACGGCGGAGCAGACCATTCGCTGGTTTGAAATCTTGAACTTGAGTGCGCTACCATATTTGCTGGAATATCTACATCCATCTATGGAGAATATCAAGGCAAAGGATGATGATAAGAAGATTCGCGATGCATTAAGCAATGTATTCAAGGATTTTCCGGATACCGCCATTCGCCAGCTCCTTTTCATTCTTTATGGAGACCATGGTAGCTCACCAAATGCGGTGCTTAATATGGTGACGGCGCATTTGCAGACACCGATGAAGGATAGGCTGGTAACCGCAAGTATCATTGAGAAGAATTATGAGATTGCAAAAGTGCAAGGCAGGCTGTCATCTCCGAACCATGTGCAGCCAGATATGGAGCTATTGCATCAGGGAATCGAAGAGGGTAGCAAGGCCGTTATAGCAGGTCTTGAGTCTTACACTTTGAAGTCCGAAAATAAGGCGAAGTGATGCATATGGCGCTCTCGGATCGAGGGCGCTTTTTTTGCGCCCAAATGCATGAGAAAATATGGGAAAAAAGTTGTAGAAAAATGCAGAAAATAGTATAATGAATCATAATTGTATTATTTGGGGTATTCTGCGCTTTTTTGGAGAATTCAATGAATAAAATGAAAAAACTGCTTCTGCAGTTTACGAAGTTTGCGTCCGTAGGAACCTTCTGTTTTTTCTTGGATTACGGACTCATGATTTTACTGACGGAATTTACGAGACTGAGCTATTTTGCAGCGACGGGAACCTCATATACCGTAGCCACCATCGTAAATTATATCCTTAGCATGCTCTTTGTTTTCCGAGGGAAGGAAGGCATGAGTAAAGTGAAGGAAATCAGCATTTTTATCCTGCTAAGTCTAATTGGACTGGGCTTTAATCAGATCATCATGTGGATTGCGGTTGAGACCTTTGGCATCTATTACATGATTGCCAAGGTGGGAGCTACCATGATTGTAACCAACTACAATTTCATCTCAAGAAAAATTTTCCTTGAGTGATGAGAAGAATAATATTCCGATTGGAGGAAATAGATATATGAAGAAGAAAAAAATTGTAATCGCACTTGGACATGAGGCACTTGGCAAGACCTTGCCAGAGCAGCGTGAGGCAGTTAAGAGAACTGCAAAGGCCATCTGTGATTTCATTCGTGAGGATTATCAGGTGGTTATCACTCATAGCAATGGACCTCAGGTTGGTATGATTCATGCAGCTATGTCAGAATTCGCGAAGCTTTATCCAGAGTATACTGGTACACCTACTTCGGTATGTTCGGCCATGAGTCAGGGATACATCGGCTATGACCTTCAGAATGCAATCCGCACAGAACTTTTAAATCGTGGCATTTTTAAGACCGTATCTACCGTACTTACTCAGATGGTAGTGGATCCATACGATGAGGCATTTTATCATCCTACCAAGGCTATCGGTCGTGTGATGACAGCAGAAGAGGCTGAAGAAGAGGAGAAGAAGGGCAACCATGTAGTAGCAGTGGACGGTGGTTTCCGCCGTATTGTTGCAGCGCCAAAGCCAGTGGATGTGGTAGAAATCGATGCAATTCGCGCACTTTCTGATGCAGACCAGGTGGTTATCGCTTGTGGCGGTGGTGGAATTCCAGTTCTTGCCCAGGGCAACAACCTGCAGGGTGCAAGCGCTGTTATTGAAAAGGATAGTGCGGCTGGCAAGCTTGCAGAGCTTTTGGATGCAGATATGCTTGTAATCCTTACCAGCGTGGATAAGGTATGTACTGGATTTGGAACTGCAGATGAGAAGCCTCTTGATACGCTTTCTGTTGCAGATGCAAAGAAGTATCTGGAAGCTGGAGAGTTCGAGGAAGGCACCATGGCTCCGAAGATTGAGGCTGCCATCGATTTCATCGGTGAGTCAGCAATTCGTTCCGTTGTAATCACCAAGCTTCATAAGGATTCGGAAGAGTTCGTTGGTGGCATGGGAACATTGATCAAGAAGTAAGACTCAAAAGAGTATAAGTTATAGGGGAAAAGTAAATGGCACAAAACACATTGAGGAAACGAGAGGAAATACCAAAGGAGTATCAGTGGCGCCTGGAAGACTTGTATGCGACAGATGCAGATTGGGAGAAGGAGCATGACAAGGTTCTTGCACTGGCGGAAGACCTTCGCGGATACGCAGGATGTCTGGCAGAAAGTGGTGCAAAGCTACTGGCCTTCTTTCAGCTGTTGGATGAGCTGAACTACTATGGCAGCCGCGTAGAGGTCTATTCCAATGAGAAGTGGCACCAGGATACAGCGGTAGCCAAGTATCAGGATTATGCGGCAAGAGCAGATCATGTACTTACGGTTGCAGCAGAGGCAGGAGCTTTTGCAGATCCTGAGATTCTTGCAATCTCGGATGAGAGACTTGCAGAGCTTTATGCAGAGGAAGCAGGGCTTTCCAAGTATCAGCGTGCGATTGATGAGATTCGCCGTACCAAAGAGCATACCCTTTCAGCAGCAGAGGAACGCATCCTTGCTATGGCTGGAGAGATGGCTGGTAGTCCTTATAATATCTATTCGATTTTCAATAATGCGGATATTAAGTTCCCATCCATTCGCGATGTAGAGGGCAATCGTGTTCCAGTGACCCATGGCAATTTCGTGCCATTGCAGACAGATCCAGATCGTAGTCTTCGTAAGCAGGTATTCGAAGGATATTATGGTACCTATGAGGATTGGGGACATACGGTTGCAACGATCTATAGCAGTCAGGTGAAACGCGATCAGTTTTTCGCAAAAGCAAGAAAGTATACCAGCGCCAGAGCCATGTATCTGGATGGCGGCAACATTCCAGAGTCGGTATACGACAACTTAATCGAGATGGTACACAAGCATATGCCTGCCATGTATCGTTATATCTCTCTTCGTAAGCAGCTTCTGGATGTGGAGAGTCTTCACATGTACGATATCTACGTACCGGTGGTTGATGCACCAGTGAAGACCTACACCTTTGAAGAGGCGAGAGACCTTGTGATCGCAGCCCTTGCCCCAATGGGAGAAGAGTATGTGTCAGTACTCAAAAAGGGCTTCGAGGATGGTTGGATTGATGTCTACCAGAATGAGAACAAGCGAAGCGGTGCTTATTCTTGGGGTGCATACGGCACACATCCATACGTGCTTTTGAATTTCCAGGGAGACTTAAACAGCGTATTTACTCTGGCACATGAGATGGGACATGCGATGCATACCTACTATTCCAACAGTGCACAGCCAGTGACCTATGCTGGATATCGCATCTTCGTAGCGGAAGTTGCTTCTACTTGTAACGAAGCACTTCTCATGAATTATATGCTTGAGCATAGTGAGGATGAGAATGAGAGACGCTATCTCATCAATCATTATCTGGATAGCTTCCGTACCACCTTATATCGTCAGTGTATGTTCGCAGAGTTTGAGCATATCGCTCACGAGAAGCAGGCAGGTGGAGAGAGCCTTACCATGGATCTCTTAGATCAGATCTACGGCGATTTGATTCGTCTGTACTTTGGTGAAGATATGGTAGTAGATGATGAGATTACCCATGAGTGGATGCGTATTCCTCATTTCTACACACCTTATTACGTATATCAGTATGCGACAGGTTATTCGGCAGCTACTGCTTTTTCTAAGAAGATTTTAGAAGAGGGAGAGAGCGCAGTAACAAGATATATCAATGAATTTTTAAAGGGCGGTTCATCGAAGGACCCAATCGATCTTCTGGCAGCAGCTGGAGTCGATATGAGTAGCCCAGAGCCAGTGGATGCAGCACTTCAGGTATTCGAAGAATATTTAGCACTATTTGAGGCAAATTAGGAGGGTAAACACAAAATGGATACAAGATTAAGACAGACTATGAATAAGAATCGTGCAGGATTTTTGGCAGCATTATCAATCTGCGTTGCCAGCACGATTATGACAATCGGAACCATGCTTGGTGGAGCAATGAATGGTGCGGTTGTAAGAC
>JAZQQA010000225.1:0-10438 GCA_045628825.1 Agathobacter sp.
TGACAGGATTCGAACCTGCGACTTCCTGGTCCCAAACCAGGCGCTCTAGCCAAACTGAGCCACACCCCGAAGGAGTTATTTAATTCATCACTTCCGTGACGCAAGTAAGAATATACTATAGACTCCAAACAATGTCAACATGTTTTTTCAATTTTTTTAATTATTTTTTGAAGAGCTGATTTCGCATGGCGCGAAGAGCCTTTCCACGATGGCTGATTGCATTTTTCTGTTCACGAGAAAGTGCTGCCGAAGAACAGCCATACTCATCCAAATAGAAAATTGGGTCATAGCCAAATCCATTTTCCCCATCTTCCTTATATCCAATGTAGCCTTCCATGGTCTCACGAATCGCAAATTCTTCTCCACTTGGAAGAACTGCTCCAATCACACAAACAAAGCGGGCAGTACGATCCTTTTTCTCCACCCCCTCCAAACGGTCAATGATGCTTTGATTCTTAATGGTATAGGAGGTATCCTCGCCCATATAGCGCGCAGAATACACGCCTGGCTCTTTATTTAGCGCATCTACCTCAAGTCCAGAATCATCTGCAAGGACAATGGCATCCTTGTATTCCTCTGGCAATGCTGCTGCAACGGTTCTTGCCTTAATCAAAGAATTTTCTTCAAAGGTCTCACCATCTTCAACGATTTCTGGATCCACGCCAATTTCCTTCATAGAAAAAATCTCTACTGGAAGATCCGCCATAATCTCACGAATCTCACGCATTTTATCCTTATTTCCTGTTGCAAAAATGATTGTCTGCATCTTAATATCCTTCCTCAAACGCCTCTAAAATAGCGTTATAAATTCCCTGTGCTACCTTTTCCTGGTACTCCTCTGTTCCAAGGTCTAAAAGTTCATCACGATTGGTCATAAAGCCAACCTCGATGAGAGCCACTGGTACCTGACTGGTTCGTATAATATAGATTTTGTCGCCCTTAATAAGTCCCTGATCCTTGCTCTTACAAGCTGCGATTACGTTGCGCTTACATATGCCTGCAAACTTCTTGCTAGATAGCTCAGAATCATCGGACTCACTGTACATAACCTGGGTTCCACGCATGCCCGAATACATTCCGGAGCTGATGGAATTATTATGAATACTGATAAACAAATCCGCATGGGCCTTGTTGGCCAGCTGCACACGCTGATCCAAGGTAGTCGCCACATCCTCTGTACGGGTATAGTAGGCCTTAATATGACTATCCTCTTCCAACAGTTCCTTCACTGCAAGAAGCATCGCAAGATTTAGGTCCTTTTCCTTCACACCAAGACGCGACGCGCCTCCATCTCTTCCACCATGGCCTGCATCAATGACTACCACCTTGTCATACAAATCGTGCGGGTCCACGAATTCTAGGAAAACAGATTGTTCATCGTAAATGGTACTAGACTCCACCACCATATCTGTTTTCACCGCAATGACCACCTGGTCTGCTTCTCGATAGTAGCTGATAGACTTCACATGGTTACAGCTTCCCTTTACCTTGTAGTCTGCAAAATAATCTTTGCTATCAGAAGGAATTCGTAAGTACACCATCTGATTCAAGTAATCCTGTTCAAAGGTAACCTGCCGAAAGGTCACGCCCTCTGGCAACTCAATGCTAAGAAGCGAGCCTGTTCCCTCTTCCTCTACCATATCCAGATCCGCTGAGGATGCAGCAATCACCACTTCCTCCACAGGATCATAATTCTCTTGTGCTATCAAAACAGATCGCTCATGAATACTTGGAAGATAGAAAACCCCTACCAGAAAAAGGATGGTTGCAAGAACAATGACGCCCGTGCTCCATTTTAATACCTTCTCATCCATTATTTGTGATTGGCATAGGCTTTAATACAAAGGTTACAATCCCTTTGTGTCTTCACGTTGGTAAAGCGCGTTCCATTGGAACTGATATAGCCTTCTCCATCCGTAAGGTCCATATTGCCGTATGCCTTTTCCCCTGTATTATATTCGATTGCAAGAGGATGCGTTGCACCTGGTGTATTAAGGAACACCGTGACTGCGAACCGCTCGCCCTCTTTTACATCCACTGCTTTGTCAAAATCGATAGTATAGTAACCCGCCTGGGTCAATGTGCCACTTGCCACCAAGGTTCGATTGATCAAAGAATCTGCATCTTCAAAATCCTTAGTAACAAAGACTTGATACTCGGTACCAGCGCCAGTGGCATAAAAGCCCGCTGCTGCAAGACTCTCATCCATCTCTGCGGTAAACACATTTGAGCCGTAGATATTCTCTCTCTCGTAGCCAATGCTTCCAACCCAGCCACACAAATCACTTTGATATAGTGCATCATAGTTGTCTACTGGCTCTACCTTGGTATAGACCACGTTGTGGGTACCGATATTGGTATCATAATAAGAAACATAGAAAATTCCTTCTTCACCAAAGTTCTTTCCCCAGCTGTTCTGACAGATAAACGCGCCATCGCCTTCTAGGTCCATGGCAAAATTATCCTTAGAGTAATTGTCATCCCATCCGATAATCAAAACGCCATGATTTGGCTTTTCTGTACCAATATAGCAATAGGCATTGGTTTCTGCATTATAATACTCTGAATTCGTTGTCGTACTACGAAGGGTTGAGTACAAAGAGGTCTGCACTCCACCATATTTAAACACCGCTGTCTTGATGGCTTCATAATCTTTACCATCAATGATGCGCATCTCCTGCACATGCTTGACTGCAGATAAGGACTTATCTGTTTTTCCATCATATGGATCGTCAGCATCGTAGACAGGTCCCTGCCATGCTGCAAAATATGCCATTCCCATGGTATACTCGCCGCCATCGTAGAGACTTGTCTTGAAGGAATTGGCAAGCACCATATGATCTACGGAAAATACTGCTTTCTCCTCTGGCAACATCATGGATTCCATAGCTGCAGATGCTGCAAATGCCCAACAGGTTCCATAGCTTCCCTGGTTACGAACTGCTGGTACTCTTGCCTGCTCTCGCAAATCATAATGTGATGGCACAATCGAGATTGTCTCTGACATATCCGCCACAGAAAATGCATTGTCCTGGGCATGAAACGAGCAAGAAAAGCCCATAAGATTCGACAAATCGTTCAGACTTACGTAATATTCATCTCCAACACGGGTAAGCGCCGAGCTGATGTCATGGGAATCGCCATTCAAATCTGCAACGAGCTGTGCTAACTGGAACGCTGCGGTATCGCTGCGCTTTTGCACCACCAATCGATTTTGCCCATAAAGATGTGCACTACAGTTGAGAGAATCTCTAAGCATGGTGATTGGCACCATAACATCCCGCTTGTTATTCATATAGAAGGTGTAATCTTCATTTGTATATGCCTTGTTATCAATTACCACAGTAAACAGTTTTCCGTTGACTTCATGAGAAACAATTGGATACCAGACAGTTTCCTTTAATGCTCCTCCACGGAAGTCGCTCACTTCTGCACGCTCCAGATTCATAAAATGGAATCGGAAGCCGATGAGAAGTGCCAGAATCAGCGTTATGGTAATATATCTTTTCGAATATTTAAATTTACGCATTTTTCTTTGGTGGCTTTGGTCCCATAAACTGATAGAAATAAGTCTTAATCATACCATTGTAGATTTTGCGGTTCTTATCCGCTTTTCTTCCAACGTATCGCTCTGCATCCTCATAGCTAGTAATCATATAGAGTGACCAGCTGTCGAGTCCCTCATATGCCTGCCCAATTTGTGTGTAAAGAGCTGGCAAATCTGCTTTGTCCTCCAATCTCTCACCATATGGTGGATTGGTAATGACAAAACCATATTTCTTCGGATGACGAAGGTCTGCAACTGCACGCTGCTGGAAATGAATCAAATGATCCACCCCTGCACGCTTCGCATTTTCTCTTGCGTTCTTAACAACCTCGCCATCGATATCAAATCCTTGAATATCAACAGAGATGTCTGTATCTACCATATCATTCGCTTCTTCTACCGCATCGTACCATAGTTGTCTATCAATGATATTGGTCCATTTTTCTGCAGTAAAAGAACGATTCATCCCTGGCGCAATATTTGCCGCCATCATGGCTGCCTCAATTGGAAAAGTGCCACTACCACAAAATGGATCCACAAGAATACGGTCCCCATGCCATGGTGTCAGCATAATAAGCGCTGCTGCCAGTGTCTCCGTTAATGGTGCCTTTGATGTTGCAAGACGATAACCTCTCTTATGCAAAGATTCTCCAGAGGTATCCAGGCACACCATAACCTCATCTTTATTTAGGAAGATTCGAACTGGATAAGCATCTCCATCTTCCGAAAACCAATTCACGTGGTAGTGAGTCTTCATGCGCTCAACCATTGCCTTCTTGGCAAGAGACTGCAAATCTGAGGTTGAAAACAGCTGACTCTTTACAGAGGATGCCTTCGTCACCCAGAACTTGCCATCCTGTGGGATATACTCCTCCCAAGGAAGTGCTTTGATCTTCTCAAAAAACTCATCAAAGGTGGTAGCATGAAAACGGCCTACCTGTAAAAGCACACGCTCAACTGTGCGAAGGAAAACGTTCGCACGACAAATTGCCTCAGCGTCCCCCTCAAAGGTAACACGTCCATCCTCTACCTTGGTCACTTCATATCCTAAATCGTATATTTCTCTTTTGGTTACGGATTCCAAACCGAAATGACATGGAACCACGATTTCATATTTTTTCATTCTTAATCCTCTTACTAGCCATTGGCATACGTATACAATTCTATTATGCCTCAAAAGCGCACAATTTGAAATAGTTTTTTCTTTTAGGCCCGTTTTCTCGCGCTTTCCGTTCCCATAAGAGTTTCCATATAAAGGCGAATTTATAAGGCTTTTTCTTGTTAATTTATAAACAGTGTACAAAATATTCTCATAATTTTATTATTTTTTGTATTGCTTTTTGGATTTTTCTCCCTTATAATTCAAGTTGAAAAGAGAACATCTTTTCAATGTTATACCTCTTATTAATTATTTATACTCCCCTCAAAAGAGCCAGTCTTGCGACTGGCTCTTTTACTTTACTTTATAAATATTCATTTCTATGCAATACTTTGCATAAATATCAACCCTTCAATTTCCCTGCCAATTCCCAAAAGGCTACCGCACTGGCCGCAGCAACATTAAGAGAATCCACGTCATGAAACATTGGAATCTTTACCGTATAATCACAGGCATCCATGGTCTCTTCCTTTAGTCCCTCGCCTTCCGTTCCCATAAGAATCGCAAGTCGTTCCACCTTAGCCAATCGCTCATCTCGAATATCAATGGTATCCTTACGCAAGGCCATGGCGACAAAAGAAAAACCAAGTGCTTTTAGTTCCTCCATCCCAGCTACTGGCCATACGCCGGCTTTCTTGCGCTCATCTACCTTCCAATCGCCTTCCCTAATCCCGATATATGTCCATGGCACCTGAAACATGGTTCCCATGCCCACACGTTCAGCTCTACGATACAAAGGGTCTGCGCAATTCGGTGTCAATAACACTGCATCTACCCCAAGAGCTGCCGCAGAACGGAAAATAGCCCCTACATTGGTTGGATTTACCACATCCTCCAGAATCACAATACGCTTCGCATCCTGGCATACCTCTTCCATACTTTTAAGAGGCTTACGCTTCATTGCGCATAACATTCCTCTCGTCAAAGAAAACCCTGTCAATGACTGTAATAGTTCACTCTCTCCCACATATACTGGCACATCGCAAAGCGCTAATACACGCCTAGCATCCTCATCCTCCATGTGATTTCCACACAAAATAGATACTGGAGTATATCCAGCCTCTAGGGCTCTTAAAATCACTCTAGGACTTTCCACAATAAATAGTCCTGGTTCCGGCTCCAGGCAATGCGCCAATCGATTTTCTGAAGTTTCTCGATAGATTTGCAGTTCTGGCAAATCCAAATGTTCAATACTTATCCTTGTACCCATCTTTATAATCCAGTCAACTCCGCAACTTCAAGTAAACACTGAAGTGTACGAATGTGATCAAATGCAAAATATCCAAGCACACCCAAGGCTAGAATGGATGCCAGAAGAAGAAGTGTGCCAATTTTTCCAGACAAAACCTTCTTTTTGATTGCCGCAATGGAAGCCACCATAAGCAAAAATGCCATTCCTGTCATAAAACAGCACACAACACTTCCCACCTTTGCAGCAAGCATTTGCTCCGCAAAGACGCGTTCAGCCAGGGACCTCGCTTCATAATCATCCTTCATCTCACCTAGCGCATCTTCATCCATAGTTGATATTTCTTCTGGGAATGGAAGCCCTGCAATCATCTGCTCTTCACTATCCGTTTCTAAATCATAGTTATTGTAGACGCGAAGAATCAGTTTTCCGTCCATCCCCACTGGGATTGGGATATCAAAATTCACAGAAGCTTCTCCATCTGGCCAAATCTCACGATCAGAAAAAGTCACTCCCCCATCCATGGAATAGCAATAATACATAAGCTTACTGTAGGATTCCACTGCCGAAATTGATGCGTGAAGCACTCCTTTTTCCTCGTCTCTTTCAAGAGAAAGAATGCTTAGTTCCTCCGGGCCTGTCTTATCTGGCCCTAAGACCTCTTTTACCGCCTTGGTCTTTTCATATTGGAAAGAAGAATAATCCACTCCAAGCTTGTCTGACTTTAGATGAAAATATTTCGCAACCGCAGTAGCATCCATGACACCATACTTTTCTGGCCAGGACTCTAGATTAAGATATGGTGCATCCTTCTCATGATCCATGTGACAATGCTCAATAATCATGGCTGGCATATCGTATTCCGCCGCATAACGAATGACGCCATAATAGTCTGTCCCCTTCTTGCCTAAGCGCATCTTAATGCCACGGTTGGCAATTCCTGTGCTTGCCAGTTCCTCATTTACAATTTTGGCACAATCATACCCCTTTGCATGGCAATCTCCAAAGGCGGAAATCCAGCACTCGGTTCCATATAAGGTATGATATTCTGACATATTGTAGTGCAGGCTATAATAGAAATCCGCATGCACCGACTCCGCATACGCGACGCGGTCTTTGATTTCCATATCCTTGTCTACATCGTGGGTCAGATACACCTGAACACCCTGGTATTTTTCCAGTTCTTCCTTCATGGCAATGGCAGTTCGAAGTGTGATTTCCTTTTCTGTGTAGACTTCAGTCTTTCCACCTTCGTTCTCCCCACCATGCCCTGGATCTATAACAATCACCACATTGTCTGCAAGGGTATCCACTTTTGCAAGTCCAAGGGTTCCCAAGAGCATCAGGCCAAATATTCCAATTTGTAGCGCTTTCCGTAGAAAGTGTTTCTTCATACAATCTCCTTAAATGCTATTTACTTATTTTATACAACTCTTCTGTAGCAAGCCTGGTCTTAGCCACATAGTCTCCTTCCACCTTCGGGAAGCAATAGTACAAGGCCTCTGTGTTGCCAATACAAATCATATCTCCAATCTCATACCAGTAATAATCTGCATATAAGCTATAGCAAGCCTTTGGCCCCTGCGCATAATCCAATCGACCATCACATCCTACTAGATGAAATCCACTCGCGTCATGGGTCAATTCGCCTTCTCCCACCTGATATACACACTTTGTGTCCACCAGCATATAGATATCCACCGGAATCTTGAGTTCATATGTGCCATCCTCTAATTCCTTGCGCACACATTCCCTCTCCCACTTGTACCAGTCTGGCACATGAGAAAACTTCGAGTCACCATCCATCGCAATCAGTTTTCCATATTCCGTAAGCTCATAGGTCTTCTCACAAGATTTACAACGTATCTGAGCTCCCTTGCCTTCCATCTTGCCCTCTTCCATACAATGTGGACATTTGTATAGGACGCGATTCAAGAAATCCGCACGGAACTCTTCATCAATCACCACCTGATTCTCTTGCTGCCACGCAAAATTATCAAAGGTAAACTGTTCTTCTAAAATTGCATTGATTTCATCAATTGATTTTTCCTTAATGTCTGAAGGAGAAAGTAAATATGTTACATCTGCAGACACGTCTACCTTACGAAGCTGCAGATTGTTATATAAAGGATCCCTGGCAAAGGCTCCATAGGTACGAATCATAACCACAGGAATGCCCAAGAACTTTACGCACTTTCCCACAGAATCTGGTAATGGAGTTGCTGTTCCGTCAAAGCTATAGCTAGCTTCTGGATACATCAGAATGGAATCCCCAAGCTTATCTACGGCATACTTCATATCCTTAAGTAACGCCACATCCATCACAAACTTTCGTGCTGGAATACACCCAATCTTTTGCATCATTGCGCACTTGCCTACAAAGCCATCACTGGTGCACACAATATTATATGGACGATCATGGAACACCCGAGATACGATTTTAAGATCAATAAAACTCGAATGGTTCATGAGAATCAGACAAGGCTCATCCTTGCCTAAGTTCTCCATCCCAAATTCCTGATAAGTAAAGTTCGTCGCCTTAAGATCCGGCGCAGAAGCAACCTCAATCACTTTTTTCAAAAAAGCATTTGGCTTTACTGGTTTTAATCGCTTTTCCTTTGGAAGCGCAAGCACCTGCTCAAAATCGAGCTTTTCTGTTTTAATTTTCATATATTTCCCCATATGTCGCCATTGAAGGTGGCGAAAACTATCTTCTCTTATTTAATGGTAATTGCAGGACGAACACCATAGCAAGAGACGCCAACCGACCATTCCATATAGCCCTCTTCCATGCCATCCACTTCTGTTAATGCGATATACCCCATATTCGCAGCAGAATCTGATGCGTCACGCAGCCAGTAATAATAATGCTCTGTATGGTAATGTTCCTGAAGGGACGCGCAATCATGGGTCTGGTCTTCCTCCATTGCCTTAGGCCTTACCGTTGCATATGGTGAGATTCCTGCCTCTTCAAAAAGCGATAATTCCTCAATGCTTGGAAGATAGACATAGTCTTCGCAGCGAACCACTCCATCAGTTGCTTCCTTGCTCCAAACATTCGCCGCATTCTCATGCTTTACTGGCACCAAACGCTTTTGTTCATCCTCCGTAAACTCGTAGAGAAAGCCTGGAGCATCACTATAACTATTCTGTCCTAAACATACTGCTTGATAGGTTGGAGCCTGATCTTCGTATTTCACCAGCTCCGCGCTTGAATTCAGCCATGTACGCAAATTGGAAACGGACCAATCATTATTTCCTCTTGTAAGAATCTGTAATTCCGAATCTTCAATAATATGATTCTCATAGGTCCAATAATCCACTCCCTCGTATTCATTGTATCTGCCACCCTCTGGCGCATCAAATGCCTTCATACAAAGGATATCCTTGGAAATGAGATATGCAGAACCATCCTCATATACTTTTAATACACGCCAGTCAATTGGCTCCCCCTGATAAGAACCAAAGGTTACTGTATCGCCCACAGCATAATGTGGCTTTGCATTCTGCTTCCCATGAGATACTCCATAAATGAATCCACCCATTGCAAGAAGAATCACAAAAGCTAGGCTTCCAACAAGCGTAAATAAGCGTCTTTTACTTTTTGGCTTATCCTTTTTCGCATATGCAAAGTTCAGATAAGAACCATCCACTTCTGTTGGTGCATCTTCTACGCGAGAAAGCATGTCAGAAACCCCTGCCAAAAGACGTTCTTCTCGATCCATTTCTCGAAAAATCCACTGATGCGTCATCAAGAAATATTTCATAGACTTACTAATTTCTACATCTTCTACCTGGTATACAATAATTGGGGTATGATGACTTACCGCATACTCCACTTCACGAAGCACATGAGGACTATCATTGCTCGCCTGTGAAAGAATAAGTACCATCACCTCTGCTTGGTCTAACCCATCAATGATATCGGATGCATATTCATGTCCTGCCTGAATATCACGAAATGCAATAAAGCATGGGAATCCACCTGCTTCTAATAATTCACATATTCTCTTTGCCTCATCTGTCTCCTTCGATGAAAAAGAGATAAAAACCTTCTTCATTTCATACACTCCTGTATAAAAAAATAATACCATTTTACTTTAGCATATCGACCAATCTTCTACAACGAAAAAAGACTAGGTAAAATACCTAGTCTCCTTCGAATAGCGTGCGTGAGAAGATTCGAACTCCCGACACCTTGGTCCGTAGCCAAGTGCTCTATCCAGCTGAGCTACACACACATATTATTTACTATATTGTTTTATATCATAAAACCACTCTTGTCAAGCAGTTTCATAACAAATGCCTCAGACCGGAATCGAACCGGTACTGTATCACTACAACAGGATTTTAAGTCCTGCGCGTCTGCCAGTTCCGCCACTGAGGCATATCCTGTTCGGATAATGGGACCTACAGGGCTCGAACCTGTGACCCTCTGCTTGTAAGGCAGATGCTCTCCCAGCTGAGCTAAGATCCCAAATGAACGACCCAGATCGGACTCGAACCGACGACCTCCGCCGTGACAGGGCGGCGCTCTAACCAA
>JAZQQA010000226.1:0-2483 GCA_045628825.1 Agathobacter sp.
ATGCAAACAAACAGAATCGATACACCGATTTTAACACGTTTTTTAGGCCTCTCCAAGGTATAATTTTAGGTTTTCATTCCTCAAAAACGTCATAGAGGCTATTTTTCAAAGCTCAAGTGGAATTTAGTTTTTCATTTGACCATATAGTTAATTTTCTGTCACACAATTCCACTGGAATTTCTTCGCCAAAGTGATAGATTGTCACATTCATAGGTTCCCCATTGATACAGACAGAAACCATTTCGCGCTCTATATCCACAATCCAGTATTCCCTAACACCGGCGTTCATATACTTATAAAGCTTTTTATGGTAATCTACCTCCCTTGTGCTAGGAGATACTACTTCAATTACCCAATCGGGCGCACCATAGAGACCTTTTTCCTTCAGTTTCTCTCGATCACACACCACTACAACATCAGGAATCACCAAGGTGTATTCATCATCATCCAAATAGACATTAAGCCCAGCCACATAGACCTTACAATCGCCACCATTCTCCTTAATAAATGAGCGAATTTTTTCCCCTATGCTTTCGACCATGTCCTGATGGGCAAGTCCCGGCATATCGCAAGTAATCACTTTTCCATCAACTAATTCCTTATCTCTTCCACCTGACTTCATGACAATGTCATCTACTGTGATGCGGGTGTCCTTACGCAGCATGGCATCATGATATGCCATCAAGCGGCCATCCATCTCCTCCTGCATAAGAACCCTCTCTAGTTTCTCCATCGTTGCATGAGATGGATTCTTAGTCTCGCCCGTCAAGATCTTACTTAATGTCCCATTTGGAACATCCGCCATGCGCGCAAGCTCACTCGTTGTAATTTTTAGTTTTTTCTTTCGTGATTTTAATTCTTCTACTGTCATGTCTAGATAATACACCCGTTCATGGATAATATCAATCATTTTTGCCCGTATTCGGGTAATTATGGAATAAAAATAGGGACAGTCCTTGCGTCAAAGGCGTAACACAAGAACTGTCCCCCTTTTATTATAGTAATCCTTCTTTTGCTGCCGCATTATAGAAAAGTGTCAGTGGCAAAAAGCTCTGGGCAAAGCCCTTTGGTGAAGTGCTTCCTGCAAGCACCGCATCCTCTTCTACACGCTTATTGGCGTTGTAGCCAAAGGCGCCTCCCATGTTCTTATGGAAGGTCTTAAGACCTGCCTCAAGGTATCTCTTATCTCCTGTCAACTCATAGCCGATGTACATAGACTCAAGCAGCAAGGTATTGTTGCCATTACGATTTAAGCTTGGCAGCTCCTTGTAATAGAAAAGTCCATAGCCGTTCATGCCATTTTCCACCAGGTCATCAATGGCAGAAATCATCATGTCACGGATTTCCTCCGATGGGAACTCTCGGTAATAACGCATGAGGCTTCCAACTGCAACGGAAATCATAAAGCCGACACGAATCACCGTATTGTCGGTATATGGTGCCAGCCATGCCCCGTATTTCTCCTGCCACAGCTTGAACTGATCCACAATCCACTGGGCCTTGGTAAGCCAGCGCATCTCATGGGTTTCAACATACAATGCAGTAAGGGTACGAAGTGCCCATCCTGTCTCTCTTGCATTGGCTTCTCCAGTGGTCTGATACATTGGCGTCTCAAGAAGGGCCAATACATTTTCCCCGATACCAAGAGCCGTCTCAAGAGCACGGGCATCTCCTGTAAAATGCCACAAATCAAGTAAGCCTTCTACCCACTCATGGCTACATACCATAACACCCTTCACTGAGGTCTTTGCAAAATCTCCACCATTGTGACAAGCCGTATGCTCCCACTGTCCATTCACCAGAAGTGGGTCCTCGCTGTAGTGGCACACATCCACATCCATCCAGTGCCATGCTGCGGTCTTACCATAGTCTAAGAAACGACGCACTCCGGTTCTTGCATACATCATGAACATGGCGTGTGGATAATCATATTCGTTGTTGGACCATACCAGTCTTCCGCCACCGCGTCCTTGTGCCGTATAGTTGAGGTCAGGGAAATCTCCCCAGTTCATCATTCCGTAGGCTCTTCCATGGTTGTCTGCACTGGCGATAAGTGCAAGCTCCACATCGTCGATACGATGGGCTACTGGTGTCACAATATCTGGGAAAACAGATGCTGCACCAAACTGCTCTGGACTTACGAAAGGCTCTACTGGTGCCTGGTAAATCAAGCTTCTGTTATCCAACTCCTCAATGCTTGTATCCTTGCTATGGAAGTGCAGCATCACTTTTTGCTCTCTTGCCATGCCACTAGAGAAGCAGACTTTTTCTTCTCCTTCTGGAATCAGGTAAATACACAATCCATCGCCTGATGCTTGAATTGCCTTCGGGAAATTCTGGTGCGCCTGGAAAATCGTTGCGCACACGCCACCCTGTTCTGCGCAAAAATCTGCCATAAAGGTGCCATACAATACTTCTGCATAATGCTCGTTGGCTTCCTGAATCAACGCATCCGCGTTAATGATATTGCTAAGTGACTCCCC